>JBBDLQ010000163.1:7814-11004 GCA_040878765.1 Balneolaceae bacterium | reverse complement strand
CAATCCTGTGGAGCCTGAATTACTACTACGGCATCTACATTGTCATCCGTCAGTATAGCTTCGAGAGCAAGCGTATAGGTGCCTGGGCCAGAACCTGCCAGTACATCCACCGGGTTACTCACACTGGCCGCTTTTGGAAGGCGTGATGAAAGGTATTCCTTGGTTTTGTCGGTGAGTTGTGCAATTTCAAGGCCTTCCCTTTCAAGCGCATCAACGGCCAATATAGCCGGGCCGCCTGCATTGGTTAAAACGGCCACGCGTTTTCCTTCCGGCAATGGTTGCCAGGCCATAGCCCGTGCCCATTCAAACATCTCTTCGATGGTGTCTGCTTCCTGTATCCCGCAATACCTGAACGCGGCATGATACGCTTCTGAACTTCCCGCCAGAGCGCCTGTGTGAGATGCAACGGCTTTAGCCCCGCTTTCCCCCTGACCACCTTTCAGTACCAAAAATGGTTTTTCACGTGCTGCTTTTCTGGCTGCTTCTAAAAATTCTTTTCCATTTGAAACACCTTCAATGTAAGAAGTGATAACTTTCGTTTGGGGATCTTCAGCTATTGATTCAATCATCTGGGTTTCATTTACATCAATTTGGTTTCCAAGGCTTACGATCCTGGAGAATCCAATGCCACTCCCGCTGGCCCAATCGATGATGGCTGCTACCATAGCCCCCGAATGTGAGATAAAACCAATTTCACCCGGCTCCGGCATCCCTACTACAAAAGTCGTATTCACAGGGGTATGAGTATCTATAGTCCCAATACAATTCGGGCCAATCATTTTAATTCCGAATTCCTTTGCCACCTCCAATAATTCTTCTTCCAGCATTTGCCCATCTTCACCCGTTTCAGAAAACCCGCCGGTAACAATAATTACGTGCTTAATTTCCCGCTCTCCACATTCTTTCAAAACCCCGGAAACCGCTCGCGCCGGCACAATGATGATAGCGAGGTCAACCGGATCCGGTACAACATCAATCGATTCGTAGCAGGTTAGCCCGAGAATTTCATAGGCTTTTCGGTTGACCGGATATATCCCTCCTTTATACCGGTAATCAATGAGATTTCGGATTACACCGTATCCCAGTTTATGGGAATCCTGAGAAGCTCCAATTACAGCGACACCTTTGGGAGAAAAAAAAGGATTGGACATTTTCAACTTATTAAAGATTAACAGATACTTTTATCTAAATTTAATGAATAAACCACACCATTGTTTTCCATATATGAATTAATTTGACCTCGGTATTTCTCTAAAAAAATCAGTGTAATCGCATTATTTATTAGTCGACAATCCTAATTATATCCACCGGACAAACTTCTGCGGCTCTTTCATTCAATTCCCTCTCATATTCTCCCACATCCACACGGTAAACATTGCCTTTTTTCCTGCCACCTATGAGTACCGCTTTGCCATCCCGTATTGACATCTGCCAGCGCTCAGGCCAAACTTCCACACAATAATTGCACCCAATACATTTATCTCTGTAATAAGTGAGTCGCATCAGCTGCGATCCTCCCACACATACACTTTATCCCCTTCGTGTACTTCTGAATCCATTTGAATTGTGCAGTCTTGTCCCTGCACTACCTTATCTGCAGGTTGCTCATCCACCCATATTGAGTTGATCTCCGGTTCAGCAACACCCGTCTTTTTCCCGATGATGAGCACTGAGTCATTCACTTTGATTTCTTTTGCTTTAATCCTGATATGAGCCACTTTTGCTTTAGGATAATAATGAAGCACCTTACCCACAAAGGTTTTCTCTTTAGTTGCAGCTGAACCGTGAACGGGACTCCATTCACCCAGCCGGCGGCCTAAATAATAACCGTCCCAGAAACCTCGATTATACACTTTCTCAAGATCCTTATGCCATTCTTCTACTTTTGAGGGAGTGAAAGTTCCTTCTGCTACAGCCTGAGCTGCTTCTTTGTAACAGCGGGTGACTGTTTTTACATATTCGGGTGATCGTCCCCGCCCTTCCAGCTTTAGCACTTCCACCCCGGTATCCAGTACCTGATCCAAAAAGTGGATGGTGCAAAGATCTTTGGGCGACATGATGTATTCGTTATCAATTTCCAGCTCTATTCCCTCATCATTGGTAACTTTGTACGCATGGCGGCAATTTTGCTTGCAAGCCCCCCGGTTTGCAGAAGAGTTATAGGTGTGTAAACTGAGATAACATTTCCCGGATACCGCCATACACAAGGCTCCATGAGCGAATACTTCAATTTGAACCAATTCTCCGGATGGCCCGGTTATATTTCTCTCTTTGATCCCCTCCACAATCTTTTTCACCTGCCCCAAACTTAGTTCCCTGGCTAATACCATTACATCGGAAAAGTGGCTGTAAAATTCTACCATTTCAATATTAGAGATATTTGCCTGGGTTGAAATATGTACTTCAACCCCCTGTTTAAATGCATACGATATGGCGGCTTGATCTGCAGCAATGATGGCAGTGATATCATGTTCTTTCACCGCATCAATTATTCGTTTCATGAGCGGCAGGTCGTGATCATACAGCACCGTATTCAGGGTTAAATAAGTTCTGACTCCTTTTTCTTTTGCCAGGGAAGCAATTTCGGGAAGATCATCCATCGTGAAATTATTGGAAGCCCGGGCACGCATGTTAAGTTGCTCAATCCCAAAATAAACGGAATCGGCTCCGCCCTGAAAAGCTGCCTGCAAGGATTCCCAATCGCCGGCCGGGGCCATAATCTCGGTTTTTGTAATTGTTCTTGAAGGGACTGATTTCTCAGCCTGCATATTTGTTCTCATAGCGATTCTTATCGATTGACACTTTTAAGAGAATGTTACCAACCTGATTTCATAAAAAATCAATATTTGAAAATTAAGACAATTTTAGATTTTATTATGTATATCTGATGAATAATTACAAAATCAGAATAAGTTAGTAAAAGTGTTTTGCTGCCGTATTGAATAAGAATGCATTAGCACCGAACTTAAGCTGGTTGGTATTTTTGATATAAATTAATATTAACGTCACAGAACAAAATCTGCACTTTGAGTAAATATAGAATCTCACATTATATTCGGATAATAACAGCGGTTGCAGCTATCATTTTTGGAGGTCTGACAACTTTCATTGGGGGCCGAACTCTTTTAGGCATATTTGATCCCGGTTACCTGATATTTTTGCCGCTGCTTGTATTCAACACCATAATGGG
>JBBDLQ010000163.1:0-7714 GCA_040878765.1 Balneolaceae bacterium | reverse complement strand
TTGATCCCGGTTACCTGATATTTTTGCCGCTGCTTGTATTCAACACCATAATGGGCTTGTTGTATATTCTAGCAGGGTTAATGATTTGGAGAAATCACAACGAAGCTTTATTTGCGGTGCAATCAATATTTCTTTTAAATCTTGCCATTTTAGGCATTATCGGGATACTCTATCTAAGCACTGAGCAAATTGCCGTTGAAAGTGTAGGTGCAATGACGTTCAGAACTGCCGTGTGGTTTGTCATCTATGGTGGAATGAAATTTATTAAACGAGATTAATCCCTGTTTTTACATTTCATAATTCATGAATCAAACCTTTTAGTATCCAATTCTTCCGGTATTGGTTTTGCATTTACAAGATGATCAGCCAGAATACTGCCAACATATTGGGAAAAAAGAAATCCTTTTGAACCCATGGCCGTGTAAATGCAGAGTTTTTCATTTTCGGGATGCCGGCCTATTACAGGAAGCCTGTTTGGACTTGTTACACGGACACCGGCAAGCTGAATCTTTTTCGTTACCCTTTCCGGCAGGTTTGGCAGCATCTTTCCCAGTTTCTCCAATATCTGTTTATAGGCATTTTCGGTCGCATCCAGATTTTCAAATTTATGCTCGTAGGTAGAACCAACGATCAGCCCTCTTTTCCCGCGCCTCAGGCTGTAACCCATGGCTGAAGTAGCATGATCCCATTCAAGGTCTTCATCTGATTCAAACCAAACAATTTGGCCTTTTACACGATGCAAAGGAAGAAATTCCCAATCTTCAAATAACGGGGTTTGATGTCCCGCAGCCACAATTACGTGCTCCGCCATCAAATTCTCCCCGCTTTCAAAATTTATATTAAAGCTCTCCTTTCCATTAGCCTTCTCATAATCGGCTCGTTCATACCGGCATTCTACTCCTTTTTTCCTCAAATATTGGCGAAAGGTATTCAGGTAATGATCCACATAAACAGTAAATCCACAATCCAAATAAAGTGCCCCAAAATTGGTAGCGATTTCGGGATTGAATGCTGCGACTTCCTCCTTTTCCATCCACCGTATCCAGCCCTTTGGCCATTCATATTTATCCAGAGCTTCTTTGAAATTGACCTCAAGTTTTTCATTGATTGCAGGCCTGATGGCTCCGGTATCGGAAATAATATCATCCCTTCCCGAAAACTGAATGAGCTCCTCAATAAGTTCTCGCAGGGCGGCCATACACTCCGCACTTCTCCAGCTCATTTTGGCATGCCTGCCCGTGGCCGGGTTTACTAATCCTGCAGGAGCTCCCGGTGCATTTTCAGATACATACGGGTCGATGAGAATTACTTTTTTATTTCTTTTGGCAAGCTCATTCGCAATGGCTGTTCCCGCAATTCCCGCTCCAAATACCGCAGCATAATATTCACTCATTGGAATATCCCGTTTTATATTTTTTTTATGATTTTTTCCAATATATCAACTCAAAGTATCACCAAAACACGCCAATTTAAATATTTTATTATGATGATTTACTGGGTGAAATATCCTACGCAATAAAGCAACTTTCGCCTCAAAACAGTTGTTATTTTTACCATATTCTTACAAATAACACAAAGTACTTTCTTACAAAAATAGATATTTTATTTGATGACTACATTTAATCAAAATCAGTTTTCCAGGTAGTTTCATGACAACACCCTATAACCGCCCCGTTTATATCTGGCTTTGGTCAGGCATAATACTAATCAGTTTAATGGTGATCATCGGTGGTATCACCAGGCTGACCGATTCCGGACTTTCCATAAGCGACTGGGACCTGATAATGGGAACCATCCCTCCCACATCAGAAGCTGATTGGCAGCAAACATTTGAACGCTACCAGGAATTTCCCCAGTACCAGCAACTTAATAAAGGGATGGACCTGGAAGAATTTAAAACCATTTTCTTTTGGGAATACCTGCACCGCCTGCTTGGCAGAATGTTAGGTATCGTTTTCATCGTGCCTTTTTTGTTTTTCTGGGCAAAAGGATATTTCGACTCAAAATTACTCAAACGTATGTTTATCCTGTTAGGGCTTGGTGCTTTACAGGGAATTATGGGCTGGATCATGGTAAAGAGCGGGCTGGTGGATATCCCTTACGTAAGCCATTATCGGCTGGCCATTCACCTAATGCTGGCATTTGTTTTGATCGGTTTTTGCCTTTGGTATGCGCTCGACCTAAAATATAAATCCCCTGAAATACCCGAGAATACTTCTACGCTGATAAAATGGTTATGGGTGATAGGGGTATTGTTTTTGATCCAAATGATTTATGGGGCATTCACCGCCGGACTTGATGCGGGTTACCTCTACAATACCTTCCCAAAAATGGGCGGGCAATGGATTCCGCCGACTTTCAGTGTTCTGGACCCGTTTATGCTGAACTTTGTTGAAAATCCCGGGGCAGTACAATGGGTTCACCGTTTAAACGGCACTTTTCTGCTCATAGCTGTTGTATTATTTTGGTGGAAATCTGTTTTTGGAAACGAGTCGAAGTGGATACATGCATTGAGTGGTATTTTACTTAGTATTATTACCCTGCAATACTTGCTGGGAATCCTGACCCTTATTTATAGCGTCCCAATTTCACTTGGAGTGATACATCAAGCAGTAGCAATCCTCTTTCTTTTGGTTTACCTGGTGATTTTTCATCGTTTAAAAAGCAATCATACAACATAAAATTCTTCAAAATTCCTTCATATGGGAGGGATATATTAAAGACATATGAGTCTTAATAGTACATATCATAAAATCGTAAGTACTGTCACTCTTATTGTGATGCTATGGAATATATTTGGATGGCTTGGTGCCGGACTTCTGATGAACCACATACATTCTCACAGTGAAGGAGATCATTGTGAAGTCTCGTTTTGTAATTGTGAAGTAGAAGAAGGGCAATCATATTGCACCTGCCATCATCCGGAGCTGCATGAAAAAGAAAATGAAGGTATGAGAGGCAATCATCATGAAAACTCAGATGTAAACGCTGATTATTGTTTCTACTCCTCTCCCCACCCGGTTGATGATAATTCATCTGAGGGCTTGGTTGTATTTGCCAAATTCAATGCTCTTTGCCACAGCGAGGATTTTATATTTCAACCCTTTGAAAATAAACCCGTTTTAAACCATCAAAATATCGCATTACTCCCTGGATTTGAGGGAGATTTACTCCGCCCTCCCCGCCTGTAGTTTTGTTTACCCCGCTTTTAACCGGTGATGCCTCAGCAGTATCTGAGGCTCACTTTATCTGTTAAACAAAACTAAACAAGGTATTTACTATGAATACGCTAAAACCATTTGGCCGTATTATGGCCATGGCAGCTTTGGTGTTGGCTGCTGTATCCTGCAACACCACCGATTCCGATCCAAAATTAGATCTGATTCCCATTTATTCCGTTACAGTTGATGGGTACACCATATCATTAGAAGCCGAAAAAGAACTCGAAACCGGCGTCAATTATCTCTATTGGCTTATTGAGGAAAACGGAAATCGGGTTGAGCCGAAATCATTTACCCTTAACCCCATGATGGATATGGGCGAAATGATGCACTCTACCCCTTTTACCCAGCCCGAAACTGCGGACGAAGACGATCGCTACCTCAAAAACAGGATGATATTTATCATGCCAAGCGGCACGATGGGAAGCTGGGCTATCAACTTTGAGTTCGTGACGCAGTCCGATGAAATCATCACGGGTGAAATGCCGGTGGAGATAAATTCTTCATGGAAACTGAGCAGTATTCGTGATGAAAACGATACGATATATTTTATTACCTGGTACGCTCCTCAAAAACCTGTTAGCGGAAATAATGATCTCATTTTCATGGTTCATACCCGCGAAAGTATGATGAGTTTTCCGGCCGTAGAAGATGCCGGGATGATCGTCTATCCCTATATGGATATGGGTGGCGGAAGTGGTCATTCCACCGATTTCACGCCCCCTGTAGCTACCGGAAACGGATTTTATGAAGGCGACATCAACTACAGCATGAGCGGTGTTTGGACTACCTCCGTTGAATTGATCATTGAAAATGACACCCTTCCCGAAGTAGTGTTTGAGTACAGTGTTCAGGCTAAATAAAACAATGGAAAATCAAAAATCAGAATTAAATCCGTCTGACCATTTTAACCGGTCGGACGGATTCCCTGACCTTAATATTTTATTTGCGAGTAAATCCCTGATACCATGAAAAATTTCATCTTTTTAATCACGCTTTTATTGTTTGGGGCTGAACCGGTTTTTGGTCAAATGCGCTCCCTCAAAGTAGCTGACAAAAACACGAAAGAACCAGTAATTCGAGCTCATATTTTAGACCCTGCCGGAATGGTTGTGACATTCACTGATATGGACGGAAAATTCACTATAAATACAGAAGATTATCCTGACATCATCATCACGGCGGTTGGATATACTTCGAAAGAAATACATCTGCAGCCGGAATTGGAAATAGTGTATTTGAATCCGGTGATATTCCGGAATAAGACGGAGGTGATCATTGTTGGAAATCAAAATGATGAACAAAACATTCATGCCTATCACAATGAACATTCTTCACATAGCATGGATGATTTTTTAGAGAATATAGATGGCATATCTATCACCAAACGAGGTGCTTTTGGCTGGGAGCCGGCAGTTCGCGGTCAAAGTGATCAACGCATGAACCTGGTGATAGATGGCATGCAGGTATTTAAAGCATGCGTGGATAAAATGGATCCAATCACCTCGTACGTAGAAACCAACAATCTCTCGAGCCTGCAAATTGATAAAAGCGGTTCAGGAGTAGCTGAAAACGGTACTGGAAACAGCACGGTAAATTTAGTAACTCAAAAAGCCGAATCTTTGCCATTTTCCATGGAATTGAATTCTGCCTATCGCGCCCCGGACCAATACCGGTCATTTGGCCTGAGCGGAAGCGGTGCAGATAAATCAGGCAAAAATGCCTTTCGGTTTACCGGCAATTATAAAAAAGCGGATGACTTCCGTGCTGGGAATGATCAAACCATTGGAAACACACAATATGAGAAACTGAACCTCAATGTAAGTTACCGGCACGTTTTTGCCTCCCAGCACTCGGTTGAAGTAAATTACATCACCGATAAAGCCTACGATATTGGCTACCCGGCCTTGCTTATGGATGCCACCAAGGCTTTGGCTGACATCGGACAAATACAGTTCAATTTTGCAGAATCGGATAAAAGCTTCCAGATTGAATCCGCAAAATTATATGCCAATACTATCCGGCACTGGATGGACGACTACAGCCGGGATGTGGCAAATCGCCCGGTTATGCGCGGAATGTATATGCCCATGTATGGAAATACGGAAACATTCGGGTTGAAGCTTAATGGACAAGCTGCATTTTTTGACCATAATTTTAAGTGGTTCATCGATGCCTTCACATCCGAAGCTTTCGGAGATATGCTGATGGAAAGCCTTGACCCTGATATTGCGGATATGCTCATTTACAACCTTGACGAGGTGCGCACCAATAATGGCGGTATTGGCTTCCGCCACAGGTTTACTATCTCGGAATCAGTTTTGTTGAAATTAGAGGAAAATTTGCGCTTCAAAAGTCTTGGAACGTCAAGCCGCTCACATGCTTCCTTTTTTGAAGGCCTGTATGACCGGGAATTAAAAACACGCTTCAAATTCCTGATTTCCGCTTCAGGCAGTGTTTTATGGATGATCAATGATGCATGGAGTTTATCCGGAAGCCTGGTTTATTCCGAACGGATGGGTAACCATATGGAGCTTTTTGGCCACTATATTTACAACTATACCGATGGCTATTTCTATGATGGAGATCCCTGGTTAAAAACCGAGCGTACCGTAAATGCAGATTTGAATGCTACCTGGGAAACGGAAAATAACTCGCTGTCACTTTCACTTTTCCATAAACAATATTTCAACTATATAGACGGGATATTATCAGAAGATGTCAGCAACAACGATTTTAAATTCAAGCGATATGCCAATGTTGGGGATGCCGTAATTTTAGGTGGAGAGCTCAGAAATATCAACAGTATAGGCAATTACTTCCGATTGGAAAACCGGCTTTCTTACCTGTACGCTCATAACCAAACCTTCGATGAGCCCTTGCCTCTTATCCCACCTTTTAAAGGTATAAGCATGCTCAATTTCACCAAAAGAATGAACACTATAATTGCTGATATGGAATGGGCAGCAAAGCAAAATCGCATAGCGGGAATCTCTTCCATTGAAGATAAAACCGACTCTTACGCAATCTTTAATTTGACCTATGAACGAAGCTTGCTCAATTCGGCACTTATTACTTCAGTAGAAGTGAATAACCTGACTGATGAATATTACCATACTCACACTAGTATAGGTAATATACCTGAAGCTGGACGTAGTTTTATGGTTTCAGTAAAATACAGGTATTAAATTCAGCATGGAGAATGCAGAAATAATTTATTGATCAAATTCATCTCCTATGATTTCCTCCTTTTCAGTGCCTGAATCAATAAATTCATCAGCTTCTTCGCTAATAAGTTCAGTATGGCGAATATTGCCTCCTAAATAAGCGGTGTAACTGAACATACCAGAAGAAATAAATCCGAGCAGAATCACGAGAATCTTAACAGGCTTAAATAAAGCAGGTTTATATTTTTTAATGATAAAAGCCGAAATTGAAAATACTGCCAAAATGATTGCCATAATATTGGCGATTTCAGCTACTTCTTCATGGTCATGAATATAGGATTCAGAAATACCGGCCAGGGTTTCCACTGCATCTTCGGAGGCCTCTCCAGATTGAAAAGCTACAATGCTGAAAACTCCTGCAATGATGAACCCGGTTAACGCTAAATTTATATATGCTTTTTCTGATTTTAACATCCCCCACAACATTATTAGAACCGAAAAGATAGTTAGGAGTATTGGGACATGATTAATCAACAGATGTAAATGAACAGCTTCCATAATGAAATGAATTGATTATCTATCATTTAGAAATACCAAATTATTGTGAAGTTTCAATGAATAAAATCTCACCTATCATCAATCAATAAACATTAAAGGGCGGTTCTCAACACAATATTAATTGTCGTTTTTACCTGAGTTTAATCCGTGCTAACTTCCATTTTTAAATAAACCAATTCTGCAATTGTCGAAATCAACATTTTTACCATCATCGGAATCATTACGAAAAATGGGAATCACCAAAAGCTTTTCAACGGGTGAGGTAATTGTTAGCGAAGACGCCCCGGTACGCTCCATTCCATTTGTTACCAAAGGTAGCCTGAAGGTGCTGCAATCAGACGATGAATACCGGGAAATGGTAATGTATTATTTACAACCGGGCGAAACGTGCGTGATGTCGTTTTTAGCGGGTTTGTATAACAATCCCAGTAAGGTAAAAGCCGTTGCGGAAGAAGATACAGAGGTAGTTTTCATTACTATTGAAAAAATAAGGGAGATGATCAAAGAACACCCGGAATGGCTGAATTATATTTTCCAGATCTATCATCAGCGGTTTGAGGAACTTCTTGGGGTTGTTAATGCCATAGCTTTCAAAAAAATGGATGAACGCCTGCTCCACTTCTTACAAAAAAAAGCTAAAGTAACCCGGTCAAAAGACATTGTTATAACCCACGAAAAACTTGCTCAGGAATTGGGTACAGCCCGTGAGGTTATCTCCCGGCTGCTTAAACAAATGGAAAGTGAGGGATTGGTAGAGCTGGGCAGAAA
>JBBDLQ010000162.1:6470-14818 GCA_040878765.1 Balneolaceae bacterium | reverse complement strand
CGTTTTCAGAAAAAAATTCATCAAAAGAATTTGGAAGTTATTGCAGATTTAACGCAGGGATTATCCGCAGACATATGGTGCGCATGGGGAACATTGATTGAAAAACGCCCGTATCTTTCCAGGTGTTTACAGGATATTTATGATGTGCTGGTATCCAATAATTGCAGCTATTTTCGACGCGGACGAATTTCCAAGGCCGGTCATCCACATCATCCACTTTACCTCCGTAAAACCGAACCACCTCAGGTATTTGATCTGGATGCATATATCAAAGAAGTAATATAAAAGATCAATATTCCTTTGCTGCGGCTTCCATTAATCCCTTGATATACCCGATAGCAAACAGGGTACCCAAGGTACTGTAGCCGGGGTGTTCATTGCTGTCTCCGGCAACGGTGGGGACGTGATCAGGGCGGAGCGGGCCGCGGAAACCAACTTCATAATAGGCCTTCATGGCTTCGTACATATCGGTTTTGCCGTTATCGTGCCATTCTTCGCTGAAATTGGTGGTATGGCCGGTTACATCCCGGAAATGCACAAAATGAATTTTATTACGTGAACCAAAATACCGGATGGCCTCGGGGATGTTGGTATCTTTTTGGCTGGCAAAACTGCCCTGACAAAAACATATACCATTAAAATCACTCGGGTTCATTTTAATAAGACGTTTGAAGGCATCTACATTGGTGAAGATACGTGGAATGCCCCGGATTTTATCCACGGGCGGATCATCGGGGTGGAGGGCTAATTTCACATTATATTCTTCGGCAACGGGAATAACGGCATCCAGAAAATACTGCATGTTTTTCCACAATTGGTCTTCAGTGAATTCACCATATTCAGTGAGTGAATTATCCTCAATTTCCTCATAATCAAAAGCTGTAACCAGAGAGCCGCCTCGATTTTCCCTGGCGGGATCAGTTCTCGCCCAACTGATAACAGGCATCCAGTTATAACAGATAGTGTCGATGCCAATTTCTGAACATCCTTTTATGAGCTTTAAAAGCTTTTCGATATCCTCATCCCGGCCTTCCACCCCAAGTTGGGCGCGGCTCAGGTTCACACCTTCCAATACCCGCCATTCCAGTCCTGCATTCCGAAAACGCTGCTGAGTTTCTTTCAGATTATCCCGCTCGGAAGTAACGGCTCCCAACACTCCCATTTGTGCAGATAGCTGCATGCGGACTTCGTTGAATCCAAAAAAGTGTGCAAGGCATAGATCCATCCATTCGTATTCTTCTTTTCGAAGAAGTTTTTCTGTTTTTGCAAATCCGCCGGGTAAATGAAACCCGCCTGCCGACAATGCAGCAAGTGCAGCACTTTGTTTAAGAAAATCTCTCCTTGAATTACTCATGGTTTGATGGTTTTAAATTGATCTGTTTATCTAAATCTTATAATCACTAACTCCACAGCCGGTCCCAGGATTGACGTTCATTCCATTCATTCGTTAGTTTGAAGAATCCAAGATCTTTATCCATGTGTTCTTTAACTACCTCCTCGTTTAGTTCTACACCAATGCCCGGCTTTTCAGGAACCTTCACATATCCATTTTGAACAATTGGTTTAGGGAGTCCGGTTATAAGGTCATCATACCATGGAGTATCCACAAAATGATGTTCCAGCCACATGAAATTTTCGGTTGCGGCAGCCACATGTACGGCTCCCATAAATGAGACCGGTGAGGAAGCGTGATGCATCATCATTGGGATGCCATTTTCCTGGGCATAATCGCCAATTCTTTTTGTTTCAAGCAATCCGCCTGCTCCTACAGGATCAGGATGAATGATGTCAACGGCACGCTTATCGATCAGGTCTTTGAACCCGCCATTCAGCATGTAAATGTCTTCGCCGGTTACCGTTGGGGTAGTAGTGGCTTCTGTGATTTCTCTCCAGTCATCTGTGTATTCCCAGGGAATTAAATCCTCCAGGTAAGCAAGGTTATATTTTTCAGAAGCCCGTGCAATTTTGATGGCTTCATTCTTATCAAAATGCCCCCAGTGATCGGTACCCACTGGAATTTCGTAGCCGATTTTTGAACGCATCACATCCAGGTATTCCATTAGTTTGTCGATCCCTTTCTCGGTGATTTGAATACGTGTAAATGGATGTTTGGTGTTGGCATGACTATAAGGAATCGAGTTCCAGCCGCTTAATCCGCCAGGTTGGTTTTTCCAGAATTCTGCATTGGTCAAGGCACCCGGTACATTTGCCACTAAATTGATACCGATGTCCATTTTCAGGGCAGTGTAACCCGCATCCACCCGGGCCTGCATTCTGTTGGCATATTCGTGGGGATCATCTGACATGGTGGTATCACAATAGATACGCACGGAATCCCGGTATTTTCCTCCCAGCAATTGATAAACGGGTACACCATAGGCTTTTCCGGCCAAATCCCACAAAGCTGTTTCCACTCCAGAAACTCCGCCACCTTGGCGGCCATGGTGCCCGAATTGCTTGATGAGTTTAAATATTCGCTCTACGTTACATGGATTTTCGCCAAGTATGCGGCTTTTCAGCATAAGGGCATAGCGGTAATCACCGATATCACGAACATCACCATGTCCAACTAAACCCTGATTGGTGTAGATTCGGATTATGGGTGTTCTAAGTACCCGTACTACACGCATATCCGTAATTTTGAGATCCGAAGGGCTGGAATTTCGTTTCACATTTTGCGAGGCATAAGCAACTTGATCGCTGATTCCCGACATGGATAATCCGGCAAGACTTAAACCTCCTAATGAAGCTTTCTTTATAAAATCACGGCGACCATTTTTGATGTTATTTTTGGAATGTAAAGGGCCTTTCTTGTTTTTCATGTCGTTGTGCTTTTTTGATCAAATTCATTTAAATCAGGTTGCAGGTGTAATTACATCTTCAGCTGAGTCAACCTCTTCCTTATCAGATTTTTGTCTCCAATAATTGGCCAGGGTTGAGCCGGTCACATTCATCCATGGGCCAAAAACGGCGGGGGCAAGTCCTACGGTAGCAATTTTGCCCATTTCAACTGCAATCCCGGACGCCATACCTCCGTTTTGCATTCCAACCTCAATCGCTATTGTTCTGCAATCTTGCTCGTTCATTCCAAGTGCACGCCCGCCCCAGTATCCAAAAAAGTAACCGGCGGCATTGTGGATGATAGCAGCAACCACCAATAATACTCCAACAACCATAAGAGAATCTCTTCCGGCTGCGGTAATTATGGTGATTATGACTGCAATTCCAACCATGGAAATAACAGGCATACTTTTATCCAGCCATTTCATTTTACCATGCAAAAACCGGTTAAATAAAACACCAAGTATTACCGGAATGATGATCATTTTGGTGATGCTCCACATCATAGCCCAAAAATCAATGGGTACAAATTGTCCCGCAAGCAGCTTCATTAGAAGTGGGGTCATAAATGGGGAAAGCAGAGTTCCTGCAGCGGTTATGGTAACGGAAAGAGCAAGGTTAGCATTGGCGATATAGGCCATCACATTGGAAGCTACACCTCCCGGAGATGAACCTATCAAAACAACTCCGGCTGCTATTTCAGCAGGAAAGTTAAATGTTAGCGCCAGGCTAATTCCCAAAAGCGGCATCACCGAAAACTGTAATACCAGTCCCACAATTACACCTTTTGGCATCTTAATTACCCCGAGAAAATCACTGATACTCAGTGAGGTTCCCATTCCAAACATAATGATTTGTATAAGTGGAACAATGAGGGCACTGAGTTTAAAATCCCCGACTTGCAGAAACAGATTTGGGTAAAACATAGCCATGGTTACGGCTGAAAAAACCCAAAGTGTGAAGGCGAAAGATTTAAATATAGTCTGAGTTCCCCTCACTCCAATAGCCAGGGAAATAAACATAGTTGCTGTAAGCGGACCGATGATGGGAGAACGACTGTCCACAATCAGCATTATCACCAACCCGATAAAACATAACAGACTTAGGTAGAGTAATGATGTTAAAGCTTTCTTCATTTCAATTAACTCCAGATTCTGTCCCAGCTTCGTATTTCATTCCATTCGGGTGTTGGTTCAAAGTATCCCGCTCCGTCTATCAGGTGTTCTTTGACAGCTTCTTCATTTATTTCAAGACCAAGGCCCGGCTTGTTTGGAACCGGAGTATATCCTTTGTCAAATATTGTGTCCTTGTCTTCTTTAATCAGGTCATACCAGTTTGGTACATCAACGGAGTGATGTTCGAGGGCCACAAAATTTTGAGTAGCGGCAGCGGCATGAACGCTTGCCATAAACCCAAAGGGTGAGCCGGCGTAATGCAACATCATGGCAATCCCGTTTTCTTCGGCATAATCCCCGATACGTTTGGTTTCAAGGATTCCGCCAGCGGAGCCTAAATCAGGATGGATGAGATCCACGGCTTTTTTGTCAATGAGTTCCCTGAAGCCATTCAGCAGGTAAATATCTTCGCCGGTCATTGTTGGAGTTGTAGTAGCTTCGGTGATGTCGCGCCATTCATCGGTATAGGTCCAGGCAATTAAATCCTCCACATAAGCGAGTGTGTAGGGCTCGGTAGCACGGGCAATTTTAATTGCTTCATTTACCCCAAAATGACCCCAATGATCGGTGCCCATCGGGATTTCATAGCCGATGGTATCGCGCATAATCCGGAGATATTCCATCATTCGTTCCAGCCCTTTTTGGGTGATCTG
Organism: Balneolaceae bacterium; assembly: GCA_040878765.1. Lineage (GTDB taxonomy): Bacteria > Bacteroidota > Rhodothermia > Balneolales > Balneolaceae > Gracilimonas. The sequence goes on along the minus strand of JBBDLQ010000162.1, from coordinate 10,149 downwards.
AACTCTGGTAAACGGATGATCAATTTGGCCGTAATCGCCTTTTTCACTTGAATATTGGGAGCGTAATCTTCGATCTCCTTTTGGCCCGTATTCACGGGTATTTGTGAGCGAATCTTTTTCCTCGTCAACCAGGCCGATGCCGAGGTCCATTTTCAGGAAAGTATATCCCATATCCACCCGTTCTTTCATTCTGCGGGCATATTCATGCGGATCTTGTGAGGTTTTGGTATCACAGTATAGCCGGATTCGGTCGCGGTATTTCCCACCTAAAAGCTGATAAACGGGCACGTCATAAGCTTTTCCGGTTAAATCCCAAAGGGCTGTTTCCACTCCCGAAACTCCGCCACCCTGCCGGCCATGACCTCCAAATTGTTTTATGATTTTGAAAATGCGTTCTACGTTACAGGGATTTTCACCCAAAATCCTGCTTTTCAGAAACAGCGCATATTCTTTAGCCCCGCCATCCCTGACTTCTCCATATCCTGAAATTCCCTGATTGGTATCAATACGAATTAAGGGAACACGAAAAGGAATCCCGTCAATCTCAGCAATTCGGAGATCAGTGATCTTAAGATCGGATGGATTTGAATTGCGGTTTACTTTTTGGGTAAGGTGACTTAGCTGATCTTCCAGCGGGGCTGAAAACAGGGCACCCAGGCCGAGACCGCCCATGCCCGCTTTTTTGATGAAATCCCGCCGGTCCACATGCTTGATTTCTTTTCCGTTTCCATTTATAAAAGGTTCTTTTTTATGATTTTTCACAATAAGTCTCCGTTTAAATTTCTTTTGTTTCTAATATTTGTTCGATTACCTCTTCACCGATGCCATATTCTTCATGCAGCGAAGTTTTGTTTTCTTCCACCCAGTTAAAGAAATCCTCTTCAATTTCATTAGTCCATTCGGTATCCATTTGTCCGGCCGTATAAACGCCATCCCTGACCCGTTGATGAGCAAATATATCTGTGAGGCGTATCACATCAGAACGGTCCACAACAAGTTCAGCAAGGTGAGCAGGAATGAAAATTACTCCGGTTTCCTTAGCGAGTACTACATCCCCAGGAAGTACAGTAGCTTCTCCAATCATGATAGGAGTATTGAGGCCCATCAGCATCATTTGCTGCAGGTATGAAGGATCCCAGGCCCGCACAAAAGCATTGAATCCCTCGATAGCTGATAGACCTTCCATATCGCGGGAGGACCCTTCAAAAACCACTCCGTTCCCTGAATTAGCGTAGATGGTATTTCCGAGGCGGTCTCCAATCAGCGTTCCGTCCTTGATTTTACCAAAACCATCGGCAACATATACGTCACCTTGTTCTAAAATATCAATGGGCCAGGTATTCATAGGACCGGAACGGCCTTCGGCTTCTCCTTTTTTTATAATTGCTTCCTCTATTTCCGGGCGGGAAGGCATATAAAAAGCAGTTACTGCTCTTCCAACTACGGGTTCCCCTGTATGCAGGATTTTCCAGTCTCCCCCGGCAAATTGATTATGGTACCCATAATTCCGGATGATACCCCAAGCTTCCTCAATAGAAACATTTTCCATTCTTTGGATGACACCATCAGAGACTTTAGGGCGGCCGTCATCAAAACGTTCCCCTTCCCATTTTGGAGTAAGCCAAATCATATGTTCGTTTGAGATGGTTTGAGCCTGAAGGAAAGAGGTGAGAGCAGGGATAAGGGCAAAAAGAAAACAAAAAAGTATGATTCTTTTCATAATAAAAGCGTTGTGGTTAGAGATGAATTCCGAAAAAACGCGGAAAAATTAATAGCGCTTTTTCCAAATAAGGAATTAGTTCCAATTAATCAATAGTATTGATTAATTGGATTGAGGAATTCAACAGTAAATAATTCCATAAAAATGCCCGGAAATGGTTTTCGGAATAATTGGTATTTTCAGCTGCGGAAACATTAGGATCAAAATGATTGTTAGGCAGATCCGAATCATCTAAATACAGGTAGTATAAAAGCAGTGGCACGTAAGAAATTTGACATCCCGGAAATGTACCAATCGCCAATTATCCGGAAGGTGAAAGAGGCGACGAAGATTATGGATCCCATGAAAAAGAACCTGGAGCCAACCAAGCTCGATTTTGGTCCGGTTCAATTCTACATTCCGCGCTTTTTCGGCTTTTGTTACGGTGTGGAAAATGCCATTGATATTGCCTATAAAACCGTGGCTAATAATCCGGATAAGAATATTTATCTCCTCAGTGAAATGATCCATAATCCTACAGTAAATGAGGATTTGTTAAAAAAGGGAGTGAAATTTTTATTTGATACCGATGGCAGCGAACGCATTCCTATTTCATCCCTGAATTCAGAAGATGTCGTGATAGTTCCAGCCTTTGGTACTACGATAGATATTCAGGATAAACTGAAAGAAGTAGGTATCGACCCCTATCAATATAATACTACTTGTCCCTTTGTTGAAAAGGTATGGAAGCGGGGAAAACAGCTTGGGAATAAAGATTATAGTCTGGTGGTTCACGGCAAACATCAGCACGAAGAAACCAGGGCAACTTTCTCTCATAGCGCCGACCATTCTGCTGTAGTGGTTGTGCTTAATCCCAAGGAAGCCCAAATTTTGGCTGATATTCTAACAGAAGTTCGCCCTCTATCTGATTTCGAGAGATATTTCGGGCATAAATCAACTCCCGAATTTAATCCGCTGGAGGATATGGAGCGTTTCGGAGTGATCAATCAAACCACTATGTTGGCTTCGGAAACCCAGGAAGTGATGGATATTTTGAGGGAAGCTGCCGTCACAAGATTTGGAGAATCAGAGGTCATCAATCACTTTGCTGATACATCCGATACCTTATGTTATGCCACGAATGAAAATCAGTCGGCAACGCTAAGTTTAGCCGAAACCGATGCAGATTTAGCTCTCGTTGTAGGCGGTTACAATTCATCTAACACTATGCATCTCGTGGAGATACTGGAACACAAATTTCCCACTTACCATATTCGGGATGCGGGAGAGCTATCGGAATCTAAGATTGTGCACTTCAATCAGTGGGATAAGGTGATGAAGGAGACTGAAAACTGGTTGCCGAAATCAGGCCAACAGCTTAAAATTGCATTAACCTCCGGCGCTTCCTGTCCCGATATTTTGGTGGATGAGGTTTTGCTTCAGATACTCGAATATTTTGAGGATGTCCGTGATTTGGAAGAAGTAATGGTCCCATTTGAAGATAAAACAGAAGCAGTTATAAAATAAAAGTAATGTGGCATCAAAAAGAAATTTCACTTTCACCAAAATCCCGCGGATATCATATCATAACGGATGAAATTCTACGAGAGATTCCTGAAATCAAAACTATAAAAACAGGGCTGGCACATATTTTTATCAAACATACGAGTGCCGGGCTTACCATCAATGAAAACGCAGACCCTTCTGTCCGCAGTGATTTTGAAACCCATTTTAATCGTACGGTTCCTGAAGATACTTCCTTGTATGAACATACCCTGGAAGGCACCGACGATATGACCTCTCACATCAAAAGTTCATTGCTCGGTTCTTCAGTTACTATTCCTATTACAAACGGCGGGTTTAATTTGGGAACCTGGCAGGGAGTCTATTTGTGTGAGCATCGAAACCATGGTGGTTCAAGAATGATTGTAGTTACGTTGACGGGAGAGTAACTTTAATGATTACGCAGGTGTTTTTCGG
>JBBDLQ010000162.1:0-6370 GCA_040878765.1 Balneolaceae bacterium | reverse complement strand
CGGTTTTAGGGAAATTCTATAAACCTTTTCTGATTCTCAAAAGCCGGTCAACAGGACTACGGTTTTCGATAGGGGACAAATGATCGTGGTGTTTATTCGAATACTTAACATCCTCAGTTGAAAAGAACGCTTCCGGATCAATTTCCTTTACAATGTCGAATACTTTATTAAGTTTTTTACGCTTCATTATCGTAAAAATAACTTTCACATCATTAAAACCGCCTTTGGCATCAATACTTGTAACGGCAACCCCGGTTTGTTTCAGTGCCTCAATCAGGTCTTGTGATTTGTGAAGAGTGATAATTCTAACCAAAACGGTACCCACTTTCATCATGTCTTCGATATATAAACCAATGAAAGTTCCAGCCGAAAATCCTGCGGCATAGGCCACATAATTTATCCAGTGATCGAGATTAGCCAAAAGTTGTGCTACCACAATTACCCATATCAACACTTCAAAAAAACCTAAAATAGCCGAATGCAGTTTATAACCGCGAGATACCATCGTAATGCGCAGTGTTCCCAGGGAAACATCAGCAATACGGGCAAAAAAAATGATAATTGGTAAAATAAAAGCGGGTAATTCAGCCATAGTGATAAGAAATTAACATAATAAAAAAAGCCTTTCCACTGCAAGAAGAAAGGCTTTCTTAAATTATGGATTTTCTCAATCAGATGATGGAAAATTCTTGTTTTGATTGGCCATTTTATTAATAACACCGGCTGCCCATTCTTTGCCGCCAAGGCCAAAAGCGAGGCCAAGTGCCAGGCAAGCTGCACCAAATAATAGCAAGAATGCATATGTAACCAGTTGTTCACCAATGCTAAGTTGGGTAAGCGCCAGAGAAACCACAAAAAGTATAATGGCATATTTAGCTATTGCCCCAAGAATTGCAGCATTAGTAACACCAATATTTTTTAAATACGAGGTAACCACCTGTGCAATAAATCCTGCCAGGAAAATTCCGAATATAAGTGCCAGTACAGCTACTATAACATTTGGTATATATAGAATTATCTGGTTAAAGAGTTCAGATGCTACACTCAATCCAAGGGTATTTAGGCCAGCGAGTATTACAATCAACATGATCAGCCAATAGATTATGCTTCCCAAAATTTCAATAGCGGATCGTTCACTGCCACCGTCTTTCAAAAACTTATCAATTTTTGCCTTTTCAGTAACCACATCCAGGCGGATAAGTTTTAATAGTTTTACTGATGCCGTTTTAATTAGCTTGGCGATTATCCACCCAACAATCAGGATTAGAATGGCCCCGATCAGGCTGGGAAGAAACGACGCTAATTCATTGAAAAATGTGTTATACGACTCCAAGAGTACATCTTGTATTTCTGTAAACATATTGTACCTCTATTAAATGTGAATATTAAACAATTGGATTTAACGAATACCAGCTAAATTCACAACTAATATTTAACCTAATTAACGTGAATTCGAGATAAGATATCTAAATTCTACAAGGGTTGACAACCAAGGGCTAATTTTAAATCCGCTCACAGCAGAACTCACTTTAATTAGAATAAGGAGTCAAAAAAAGAAAGTTTCCGGGATATTTAACCTAAATTTATCTTGATAGTGGAGCCGAATAAACCTTATCTTTAAGCCTTGGGCAAGTCCTATACAGCCAGCTCCCTTTGAACTCCGTCAGGGCGGGAACGCAGCAGCGGTAATTTGGTCGTAGCGGCGTGATATAGGTCGCTTGCCCATTTTTTATTTCTGGAATTTTACCAATAAAAAACCCCGCATATATATTTATATGCAGGGTTTTTTGTTTTAGAATAGGGAAAACCTATTTGGTGGAAATTGGAACCGGAACCCGGGTAGTTCCCCAGTGTAAATTTAAATGAGCTTTACTGCCGGATAATTCATTGAAATAAATCTCAAACCACTCAAGCTCTGAGCCTTCAGCGATTTCGGCAGTAACACGGACTACATCCTCGGCTTCATCATATTGCGTTCCCCAGGAAAGCTTTTTGTTAAGGATTATAGTCCATTCTTCCACACCGGGTATGGTATAAAGCGAATATGTACCAGCTTCTACTTCTTCACCGCCAAAAACCACATCATCAGAAAAAGTGATAGCAGTTGATTCATTGGCACCGGTTCTCCAAATGCTGCCGATGGGTGCAATAGGGGTATTATCACCAAAGTATGCACGCTCTTTTAAGCCGGGACGTCCGTAGGTTACACTTACTTCAGTAGTTCCAATAGTAATTCCGACGGCTGCATTAGGGCTTTGCCGGGCATTGTCATTACCTCGTTCTTGTGCAAAAGCTGTTTCCGCAATAAAGAAAACAGCCAGTACCATTAATACCGAAAATTGTATTAGTTTTTTCATTGTACCATGTTTTAGTTTTAATTAGTTGTTTCAAACAAAGACTCATCAATGCCTGGTATAATTTTCAGGGCATTTTTATAGTACACTTTTTTTAACACTTCATCCGGTAAATTCAATCCATACATTTTCCAAAATGCATGTCGTTTTCGGAAATAATCAAAGTATTCGTCATCACTTTCCAGTACACGAAAATATACATGATATTCCTCAGGACGGTACGTGTCTTTCCCGAACATTATACGATCCTGGTATTTGATAAAAAATTCTTTTGCAAAACGCGGCTGTCTTCCTAATTCTGCAATAGCCGCGGCAATTTCAGTATATACATTCGGGAATTCATCGAGGTGTTTTGCTAACCGGGCAAGGTCATTACCCATCCAGCCTAAATGCGCGTTTATGAATGTAGTTTCAGGATGTTTGCGGAATACATTCCATTGTTCCTGCATAACCACTTCCCAGCTGGGATAACGGGTTGAATCTCCACGATGGCGATTCGGGAAGTTCTTCATTTCAAGCCATCGTTCATTTTTTACATTAATGGGCGCCCAGAAAACAGCCGGCTCCCCAGTGTGAATTAGAACAGGAATTCCAAGTTCACCGGCTTTAGCCCAAACGGGATCAATGCGCGGGTCGTCGGTTTGCACTCTATTTCCATCCGAATCTAAAACAGTAAGCCCCAGATTCTTATATATTTTAACACCACGAGCTCCATTATCATAATCTTCCTGAAGCTGAGCAACGGCCTTTTCTGACCAACCGGGTTCATCAATACCGTCAAAATCAATATTTGCAAAAACAATGAACCGGCCTGGAGCTTGTTCTTTTGCGGCCTCCACCATGGCTTTTAGGTTTTCACCGGAACGGCCGCTCAGATTTACCAGAACTTTCATATTCAGGCTGTCCATTTCGGCAGTGGTTTCCCTGAGATCCATTGAAGCCATACGCCATAAATGGCTGTGGACATCAATGAATGGGTATTTGGCTTTTGTGATCACTTCGCCCGGAACCACAAGGGTAGATTCCGGATCATATTCTTCGAAGGTCATGGTGGTATCGGGCTGTTGGGCATACACGATACCGCTTAGTAGTAATAATGAAAGTAATAGTCTTATTTTTTTCATGCCCAAGTATAGCTAAAGCATGTTTTTTGTGCTATTAATTTGTGGAGATAGTTTTGTTGTATAATATCAGATGAGTAACAGATTCCGCTTTTAATTCACGTTATCTTTCAGCAGGTAATCAAAATCCTTTTTGAATTTTTTCACTTTCGGAGCGATTACATACGAACAATATCCCGCATTTGGGTTATTCTCAAAATAATTCTGATGGTAGTTTTCAGCTACATAATAATTTTTAAGCGGCTCAATTTTGGTTACGATAGGATCATCCCAAAGACCCGATTCATCCGTTTTCTTCAGCGATTTCTCAGCAATTTCCTTTTGCTCTTCATTGTGATAAAAAATAACGGATCGATATTGCGTGCCAACATCATTTCCCTGCCGGTTTAAAGTAGTGGGATTATGAGTGTGCCATAATACTTCCAGTAATTCCTCAAATGAAATTACATCCGGATCAAAATGAATACGAGCTACTTCTGCATGGCCGGTTTTTCCTGATGTTACTTCATTGTAAGAGGGATTTTCTACATGGCCTCCCGAATAACCTGATTCTACATACTCAATACCGTTTACCAATTCATAAATTGCTTCCACGCACCAGAAACATCCGGCGCCAAATGTTGCCTTTTCCAAATTTTTCTCCTTTTGTTGTGCAAATAATGATAGTGAACTTAAGCTCAAAATAAGCCCGAGGGTCAAAAATAATTTTAGCATAATTTTATGCATTTGAAGTTCATCCTGCAATACAGGATTGGTTTAACAAAAAAAAGGAATGACATCGTTTCCTTTCTCAAGAATTCCATAGCTTTAGTACCTTCGAAAGGTTAACATGACATCTAATTAGTACACTTGAAAACCAATTAATTCGATAATTATTGTACAATTATGAACATCAAATTACTTTCAATTATATTGCTCATTACAATATTTACAGCCTGCTCTTCCAGAAATCAGATTGGAAGTATGGAATATACCTATCAGCTTGCATCTCCAAGCGGCGATCTTATCCTGAACTTTAACCTTGATTCAGGTTTACCCAAGTACAGCCTCATTTACAAAGGAGAAGAAGTTATTACCCCCTCAAGGCTTGGAGTGATTTTTGAAGAAACGGATTTGAGTGAAGGCTTAACGCTGGATTATGTGGAAACCTCAAAATTTGATAAAACCTGGACACAACCCTGGGGCGAGCAAAAAGATATCCGGAACAATTATACTGAGTTGAAACTCCTTTTTTCGAACAATTTTGGTGAACAGAAAATGAATATCGTTTTCAGGGTGTATGATGATGGACTTGGCTTCCGGTATGAATGGCCGGAACAAGAGGAACTTCAGGATTTTGTGATTACAGATGAAGTTACGGAATTCAATATGGCAGAGGACCACACCGGCTGGTGGATTGGAGCCTACAAATGGAGGAGGTATGAGCGTTTATATAAAGAAACAAAAGTATCCGAAATTGATACCGTTCACACTCCTTTCACTATGAAAACAGCGGAGGGCGTTCACATTTCCATTCATGAAGCGGCGTTGACTGATTTTGCCAGCATGACCATTGCTAATAACGGTGATAATTCTCTGGAGGCGGATCTTGTGCCGTGGCAAAATGGAGATAAAGTTCGGGGTTCTGCTCCGCATAAATCACCGTGGCGAACAATCGCTATTGGTGAAACCGCCGGAGATTTAATGACCAATTACATGGTGTTGAATTTGAATGAACCAAGTAAAATTAAAGATACTTCGTGGATTACCCCCGGTAAATACACTGGTATTTGGTGGGATATGCACCTCGGAACTAAATCATGGTCTTACGGCGAAAACCATGGTGCAACTACCGAATACACCAAAGAATTAATGGACTTTACCGCAAAAATGGGATTTTATGGGGTTTTGGTTGAGGGCTGGAATAAAGGCTGGCTGGAAAGTGACGCAGAATGGAGTTTTATAGAATCATATCCTGATTTTGACCTTCAGGAGGTAACCCGGTATGGAGATTCGCTTGGTGTAAAACTGATCGGTCACCATGAAACGTGGGCGGCGATAGAGCATTACGAATCACAGGTAGACTCAGCCTTTGCATTGTATAACAGTGTGGGCGTTGGGGCTGTAAAAACCGGGTATGTAAAAGATGATTTTGTGCAGGAAGGGGAATGGCACCACGGGCAGTATATGGTTCGCCACTATCGCGATATTGTGAAGAAAGCAGCCGAACATAAAATTATGCTGAATGTACATGAACCGATTAAGGATACGGGGATTCGACGAACATGGCCGAATATGATGACCCGTGAAGGGGCCCGCGGACAGGAATACAATGCCTGGTCAACGGATGGAGGGAATCCTCCAAATTATACAACCATTGTACCATTCACCCGTGGCCTGGTAAGCCCTTTTGATTACACGCCCGGTGTGTTCAACTTACTGCTCGATGACAGGCTTGATAATCCGGATAATAACCGGGTTCAATCAACCCTTGCTAAAGAACTGGCACTGTATGTAGTGATATACAGTCCGCTGCAAATGGTTTCGGATTTAGTAAAAAATCTGGAAGCCAATCCTACTGCATTGGAATGGGTAAAAGTTGTCCCTGTAGATTGGGAAACCACCTTTGTTCCTGATGCTGAGATTGGAGAATATGTAGTTGTGGTCCGCAAAGACCGCAATTCCGGGGATTGGTATCTCGGTGGTATCACTAATGAAGATGCCCGTGATATTAACATCGACCTTGATTTCCTGGAAGCTGGAAAAACCTATGAAGCTCACATCTGGGCTGATGGGGAAGATGCCGATTGGGAGACAAATCCATATCCTTTAGAAAGAACCACCCAAGAGGTAACGGCGGATGATGTAATGGAATTGAATTTGGCTAAGGGCGGCGGGGTGGCTATTCGGTTTGCT
>JBBDLQ010000161.1:0-14833 GCA_040878765.1 Balneolaceae bacterium | reverse complement strand
GTAAAGAGTCTTGGGGCACCGGCCTGAAGGCCGGAGTAATTAGGGTTATAGTAATCAGGGCTGGAGCGATTGAGGCCGGAGTAATTAGAACTAACCTGAATTGTGAGGATTCAAAACTGATCGTGATCATCTGCAATATCTGTGTCATTTGCATTGAATTCCCATCCCGCCGTGGACGAACAGATGGACTGCATGCTTTTACTTTGAAGTTCGATATTCCTTGTTGATTGTTTGGTATTCCATTCATAAAAACTTTATAAAAATCCGTTATCATGATTTCCTGTAAAACTATGAGGAATGATGAATACTGAGTTAATTCGAAAATACAACGTCCCTGGTCCGCGCTACACTAGTTACCCGACGGTGCCTTATTGGGATGAGGCTGGAATTGAATTGGAAGACTGGGAATCCACACTTATCAGTTCGTTTGTGGAATCGTATCAGGAGGGCATTTCGCTATATATTCATCTTCCTTTTTGTGAGAGCCTGTGCACTTTTTGCGGGTGCCATAAACGTATTACCAAACGCCATGAAGTGGAGGAACCGTATATAGAAACCCTGCTTAAGGAATGGCAATTGTACCTGGAGTTTCTTCCGCTGCCACCCATAATTAAGGAAATTCATTTGGGAGGCGGAACCCCGACTTTTTTCAGTCCGGATAACCTTAGTAACCTTATAGATGGAATTTTAGATCGGGCTGAATTGGCAGAGGATTTTGAATTCAGTTTCGAAGGCCATCCCAATAATACATCCAAAGAACATTTACAGAACTTATATGACCTGGGATTCCGGCGGGTTTCTTACGGCGTGCAGGATTACGACCCCAAAGTACAACGTGCCATAAATCGCATACAGCCTTTTGAAAATGTAAAAAGAGCTCACGAAGACGCCCGTCAAATCGGTTATACCTCAATAAATCACGACCTGGTTTTTGGGCTTCCTCATCAAACCAAAAAATGTATAGAGCATACTATCCAAAAAACACTGGAGCTGATGCCTGACCGTATCGCTTTTTACAGCTACGCACATGTCCCATGGATAAAAGGAGTGGGGCAGCGTGGATTTAAAGATGAAGACATTCCCAAAGACGAAGAAAAACGGGAACTGTATGAAACCGGTAAAAGGATGTTCGATAAGCATGGGTTTGTGGAAATCGGAATGGATCATTTTGCGCGTAAAACGGATTCGCTTTACCGGGCTATGCAAACTAAAAGCCTGAACCGTAATTTTATGGGTTATACGACTACAAATTCAAAAGTCTTGATTGGATTGGGAATGTCGGCCATAAGTGACAGCTGGTATAGTTTTGCTCAAAATGAAAAAGGGCTGGAAGAATATGAAGCGCGGGTTGAAAAAGGAGAGATTCCTATTTTTCGGGGACACCTGTTAAGCAGCGAAGACCTGATGCTGAGAAAACAGATCCAAAATATCATGTGTAATTTTGAAACGGTATTTGATGAAGATCCTTTGCTTTTTGAGGAGATCAAAGAGGGGTTATCGGAATTAGAAAAGGATGGTTTGATAAAAATATCCGGGAATTCCGTGCGGTTAACTAAAGAGGGAATTCCGTTCGTCCGCAATGCCTGCATGGCTTTTGATATGAAACTGAAACGTAATCGCCCGCAGGAACAGGTTTTTTCAAAAACGGTGTGAATTAATAGTCTGTTTTGGATAGAATGTGGAATGTAGGGCTCTTTGATATAGAGCAGGTAGATTATGGCTGATCCAAGCGGACGCTTGAACCAGTTGAGGCCGGGGGTATTCTTTTAACTCATTCCATAAAAAAAATCTTTTCTCGAATAATGGACAATCTTCTCTAAATCTTCACAATTCCTTCATATAAAAAAGATAAAATTGTCTTAAATGTATTTAATAAAATCAGAATCTATGAAAACAGTTTTTACCACTTTTCTATTTATGTCACTTTTAATATTCACGGGCTGTGGCGGGGGCGGTGATTCCGAAGCAGATAAATCAAGTAAGGATAAGTCAACCAGTCAGGCAGAAAACGGACTTACCGAATTTGAAATGGAACATGGAATCGGCCCGATTACAGAAGTTGTGGAATTAGGTGAATTAAACAGAGAAATGGCCGAAGAAGGAAAAGAAATTTTCCGTGCGAAATGCAGTGCCTGCCACAAACCAACCGAACGTTACATTGGCCCGGCTCCTGAAGGCGTACTCGACCGCAGGTCTCCGGCTTATGTCATGAATATGATAATGAACCCGGATGAAATGACTAAAAAACATCCGGAAGCTAAAAAGCTGATGCAGGAATATATGTCGCCAATGCCATTTCAGAATGTATCGGAAGAGCAGGCACGGGCCATAGTGGAATATTTCAGAACTATAGAAGCCGAAGTAGAAACTGAAGAATAGAGTAATAGCTGTTGTTGACTATTTATATGGTCCAATGGCTGTACAAGCACAATTGTAAGTAGCACTCACACTCTCTCTTACTAAACAAGAACAAATAAAATCAACCAAAAAACGGGAATATGGATACAACAAAGAAAACGAAATCTAAGATTTGGTGGGGAATACCCGCTATCCTTGTAGCCGCGGCATTACTTTATGGATGTCCGGCGAATAAGCAATTATCAGTATCTGGTGACGCTGCACAAAAAGTATACGTTGCACCAGGTGAACATGATGAATTTTACGGATTATTCTCAGGTGGATATAATGGTCAGTTAGGCGTTTATGGCTTGCCATCCGGCCGTCATCTGTACACCGTACCGGTATTTTCACAAGCTCCGGTAAATGGATATGGATACACGGAAGAATCAATAGCCATGCTTCAGACCACCCATGGATTTTTACCCTGGGATGATGCCCACCATCCGGAACTCTCTCAAACCGATGGTGTGCCTGACGGACGCTGGGTATTTATCAATGCAAATAATACTCCACGCGTTGCCCGTATTGACCTAAGCACCTTTCAGACCGCAGAAATTATTGAAATTCCGAATGCCGCCGGTAACCACGCCTCACCATTTGTGACGGTAAACACAGAATACATTTCTGCAGCAACCCGGTTCAGTATCCCTATGGATGATGAAACCCTCAAAAATAAAGATGTGCCGATTGCATCATATGCCGAAAATTTCAAAGGAACTTTATCATTTATAAAAATTGGTGATGAAGGCGAAATGAGTATCGATTTCCAAATCCTGGTACCAGGATTTAACTATGATCTGTCTCATGCTGGTAAAGGCCCTTCTGAAGATTGGGCATTTTTCACCAGTTATAACACAGAACAGGCACACACACTGCTCGAAGTTACTGCCTCAAGAAACGATAAGGATTTCATTGCTGCCGTAAACTGGAAAAAAGCAGCCGAATTAGCTGCTGAAGGCAAAGCACGGGAAATTCCAGCCGAACACTATCGTAATTATGTAGATCACAAACAGCATACTGCGAAATCAGAATTGATTAAAACGGTACGCGTGCTTGATCCAATGGAGCATCCCGGACTTATTTACTACCTGCCGACTCCAAAATCTCCGCATGGTGTGGATGTTGATCCCACTGGTCGATTTATAGTTGCGGGAGGTAAACTTTCATCCGTACTTCCGGTTCATTCCTTTGAGAAAATGATTGAGGCAATCGAAAATGAAGATTTCGAAGGCGAAGTAGATGGAATCCCGGTATTGAATTACGAATCAATTATTCATGCTGAAGTTGAAAATGCCGGTATCGGAACCCTTCACACCGAATTTGACGGTAATGGATTCGCTTATACCACTGCTTTTATTTCTTCTGAAATTGTGAAATGGAGCCTTGAGACCTTTGAAGTAGTTGACCGAATCGATACCTATTATTCACCCGGTCACTTGATGATTCCAGGCGGAGACAGCCGAAAACCAGCCGGCAAATATTTGGTTGCCCTTAATAAAATCACCAAAGATCGTTACCTGCCAACCGGACCGGAATTATTCCACTCCGCACAGCTGATTGATATATCTGGTGATAAAATGGAGCTCTTGCTTGACTTCCCAACCGAAGGCGAGCCTCATTATGCACAGGGTATAGCCGCTGATATCGTGAAAGAACGACAGGTTCGTTTCTATCAGCTTGAGGATAATGAACACCCATATGTAACTAAAGCTGAAGATGAAGCAAAAGTTGTTCGCGATGGCAATGAAGTCCATGTATATATGACTTCAATTCGAAGCCACTTTACTCCTGATAATATTGAAGGAATTAAGGTAGGCGACAAAGTGTATTTCCACGTCACAAATCTTGAGCAAGACTGGGATGTACCTCACGGATTTGCCATGCTGGGAGCCAGAACTGCTGAATTGCTAATTATGCCGGGCGAAACCCGAACATTAACCTGGGAACCTCAAAAAGTCGGCGTTTTCCCATTCTACTGTACCGACTTCTGTTCGGCCCTTCACCAGGAAATGCAAGGGTATGTCAGAGTATCTCCTAAGGGATCTGATGTCCCGATTTCATACGGTACCGGAAACTAATTATTAGTGTAACTGAAAGAAGCCTTGACCGGCTTCTTTCTATTTTCTTTTAATCTTATAAGGAGGGTGAAATGACTTTGATGCATAAACTAATAATGGCAGTTGCAGCCCTGATACTCGGCTTTGTTTTTTTGGTACCCATCTGGACCATTGATATGGATGCCCCACAATATCCCGAGGGAATTGGGTTAAAAATTTCGATAGATAAAATTGAGGGCCAAGAGAAGCAGGATTTAAAAAATATCAATGGTCTGAATCATTATATCGGGATGAAACCCATTAACCCGGATTCCATTCCTGAACTTAAAATTATGCCCTGGATTTTTGTATTCCTGATAGCCTCTGGAGTAACTATTGCCGTTTGGGGAAACAGAACAGCTTTGTTAATCTGGATCATCTTGTTTGTGCTGCTGGCCATTGCCGGCCTTGTAGATTTTTATTTATGGGGATATGATTATGGCCATAATCTTGATCCGGATGCCGCTATAAAAGTTCCGGGAATGACCTATCAGCCACCATTAATTGGCACGAAACAACTTCTGAACATCAAAGCCACTTCATTACCCGCACTGGGATTTTATATTTCCTTGCTGAGTATCAGTATGGCTTCCTTTGTTTTCTGGAAAAGCAAAGATGAGAATTAGGAATTAAAAATAAAGGTGAAAAAGATGGCAATTAAGAAAATCATACTTGTACTTGGATTGTTGCTGCTGACCTCATGCGTCAGCAGGGAACCAGCAGAACTTAACCTTCATTCCGATGAATGCGCGTACTGCATAATGGTTGTATCGGATGATCAGTTTGCTTCACAATTGGTAACAAGCAAAGGTAAATCTTACATGTTCGATTCCGTGGAATGCCTTGCCGCTTATAGCATGAAAAATCCGGATCAAATTCAGAATGGTAATTTGTATGTTTCTGATTATCAAAATCCAGGCAATTGGTTAAGTATTAAAAATGCCGATTTTTATGTATCAGAAGATATAAAAAGCCCGATGGGACTATCGTTATTTGCCATTCAAAAAAGTGAAGACCCCGCTAATTTTGCTAATGAATATGAAGAATTAAGCTGGGCTCAGGTTCAGGAACTTGTTAAAGAAAAGTGGAACGATAAATTACATTGAGCCGAATCAATAAATACCGCCTGTTAGTATTCAGTTTCGCCCTGATGCTTTTTTCGTTGAGTTATGCGGATGCATTTTCTCAGCAAAAGATCATTTATGTAGAAACGGATGGCCCGGTAAACACGCTTGAAAAAGCAGTTACTTTAGCTGATTCAGGGGATGTAATTCATATCACGCCGGGTATTCATCCAGTTCAAAAATTACTGATCGAAAAATCCATCACCTTACAGGGTGAGGAGGGGGCAGTAATAGATATTGGCAGCGAAGGTTTCGGCATTGTGGTAATGGGAGAAAATATTCACCTGAAAGGTTTTGAAATAAAAGATTCCGGATATGGATTCATGGAAGATTTCGCTGCCATACTGATTGAAGACAGCCGGAACGTTGTGGTTGATAGTGTTCGGCTCACAAATAATTTCTTTGGCGTTTATATAGCCAAAAGTGAAAAGGTGACGATCACTAATAATAAGATTTTCTCTAATGCTGTCCGCCAAACAAAATCGGGAAATGGCGTTCATATTTGGTATAGCAAAAATGTGGAAGTTCACAATAACACCATTCGAGGTCACCGGGATGGTATTTACCTGGAATTTGTTGAAACCAGCCTGATTACTAAAAATCATGTGGAAGGAAATATCCGCTATGGACTGCATTTCATGTACTCCAATAACTGTACTTATATTGATAATCAATTTCAAAATAACCTGACGGGCGTGGCGGTTATGTACAGTAAAAATGTAGTGATGCAAAATAACCGTTTCTTAGAAAATTGGGGGGCAAACCGGTATGGATTATTACTCAAGGAAATTAATGACAGCAAAGTGATTTCCAATGAATTCAGGAAAAACACCGTGGGTATTTATAGTGAAGCCTCTAACCGGATTGAAATTAGTTCAAATCAATTTGAAGAAAACGGGACGGCACTGAGAATGATGGCAAATGGAGTGGATAGCAGAATTACCTCCAATAATTTTATTGCTAATACTTTTGAAGTAACTACCAACAGCCGCCAAAATCCCAATCATTATAATGGCAATTACTGGAGCCAATACGAAGGTTACGACATGGATCGCGATGGAGTTGGAGATGTCCCTTACCGGCCGGTTCGGTTGTTTTCAATTTTAGCTGAACGCCAGTCTATTGCGCTGGTTATGATGCGAAGTATGTTAGTGGATTTGCTGGATACCGTGGAGCGGATCATCCCGGCTATGACACCTAAAAATCTAATTGATGAAGAACCACAAATGAGTCCGATAGAATGATTAAAATCGAGAATTTATCGAAAACATTTGACGAGAATGCGGTTTTAAAAGGAATTGATATAGAGATTCCGGAAGGGCAGGCCACGGCTTTGATCGGGCCCAACGGTTCAGGAAAAACCACCCTGATGAAAGCATTGTTGGGATTGGTTAAACCGGATTCCGGAACCGTCACCATAAATGGCACAAAGCTGAATGGGGAATCCCTGTACCGGCGCAATATCGGGTTTATGCCGCAAATTGCCCAGTATCCCGAAAACATGAAAGTGTATGAACTCTTTGATTTTATAAAAGAGCTTCGCGGCCAGGAAGCCGTTTTCGAAGATGAACTTATCGGGATTTTTGATCTTGAAAAGGAACTGGATAAAACCATGCGTGTTCTTTCCGGTGGATTTCGCCAAAAGGTAGGGGCAACGCTTTCTATGATGTTTGACCCGAAAATATTGTTTTTAGATGAACCCACGGCAGGGCTTGATCCCTATTCCAGTCAGCAATTTAAAGAATGGATCCGACGCGAAAGGGAAAATGGAAAAACCATCCTGATAACTTCACATTTGATGAGCGAATTGGAGGAATTAACCGACCATGTAATATTTCTGCTGGAAGGCAAAGTCAGGTATCAGGGCACAATGGGTGGCTTGCTGGGTGAAAGCAAAGAAACGAAACTTGAGGGTGCTATTGCCCGCTTAATGCAGGAGAATAAAGCATGATGACAATCCTTGCCCGAATAACTCAAAATGAATGGAAGTCGATTTTAAGAAGTAAATGGGTCATTATTTACGGACTTATTTTCCTGTTACTAACCGATACGTTGCTCAGGTTTGGCGGAAGCGGTTCAGAGGTTCTGCTCAGTATTACCAATGTGATGCTGCTTTTTGTGCCGCTCGTCAGTATGATTTACGGCATCCTGTTTCTCTACCAATCCAAAGAATATATACAACTCTTGCTGGCTCAGCCGGTAAAACGCCAAACCTTATATTGGGGATTATACATCGGTATTTCAACTCCGCTGATGGGCGCCTATTTAGTAGGGATTATGCTTCCGCTGGCGTGGCATGGTTTATTGTCTGGTGAAAGTTTAATAGCCTCTCTAACTGTTTTACTTCTCGGGGCTTCGTTAACCCTGATTTTTGTGGCACTGGGATTTCTGCTCGGACTTCTGTTTTATAACGACCGCATTAAAGGCTTCGGCTTCACAATTGTGATATGGTTTTTTATGGCGGTTCTTTATGACGGACTGATACTTGTACTGATCTTCACCCTGGGCGATTTCCCTCTTGAAAAGTTTGTGATTATCTCTTCCATGCTAAATCCAATTGACCTTGCCAGGATTACGGTAATGCTTGAATTTGATATTTCCGCTTTGATGGGCTATACCGGCGCAGCTTTTAATCAGTTTTTTGGGAGCAGTGCCGGCGTACTTACATCGTCTGCTATGCTTTTAACCTGGATGGTAATACCTTTGACTGTCGGCTTACGTGTTTTTAGCAGGAGAGACTTTTAATAAGATCAACAATACAAATAAATTATAATTTCATTTATAGTCTGGTTAATTTTAAGACTAAATCATCTAAAAAATTTGTTATGCTACTATCCAAATCTTGTGTGTACGGGTTAAGAGCTTCTCTTTACCTGGCTCCTAAAAAAGAGGGAGAGTTTATTTCAATTCGTGAAATGAGTGATAAGCTTGATATTTCATTTCATTTTCTAACGAAAATATTACAACAACTTACAGCAGATGGCCTGATGGAATCCTATAAAGGGCCAAATGGAGGAGTGAAGCTCTCAAATAAAGGAAAAAACGCCACACTTTTTGATATGGTAATTGCCATCGACGGCCCCGCTTTATTCACCCAATGTGCACTTGGTTTACCGGGATGTGGTTCCGAAGAACCTTGTCCGCTGCACGATAGCTGGGTAGATACCCGCTCTTCTATTGAAAATATGCTCAAGAAAACCTCACTTGCCGAAATTGCTAAAGAAGGGAAAGAGAAACATTTTCGGCTTACAGCCAGTGGTAATTTTTCGTGGAAATAAGGAATTCATGTATTAGTAAGCAAAGAGAGTACACTTGTTAAAAGTTATGGCTTGATATTTCAAAGAAAGAAAACATTTAATCACAAAATTCATTTATAATTCATATTATTAAGATAAAATACTCTTAAAACTTTTAATCAAATAAAACCTATGAATACACTAACACAAAAACCGGTAGGACAAATAGTAGCTGAAGATTACAGAACCGCACAAGTACTCAGGTCATATGGACTTGATTTCTGTTGTGGTGGCGGCAAATCGTTAGAAGATGCCTGTATATCCAAAAAAATTGAAGTCAATGAAGTAGTTTCAGAATTGAATGCACTTGATATGACGGATAACACGGGGGATAATTACAATGAATGGGAGCTGGATTTTCTGGTAGATTATATTGTGAATAACCATCATAGTTTTGTTCAAAAGATGTTACCTGAACTTAACTTCTATGCCGAAAAGGTAGCACGGGTACACGGTCAGCGCCGATCCGAGTTGTTGGATATTCTGCAAAAAGTTCGTCTGTTAAGTGAAGAAATGCTTGGCCACCTTCAAAAAGAAGAAGAGGATTTATTCCCGCAGATCAAGGAATTGGTCCGCCAGAATAAAGCAGGTTCAGTAAAAGCAGCAATTGTAGAATCCCTGGAAGATGAACACGATAAAGCCGGTGCCCTGATGGCTGAAATTGAAGAACTTAGCAATGGATTTAAACCGCCTGAAGATGCCTGTGCTTCGTACCGCGTATTTTTCCAAAACCTGGAAGGCTTTCAGAAAGATTTACACAAACACGTTCATCTTGAAAATAATATTCTGTTTCCTAAGGCTTTAGAGCTGGAACAAAGATTGAACTAAAATTATTGTAGACTGATGAAAAGGTTCAGGCAGTTTCTCAAAGATATATTTGAACTATTTATTATCTTATTTAAATGATAATTAACTATTGCTTCACGTCTATAACTCGCTTCGTACGCTTTGCGACGGAGCGAATTTGTATCGATATTGAAGTCAGGTAGTTTTATAAAAGTTCAAAAGCTCACAAAATCTTCACATAAGTGCACTAAGTTATTTGTGAGGTTGGGAAATTTTCCCATCAAAAAAATTATTAATTAGTAAACCGCTTTATGCAAACTTCTCCTCACACATTCTCCATTCCGGTTATGGGAACCGGGCATTCAATTGATTCCCCCATTCGTGTTGGACCTTATGGTATTAATTCAGTCATTTCTATAGTAGATGATTTACTGGTTGAACGCATACGAAAATTCTATTGCCAGCAATTTGATCTTCCATACACAAATATTCCTAAGAAAACGGAAGACGGAAGAGCTAAACGAATTACCGCCTACCTGGATCTTGTGCAGCATATTGTGCATGAGAAATTCGAGGCTATTAAAAATCAGCCGTTTTTTGAGAATAATGACAAGGCAAAATATTTTGAGATGCTGCCGGATGGAAGTCAGCTTAAAAAAATGTATCAGGATTTGCTCAATACAGATATTGCAGCTATGCGAGACGATTTGATTTCGGATCTTGTGCAGCTTATGCAGCCCGGTTCAATTGATGTAAACATCATGGCAAAAGTAGATGGCTTGAATTATGGTCAGGATGGAAGCCCGATGAGCGGTGAATTCAGTGATGCAAATGCTGCACTTCGCGGATATGCCAACAGTAGTCTAAATTCAAGCCTGGTGCTTTCGGCCGGTTTCAATCCGAGATTGTATAACTATTTGGCTGAATTTGAGGATTTTTACCGGGATACGACTGGTAAAATCAAAAAGAATATTATTCTGAAGGTAAGTGATTTCAGATCGGCATTAATTCAGGGAAAATACCTGGCCAAAAAAGGGCTGGAAGTTTTTGAATATCGCATTGAGTCCGGATTGAATTGCGGAGGACATGCCTTTGCTTCTGATGGATACCTGTTACCTGCCTTGCTTAAAGAATTCCGTGAAAAACGGGATATGCTGTCAAGCACCATTAAACCATTAATTGAAAGCTTTTACGAAGAAAATCGGGATGGCTTTAAGGCCGACTGGGAAGTAAAAGAACCAAAACTAACCGTACAGGGAGGAATTGGAACCAGCGGGGAAGCCAAGCGATTACTCGATGATTTTGGTATGGATGCCACCGGCTGGGGAAGTCCGTTTTTAATGGTACCTGAAGCAACTACAGTGGATGAAGCCACAAGAACGCTGCTGGCAAATGCCAAAGAAGAGGACTTGTATCTCAGTGGTGTTTCCCCATTGGGAGTACCCTTCAACAATGTGAGAAATTCCGGTTCCAAAAAATGGCATGAGAAACGTATTGAAAAAGGTAAACCCGGATCACCTTGTCCAAAAGGCTTTTTGAAATCAAATACCGAGTTCACAAAAAATCCTATTTGTACTGCTTCAACGCATTATCAGTTACTGAAATTGGATCAAATTCATAACAGTGATGTTGAGGAAAGCGAAAAAGAGAAAATGCGGGAGAAAGTATTCGATAAAGCCTGCCTGTGCGATCATCTTGGAAACGGTGTGTTAATAGACCTGGGTATTTTGGAAGAACACCGCGGACCGCAAGCTATTTGCCCGGGACCCAACGTGGCCTGGTTCACACGCAATTATACCTTACAGGAAATGACGGATCATATTTATGGACGAAGTGCTTCACTGGTACCAGAAGAGCGCCCGCATATGTTTGCCAAAGAGATGGTAATGTATGTTGATTACCTGGAAGAATTGATCAGCCAAAGTGAGAATCCGGAATCTGATTTAAAATCCTTTACCCGTTTCAAAAACAATCTGGAAGCTGGTATGGAATATTGCCTTGAAATTGCAGAATCCAGTGCATACCAAAACGAAAACCTTGCATCTATTACAAAAACAGTAAACAAGCAGAAGCCAAGGTTACAGCAACTCTTCAAAACATTTGAAGAAAAATGTATGGTTGGGGCAGCCTGATCTAGTTACGTTTATATAAATGCTCAAATTCTCAAACCCCTTGGTTTGGGAATTTTTTTTGTAAGAACTGCTAATCAAAGGCAATTTGCGGCAACACCTCAACTGTCTGTGAATATTCACCTAATGTAAGCCGGGATTGGAACGAAAGGCCAAAAAATGCAAATTAATACCTTTGCCTGGCTTTATTTATTCCATGTGAATGGTAATAATAACTGGGCTGTGAATTCAATTATTCTTCATCTAACCTTAATGTATTTAGGGTAATCTGTTTACAGAAATAAAATAAATTATTCAGGACCAAATAATGAACTTACTGGCTAAAGATTCTGGCATCTGGCAATGGGCCATGTTCAGTTTTGTGCTGGCAGGTATCGCCGGTTTCCTGTATCGCCTCGGCTTTATATTTCCCATACCCTTCGACCTGAATCTTGAAAATATCAGGCATTCGCACTCACATCTCATGTTTTTTGGATGGGCTTCGCTGCTGCCGTTATATCTTATTAAGCTGGATTCGGTTCCCGGGTACCATGCTGCATTTGGTGCAAGGCTCATGAAGTATTCGTTATGGGGTGTCATGATATTTGGCCTGATTTCATTTCCCTTCTTCTTGATTTGGGGCTATAGTTCGGTATCGGTTGGAGATGCTTTTCTGCCATTTTCCGTAATATTCTCAGGTTTAGTGATGATTGCATGGTATGGTTTTTTCATAGGGTACCTGATGACCAAATTTAAAAAGCATGATTTTAAACCTAACGTTTGGTTTGAAGGTGCCATGGTCATGCTTTTCGTATGCTCGCTGGGTGCCTGGGGTGTTGGCGTGGTTGAAATACTGCAAATTGGCGGCCCATTTTTTGGAAAAGCATTAACACATTTTTTCCTGGCAACTTTTGTTGAAGGCTGGGTTCTGTTGGTTTTATTGGGACTTATTGTAAAAGCCCTGGATCTGAAAGAGGATGATTTTGTAGTTTCGCCACTGGTATTAGTAGGCTTGATCGCCATTGGCTCACCACTCACATTCCCGTACGGTATTTCGGAATCGCTGGTGAGTATTAACCTATCTGTTTCGGCACGAATGGGAGGATTTTTAGTTGCTGAGGGAACACTGCTTTTTGTTTATTCAGCCTTCAAGTCCCGGCGAGGAGCACTTACTATCTGGATCTGGCCTATGCTGTTTCTGCTGCTGAAAGCAATTATGCAGCTTATAGCTTCCGTGTCGCCGGCAGATTTGTGGTTGTCAAATCATGGCATCCGGATTTTATATTTACATGTACTTTTACTAGGTGCGTTTACTACTGGTACTATCAGTTTTCTAATTCAAGATACCCAACTGAATAATAAATACTTCCACTGGGTATTGATCTCGGTAAGCCTGGTTATTCTAAGCCTGTTTTTGCTAACCGGATTTTGGCCGGAATTTTTTAGCGGGATTTGGATCTATTATGCATTGGCAGGTACTGCGATTCTTCCTATTCTTACAGTTTTTGTATTTTGGCTGAAATTGAGAAAAGCCGTTAAAGTGCATTAAATTAATCCCGGCTGCGATTCATAATAAAACTAATACAGCTTTTAAATTAACAATTAAGCCATGCCTCTGATAACCCGATTATTCATAAAATCCGGATTGATCTTTTTTTTCATTTCCCTGCTTATTGGTATAGCTGCACAAATACAATCACTCTACTTTCCGGCTATCATACCACTTTTCTGGCATACATTGATGGTTGGCTGGATCACGCAAATAATTATGGGTGTATCCATGTGGATGTTCCCCGGCAGGAAAAAAGAAGAATCATTCCAAAATCAGAAATGGGGCTGGATAACCTACGTTTTTTTAAATACTGGCTTGGCTTTAAGAGTGATTGTTGAACCTTTTGTGAACGTTTCCGGTCCGGAGTTTTGGAAAATGCTTCTTGTGATTTCGGCTGTTTTCCAGTTTGTGGCCGTTTGCAGTTATGTGATAGAGATCTGGCCGCGGGTAATGTCTCCGAAACAACGAATTAAAAAGAAAAGAGCAGCGAGTTGAAATGACCATTATTTCCCGTTTGATGATAAGGTTATCGCTGGTGTATTTATTGATTGGGCTAAGTATTGGTGTGCTTTTGTTGATCAACAAAGCGTGGCTCATTTCACCTTTGCTTTGGTTCCTGCTGCCCATTCATATCGAGTTTATGATATTTGGCTGGATCATTCAGTTTACCCTGGGAGTTGCCTACTGGATCTTACCCCGTGTGCTGGAAACGAAAGGCAGGGGAAATGTGAAACTAGCCTGGCTAATGCTGGCTTCTGTGAATACAGGCATTATTTTGGTGACAATATCCGGATATTTCCCGGGCAATAATTTCGGATTTGCGGGCAGGATATTGGAGACACTTGCAGTCTTATTATTTATAGCTTTACACTGGAAAAGGGTGGTTACCTATAACCGGAGTTAATAAGTTAAGTTAAGTATGCTATTCCAAACTAATGTTTGGTTTAAATTAAGCAAACAAGTTATTCGATCTGCGATAAATTTTGAGTATCAACCGGCTTTTACCCTATAAACGGTCAATTACTTTCTTAAGCATATCCCTTACGTTTTGCGCAACTTCACCCAAATCATCATTTGATATTGCCTGCATGGAAGCTACAGGATCAACAGCGGAAACTTCAACCTTGCCGTTTTCATGTTCCTGCACAATAACGTTGCATGGCAGCATTAGGCCGATATGACTTTCAGCTTGCAAAGCCTTGTAGGCATTAGGTGGATTACAAGCACCGAGAATGCGGTAATTACGGAAATCAACATCAAGTTTCTTTTTCAATGTTGCTTTTATATCTATTTCGGTAAGTACGCCAAATCCTTCTTCCTTAAGTTCAGCAGTAGTTTTTTCGATGGCTTCATCAAAAGAAAGATCAACAGTTTTACTAAAATGGTAAGACATAGATTTATTTACTTTAAGAATTAAAATTCAAATTCAGCCGGGAACAGCTATTAATACCTCTGGCTCTAACCGGACAAC
>JBBDLQ010000160.1:12882-14870 GCA_040878765.1 Balneolaceae bacterium | reverse complement strand
GTGAAGAAGCACTTACCCCGGGTGCATCTGACGCCTGTATGGAATCCATATCCAGCCCGAGAAAAAAAGGCCGGTTACCAATTTTATTCATAATCTTCCGAAAGGAAGAAATGACCCCGTTTTCCAACACTTGTTTCAAATACCGGATTTGCACTCCCATTTGTCCCGCATTTTTCAGGTAAAAGGCTGAATTACTCTCCGGACGAATCCCAAATTCATAAAAATACTGCGGAGCCAGGTAATGATCCTCGATCAATTTTCGATAAGGTGTGCCGCTGGTCATTTCATCAGCTATACGCATATCGAGGTGAGCATCAATATTGATGGCAGATATTTCCTTCTCTGCTTCAGAAAGTGCCCGCACATCCGCATATGAAATATCATTACCCCCGCCCAAGACAATTACCTTCTTACCATCCCTCAAAAACTCAGAAACTGATTTGGTCAACCTATCATGAATTTCATCTAATGCATCGTCTTTTTGATCTGTATCGTGAGAATCCGTGTCATCAGTGAAATCATAAAAATCTGTGATCACGTTACCCGCATCAAAAAGCCTGACAGGAGTCTCCTCCTCTACCTGCAGCTTATACAACTTCTCACGAATTTTATTAGGAGCTTCCGCTGCTCCAATACGGCCGTTGTTCCTGTGAACCCCTTCGTGCTGCGGACAACCTATCAATACGTGAGTGGCATTAAAATAATCCCGTTCTTCAAACAACATTTCCTGTACCAGCCAGTGATCATGCTTGTCGTGCGAACTAAGGCCCTTTAAACCCTCAGAAACAGGTTTTAAAATATCTTTCAGCCTCTCAATTCCCATACCTTCTCTCCTTTTTTGATGACTGTATGCACATGATTTTCCCCGAAAAAATAAGCCAGGTCTTTATAATTCTTTGTATCCAGCAACAAAATATCGGCCTGAAATTCCGGGGCAATACAGCCAAGCTTGTTTTTCTGAAGTGCTTTAGCTCCGTTTTGAGTAGCGCAGCACAGGGCTTCTTCCACCGACATTCCCATTTTTGTACACGCCATACTCATGAGTAATTGCATGGAGATGGTCATAGAGGAACCGGGGTTGAAATCGGTAGCCAAAGCAACCAGTGCTCCTTTATCCAATAATTTCCGAGCCGGAGAATAGGGGATATTGAGAAAGTAGGAAACGCCCGGCAGCACTGTTGCCACCGTATCGGCAAGGGAGAGCCTGTTTACGTCTTCATCACTCAACACTTCCAGATGATCTGCGGAAACAGCGCCTAAATCCAATGCCATTTTCACCCCGCCGATGTCATTGAATTGGTTGGTGTGAAATTTGGGTTGGAGACC
The DNA here is from genome assembly GCA_040878765.1 of Balneolaceae bacterium. Classification (GTDB taxonomy): domain Bacteria; phylum Bacteroidota; class Rhodothermia; order Balneolales; family Balneolaceae; genus Gracilimonas. Next base: position 13,544 of record JBBDLQ010000160.1, on the reverse strand, counting down.
ATATTCGACTCCTTTCTCCAAAATCCTTCGGGATTCTTCTGCCGTAAAATATCCGTCCTCACAAAACACATCACAATACTCCGCCAGATCTGCAATTTCCGGAATCATTTCCAAAACCTGACCCAAGTATTCTTCTTTAGTGGAATTTTTGGGAACGGCATGTGCTCCTAAAAATGTGGCCGTCAGTTCGATTGGCTGCTCCTCTTTAAGTTCATTTATAACTTCGAGCATCTTGCGCTCGGTTTCCAGATCCAATCCATATCCGCTCTTTATTTCCATGGTGGTAATTCCCTGCCTCAATGCTTTTTGAAGCCGGATCTGTGCCAGGTCCTTCAACTCTTCCTTGGAAGCTTGTCTCGTTGCCTCTACCGTTGAAATAATTCCCCCGCCTTGTTCGGCTATTTCTTCATAACTCATCCCCGCAGAGCGCATGGCAAATTCATCGGCCCGATTTCCGCCAAAAACCAAGTGCGAATGCGAATCCACAAATCCGGGTACAGCTGCTTTTCCCTCAGCATCCAAAATCACGGGATGGCCTTCTACCTGTTCCAAAACCTCTGAAAGAGCTCCAACTGCTTTAATAACTCCATCTGATATATAAATCGCTGCATTTTCAATGACGTTAAGACTTCGCAATTCCGACCCACGGGTAACGCCCGGTT
>JBBDLQ010000160.1:8369-12782 GCA_040878765.1 Balneolaceae bacterium | reverse complement strand
GCATTTTCAATGACGTTAAGACTTCGCAATTCCGACCCACGGGTAACGCCCGGTTTTGGAGTGGCTATTTGGGATATATTTTGAATGAGTAAGTTTGGCATAAAATTTATTTAAGTCGTTCAGTCCAATAACCGGGTTTTCTTCTCATATGCATTACAGCATACACAACTACTATTTCATCCCGATATATTTTATATATAAGTGAATACGGAAATCGATCAAGGATCACTCTTTTTGTTTGATTTAAGTAGGGATGACCTGCTTGAGGAAATTCTAAAATTTTCTCTAAAAAAAGTTCGAATTCTGCAATAAATTCATCTGCAAGAGATACATCGATCTCTCTATAGTAATCGACGATATCATAGAACTCATCTTCGGCTTGACTTCTAATCTCAAGAGTAATTTTACTCATTGATCAAGCATTGCCTTAGCATTTTTTTTGACCTCACTCCACGGTGTTGATGAGCCTTCTCCACTTTCATACTCTTCAATTCGTCTTTTCAGTTCTTTTGCCCATGCCTCTTCCGTTTCATATTTACTCTCAACCGTAAGACTCTCGATCAACATCTGAGCTAATTCCGCACGTTCTTTTTCCGGGAGCTTCAAGGCATTTTGCTGAATATTATCTTTGATCATAGCATTCTCTTTATTTTAAATCTTATCTAATATAATCAAAATCAGATTATTGAAATCCCAAAGGATTTTATCTCAATTCTAAGTCCACAGTACATTGGTATGTTTTTGGTGGGGTGGTTTGACAATTATAGTATATTATTATTGAATTGTTATAAATCGTTTCACATTTATGAGTAAAAAATCAAGTCCGTTAGAAAATGCGAATGCAGTTGGACCAATTAAATGGGACTCAATGAAATCAGAATACTATTTTGAAATCACATATTCAGATATGAGCCCAAGAGCCCGTGTTAGTGACAAAATAAAAGAGGATTTAGAAGTAAAAAGAGCACATTATTACTCAAAAATATTTGACTAGTTATTGTTAAAATTTTAAAGGGCATTTATTTTAAAAACGGCAGTTTTAATTGATGTTCTTTTGCACAATCAATAGCAATATTATAACCTGCATCGGCATGGCGCATCACACCGCTGGCGGGATCGTTCCACAACACTCTTTCCAATCTTCTATCTGCATCTTCGGTTCCATCGCACACAATAACAAGTCCGGCATGTTGGGAAAATCCCATCCCCACGCCCCCGCCATGATGGAAGGAAACCCAGGTTGCTCCCGATGAGGTATTTAGTAACGCATTTAAAATCGGCCAGTCGGAAACGGCATCGGAGCCGTCTTTCATGCCTTCGGTTTCCCGGTTTGGACTTGCTACGGAACCAGAATCGAGATGATCACGGCCTATTATAACCGGGGCTTTCAACTCACCGTTTCGTACCATCTCGTTGAAGGCCAGCCCAAGTTTGTGGCGCTGACCTAATCCTACCCAGCAGATTCGGGATGGTAATCCCTGGAAATGAATCTGTTCTTTGGCCATGTCCAGCCAGTTGTGGAGATGAGGATCATCGGGAATAAGCTCTTTTACTTTTTCATCGGTTTTGTAAATATCCTCCGGATCTCCGGAAAGAGCCACCCAGCGAAACGGGCCAATTCCTTTGCAAAAAAGCGGACGGATATATTCCGGTACAAATCCGGGAATATCAAAAGCATTTTCAACGCCTTCATCAAAAGCTTCCTGCCGGATGTTATTTCCATAATCAAAAACGGGGATGCCTTTCTTCTGAAAAGAAAGCATCGCCTCTACCTGAACAGCTATAGACTTTTTGGCCCTGGCAATTACTTCTTTGGGATTGGTTTTTTGCATGGCCTCCCATTCATCCACCGACATTCCCAACGGTAAATATCCATTGAGTGGATCATGCGCACTGGTTTGATCGGTAACGGCATCGGGAGTAATATTTCGCTCTAATAATTTTGGGTAAATGTCTGCCGCATTTCCATGTAATCCAACAGTAACAGGCTTTTTATCTTGAACCGATTGCTGAATAATCTCCAGCGCTTCATCCAGCGATGCGGCTTTTTTATCCAAATAACCAGTTCGTATCCTCATATCGATTCGGTTTTCCCGGCATTCCACTGCCAGCATACTTGCTCCGGCCATTTTAGCTGCAAGCGGCTGAGCTCCACCCATGCCTCCAAGTCCACCGGTAAGGATCCACTTCCCGGACAGATCACCCCCAAAATGCTTTTTTCCCATCGACACAAAAGTCTCGTAGGTTCCCTGCACAATACCCTGACTGCCAATATAAATCCACGAGCCGGCGGTCATCTGCCCGTACATCATCAAACCTTTTTTGTCGAGTTCGTTGAAATGATCCCAGTTCGCCCATTTGGGAACAAGGTTGGAATTGGCGATTAGAACGCGGGGCGCATCTTTATGAGTATTAAAAATTCCAACTGGTTTCCCGGACTGAACGAGCAGGGTCTCTTCATCACTCATGGATTTCAGAGATTCCAGAATCCCGTCAAAACTTTCCCAGTTTCGGGCAGCTTTACCAATTCCTCCGTACACCACCAATTCTTCCGGTTTTTCGGCTACATCCGGATCAAGATTATTCTGGATCATTCGGAAAGGAGCTTCCGTCAGCCAGCTTTTACAGTTTAAATTGGTTCCCGTTGGGGCTTTGATTGTTCTTCCCATCGTTCAAAAGTTTTTTTCCTGTAATTACATCCACAGCAGAAATGTACAGGATTTTAAGGGAAGACTCATTGCTTAATAATCAATCTATTTTAAACTCGAACATTAATTTATGATAAGTAAGGGTTACCATAAACATAATCTGCTTGAGAGTGTCATAAATAGCTATTTAGTGTCTGATCTTTTGAAGACTTCTGCTAAATTGATGTTGAGCCCTACTGATATCTGATAAATTTCATGGTTAAAAACATTAGCATTAACATCATCCAACCCAACAGATAAGCCGAACTGGGAGATAAAACCAAATTTGTCTCCAACTGAGCGAATAAATATAGCAGGCTCAAAATAGTACCCGTTGTATGAATTTCCGTCTTGAGGTAATGATGAGCTGAAACTGGAAAAATTGACATAGCTAAACCTGTTTGCTAGTCCGTAAGTAATTTTTTCTTTTTTTAAGGCTACCGTTGGTTGTATAAAAAACCTGTTAAAATCCCCCTCAAGCGTTAGCTCGTTGCCACTGGGCTGTACGTATTCATCGTAAGCTGTTGACGTTCCGGCACCATATCCTGCAGTAAGGTTCAACCGGCCATAGCTTGCAAATCTCTTAATATTCACCAAGCCCATAAACTCATGATAGCTATGGCTGTGGGGTTTAAAATAAAGTATATCATAGGTTCTATTGATAAAACTTCCACTGTATCCCATACCCAAAAAATCTGTTATCGAAAAGGCCGATTTTATCTCGAATCCATTTGTTCCGTAATTTACATCGGCATGAAATTCTCCGGCTTCTTCAAAAATAATCGTATTTCTTGAATCAGGTACATAAAGAACGGAACAGCCTACCAAATAAAGCGGGCATAAAAAGACAACTAATTTAGGGAGAAGCGTTCTCATTATTCCAAAAATATGTTTATGTAACCGTGTTCACATCAGGAATATACAGGATTTTTAGGGTAAGCTCATTGTTAAATAATCCATCCATTTTATGCAAGAGTATAAATGTTAAAAAAATTTTGTAACAATTATATGTCTGGTTTCTCTTACAAATATAGAGTCCTTTCTATAATATAGTGATGGGGGAAAGGGATGCAGTAAACAAAAAACAAGAGGAAATCATGAAAAAAAACAACGTCATAATCATGATTGTGTTAACGCTTTTCTTATTTAACACAAGTTGTGATTTACACAATACATCAAACCCTTTTGACAATGCACATACACAAAGGGGCCCGAATGAGTTAATTGCTCATGAAAACAATCCGAATAGCGTACTATACCAATTATCGTATGATCAAACTACAGTTTCATATGATGCAAATGTCACGTCAGATTCGGAAAAATCTAAATCTGATAAGTTCAAGCTTGAAAGCTACGAACGAGTTAAAAAAACGATCACTATCGATAAAGATGGGTTCCTGCATACAACAACCGTATGGCTGGACGGTAATGCTGATATTACCATGCCCGTGGAACTATATAGAAGTACAATTCATATTCGCCCCGCTCAAGACAACAGCTACAAACCCGTAGTTAGAAGTGAAATGGGGAATGGATATATACGATATTTCGCTAAAGACGGAACCATTCTTCACGAATACAAAATTGACAATTCAGATTTCAGGGTTGACCCCAAACAATTCCGAGATATGATAAAAACCACTCGTCAGGAAAAAAATAATTCGCAAAGAATTAGTGCAAATTTACAGGCTCTTCAACAGCAAGGGGCAAAATTTACACGAAAGGG
>JBBDLQ010000160.1:3404-8269 GCA_040878765.1 Balneolaceae bacterium | reverse complement strand
ATTGTAAACAGAGATAATTTAAAACTGATAACCAACTAATAGGGGGCTGTTATGAAAAAATTAATATTAATTGCACTGTTATCGACTTTATTTTCAACGTACAGTTTAAGCCAAGACTATGCACTTTTTATTCATGGTTTTGAAGGTTCTGCAGAATCCTGGATTAATAGCGGAACACCTAATGATTGGAAAATCGCTAATATAATAGATGATTATGTAGTCGTTTCCTATCAAACTTCAGAGTTAAAAACATCGACAGGACAGCAACAAGTAATTAGCCGAATTGTGTCTAAAATGGTTCAGAAAGATCCAACTGGTTCAGCAAATTGGATACTTGTAGGACACAGTATGGGAGGTTTGGTTGCAAGAGCGGGTTACGATAAAATAAAAAATAACTCCTCCACACAGCATTTTAACATAAAAGCTGTGATTACTGTCGGCGCACCTAATCAAGGTGCCAGAGCAACAGCTGTATCATTAGAACCAGTAAGCGGATACAAAAATGTTCAGCCTGTTTTGAACACTTTTGTTCAAAGAACCACTGAGCCATTGGGTGACGTCCATCAATGGGTTGGTAGTTTAACATCACTTGCTGCACCAGATGCCCTGAGCCAACTCGAAAAAGCTCCAGAATTGATTGAAGATGCAATAAATAAAATCAAGTATTTTGAAAATGCATCTGTAAGCAACAATATCAAAGATGTAATTGGAGTAAATGGAAGTTTAATACAAGATATTAATAGTGGTCAATTCAGTGAGCCGTCTTTTAAAAGATCAATTATTGGGGCAGAAAAAAGATTCATTATTGTACGTTCTGCTAATGAAATACTTGGCAATAATAGTGGTAATGAATATTCAACTCTTCAAAATTTTGATGATATTCGCTGGTTCTATAAAGCCAATGCTAATGCGTGGGATACTCAGCAAATAATGGAAACCATTTTATGGCAATTTAATAAAGCGAAAGAATCCAGACGAAAAAGAGACAGATGGAATCGCGGACGTACTGCTCTCGATAACATTGATAATACCTGGGGAATAATGATCGACTCCTACAAAACCGAATATACGACCATATATACCTGGGATTATGTTTGCAGCGGTACTATTTTTAATCCGCCTATACCCCCCGATCCATATTCGGATCCATGTTGGGAACAAGTGCCGCACAATGTTTCTTATGATGTTCCTACCAAAAACGACGTCATCGTCGGGCCTGATTACGCCGTCTGGAGCCCGTGGCAAAACCCCAATGACCGGAATATAAATTGGTATTATGATGATATTCCCGCCAATGGCGGCTACAACCACTTTGAACTGCGCCGCTACAAGCGGGCTTATGAAATGCCGGGGGTTTTTAACCAAGGTGATTTAGCTCCACCGATGGAACAGGTGGCAGATTGGTTGGAATTTCAGGTTTTTAATTAATGAAAGTTTTAGCGTACTCAATCTTTATAGGCATCCTGACATTGTCAGGATGCTTTTCTTCACCACCGGATAATGGAGAGGATGAACCAAGTCTGCACTTGCTCTGGGAATATGCTTATGACCTTGATGGAGGTGCGCCAAGAGTGAAACCGTACCTCTATACTAATATGATCATCACATCAGGTGACATTAAAATTACAGCTCTTAATTACGTAACTGGTGAGCAAGTCTGGAAAACTCCATTTGACTTTACTCGACAACTGCTTAATAGTTCATTCGGAGTAAGTAATGATGTAATCACAGGTAGTATATCAGACCAAGTTTTGGCTTGGAATATTGAAACAGGAGAATCATTGTGGAGTGTCTCTTTTCCTGATAGCCTTAATTTCAGTCATTTATCCGGTATTACGGGTTCGTCTGACTTTTTTATTGCTGTAGGCAAAGGAGACAATCGCATTTATAAAATAAGTCAAAATGGTGAACTTGAAATAGTACAGTTGGATGTCCGAAGCTATGAAACTTCAATTTATGATGGTGTACTTTATGCAAGCCAACGAGATGGTGATCCTGGAGTTGGGGTTTTTACTGCTTATGATGTTCAAACAATGGAAAAAATTTGGCGGTTCGAACCTGGTGAGTTTGGTTTTGGTACTCGTGAGGCACCGATAGTTGAAAACGGGATTGTCTATACGGGCACAACTTCCGGCCCCTCCAACTCCAAAAACGGGTTTTTCGCACTGAATGCCCAGACCGGCGAGGAACTCTGGCGGCGCGAAGGCATCTTTACTTACTCGGCGGTGTTGGTGGATGATTATATTTATGTGAACGATGCCGCCGGAATTTATAAACTGCGTAAATCAGACGGCGGAATGGAATGGTACAGTGATTTTGAGGCTGGAGCTGGTACGGCACCGATAGATTACGGGTACGGATATTTGTATGCCCCGCATTCAGGCACTATGCATGTGGTGGATGCCGAAACCGGGGAAATTGTTTACCGGCTCAGTCCGCCCGATGGCTCGTATTTCTGGAAAGTAACTGTGGGCAAAGGCCGGGTGTTTGCCCAAAGCAACCGCAAACTGTATGCTTTTGCCCCTTGGGGGTATGAAGAACCAATATCAAACTAAAAACTTATGGAGAAGAAAATACTATTCAAAAATGCTTTAGCTGTGTGGCTCACCTTTTTTTCTTTATCTGGATTTATGAACATCTATGCTCAGCAGGCAGACAGCGTAGATACAAATAACCTGGATATTGAAAATCATCAGGAATTGCGAAATGCTATCTATGTAGAGCTCATAGGTACTGGATATATTTACACATTTAACTACGAACGTGTTATTTCAAAAGACCTGCACCTGAGGATCGGAGCCATGTATTTTGGGTTAAGAAAAAATAGCGGCAGAATTCAAACATACAATTTCCCCATAGTGGTTAATAAAACATATGGCCAAAGAAGAGGAAAATTGGAAATTGGTGCAGGCTTACTTTTCTCAAATTTCAGTATACAGTTTGCTAATGATGAAGAATCCGATTATTCCGGCTTACAATATTTATTACATCATGTTGGCGTTACAGGCACATTAGGATACCGGCACAACCTAAAAAGTAATGGGCTGATAAGGATTGGCCTTCAACCCAGATATCTATTTGGAATCAATGATGATCTTCTGAATGGATTCAGTGTTTCTCCGGGAATTAGTTTTGGAGCAAGTTTCTAATTCCCCACAAAATCCTCAAAAGATTCTACCAAATAAGCATCACTTCCCACAAATTCCAGTATTTGAGTATAAATATCACCGGGGATATATCCGGGCTGCCCGGCAATAATCTCCCCTTCCTCATCAATAAATATAAACGTTGGCGTACCTGTAACACGCATAACCTGGCCAAATTCGGCCTGACTCATTTCCTGATTCCGAAAAGTAAGTTGTTCATCTGAGTCAAGATCTATCCAAACCAGGTAAAAATATTCGTTTGTAATATCCTGTACATCCTGCAGGGTAAAAACCTCTTTCTCCATTTTTTTACAATAGGTACACCAGCGGGCATTGGCATAAACCAACACCTTTTTACCATTTTCTGCAGCAAGCTCTTGAGCTTTTTCCATGGATTTCCAATCATACAATTCCATAACCGTGGATTTTTCCGAATCATTGTCAGGTTTTCCAGTATCCCATACAAGTTCACTTTGGGCGTGAATTACGGTGAATCCCGTAAAAATAAAAATGAGGGTGGCAATTATTCTCTTACTGATATGCATTATTTAAGTAATCTGTTTCTATAAATGTTTTCTTTCAACGAATTAAGTCAAAGCTTGTTTTAGATCGGCAATGATATCATCGGGATGTTCAAGTCCCACACTCAGTCGAATGAGGTTTTCCGGCGTTGGAGATTCACTGCCCTCCGACGATTTCCGGTGTTCCCAAATACTTTCGATTCCACCTAAACTGGTAGCCGCTGTTATGAGTTCAGATTTCCCAACTATTTGAACGGCTTCTTTTTCTCCTCCATCGATCAAAAAGGAAATCATTCCACCAAAATCATCCATTTGTGCTTTGGCGATTTCATGTCCGGGATGAGATTCCAGACCCGGATAATAGACGGTTTTAACTTTAGGATGCTTACTTAGAAAATCAGCCACTTTTCGGGCGTTTTCATTGTGAGCTCTCATTCTGTATGGAAATGAACGAATGCTGCGGCTCAGCAGCCAGCAATCTCTTGGGGAAGGAACGGCTCCCTGCACACGCTGAATCAACCTGATTTTCTCAAAAAGCTCCTCATTACTTTTGGTGATTACTGCACCACCCAGGATATCACTATGCCCACCCAGGTATTTTGTAGTGGAATGAACCGAGATATCAGCTCCCAACTCAAGCGGACGCATATTATAGGGTGTGGGCCAGGTGTTATCCACCACAACTAAGGCACCTTTTTCTTTGGCTAGTTTACTGACGTTTTTTACATCGGTTATCAGTAGCCTGGGGTTAGAAGGTGTTTCCAGCCAGACCAATTTGGTATTTTCTTTAAGGGAAGAATTAACCGTTTCCAAATCCGTCATATCAATAAAATCCACATCAAGGTTCCATTTTTCGGCAAATTCCCACATCAGCTTTCGGGTTCCGAAATACACATCATTGGCAACCAAAACATGAGCGCCGGATTCAACCGTCTGAAATACGGATGAAATAGCCGCCATACCGGAAGAAAAAACCGCGCATGCTTCTCCGCCTTCTAGTTCCTTAAGCACATTTTCAAGCTGTTCCCGGTTTGGATTTGAAAGCCGGATGTATTTATCATCGCCTTCCTGATGACCGCCGTTTCTGTGCTCATAAATGGTAGAAACTTCAATCCCCGGAACAATGGTGTCATTTTCCCGTGGATTTTTTTTCATGCTGCCGTGGATGGCAATGGTTTCGATGTGTTTGTTCTTCATA
>JBBDLQ010000160.1:0-3304 GCA_040878765.1 Balneolaceae bacterium | reverse complement strand
CTTATTGCCCGAATACGTTCCAAAACCGGAGGATGCGAATAATTCAGCCACACATAAAACCAGTGGGGAGTCAGATTGGATAGATTATCTTTGGAGAGTTTTTTGAGGGTTGAAATCATGTCCTCGGGCTTGCCTGTTGTTTCGGCAGCAAAAGCATCGGCTTCGAATTCGTGTTTGCGGGAAATGATTTGCATGAACACAGACAAGATCATATCAATAGGCGCATAAAGCATTCCAAAGAAAATGAGTCCGGCATATACCGACATCTGTTCCATATAAAAAGCATCGAATAAACCTTCAGCATTTAAGAATATAGAAAGCAGAAAGAACATAACTCCTGTTTGAAGGATGCTGGTCACCATACCTTTGATAATGTGTTTTTTCTTGTAATGGCCGATCTCATGTGCTAAAACCGCCACCAATTCATCGTTGGTGTGTTTTTCGATGAGTGTATCATAGAGCGCTACCCGTTTATTCTTACCAAAGCCTGTAAAAAATGCATTGGATTTGCTGGATCGTTTGGAGCCATCGATCACAAAAAGGCCTTTGAGCGGAAAGTCTACTCTATCGGTATAATTTTCGATAGCTGTTCTAAGTTCACCTTCTTCCAGCGGGGTAAATTTATTGAAGAGTGGCATAATCCACGTTGGTGCCACATATTGCATTATTAACGTGAACGCTGTTACCGCTCCCCAAGCATATAACCACGCCAGAGCTCCGGCATACATAAAGAACCACAAAATCCCTGCAAGTAATGGAGTTCCTATCAATAAACTCAATCCCAATCCTTTTACCATATCCAGTACAAAAGTTTTAGTGGTGGTTTTATTGAAACCGAAACGCTCTTCGATTACGAAAGTAGAATAAATACTGAATGGCAGCGTAATGATGGTCTTGGCTAAGATCAGGATTCCGATGTAAAACAACCCGGTTACAAGTTCCCCAAATTCCCAGGCCCGTACAATTTGATCGAGCCAGTTAAATCCACCGGAGAACCAGAATCCCAATATCACCGCCAGGTCAAATCCACCGGTTATAAACCCAAACTTGGTTCGTACTTTGGTGTACTCCTGAGATTTGGCATACGTGTCTTCATCATAAACGCCTTCAAATTCATCGGGAAGTTCTTTGGAGAGAGATTTTAGGTTAAGGTAGTTGGAGGTGAGATCAAGGATAAAATCAATGGCAATAGTTGCCAGGATGATGATGGCGTAGATGTTCATGAATAGTAATTAGTCGTTACTAAAATTTATTAATTCCTTCAATATAAGATACGGTTAATAGAACTGTGCTTCATGTATTCTAAATTTTAATCTTAGAGATTGCAACCCAAAGTGGCTGGCAGTTTGAAAGGTTTTGGGTTGGTTATCGCGATGGGTCTCAAAGTCTGCCCTGGCGAGTTACATTCACCATTGAGATCCCTCTGTTAGGCATCTCAAACCTTTGCTAATTTCTTCGCACTCGGAATGACAATACATGCCGACATATTTTAAAAAGGGTTTTATCCCCTATCAGCCTCATAATTAAAACAAATTAGTTTAATGTTAAACTATTGAATGATAAATTGTATATTTGGGTTGTGATTGAAAAGACAACAAAACCTTAATACAATGAAACATCATAAAGGAATACATCACATTACGGTATTAGCTGGAGATGCCCAGCGAAATGCAGAATTTTATACCGAAAAATTAGGAATGCGGCTGGTCAAGAAATCGGTGAATCAGGATGATCCCGGCACCTATCACTTATTTTATGGAAATCAGGCTGCTGAGCCAGGTTCAAGTCTCACATTTTTCCCGTGGCCTAATGCCGTAAAGGGGAAAGCAGGTGCCGGAGAAGTGGTTAATGTGGGTTTACAGGTTCCTGAAGGTTCTGAAGATTATTGGGAAATCCGGCTCAGCGAAAACGATATCAGTTATGAGGTTGTAGAAGTGTTTGGCCGAAAAGCACTTCGTTTTGAAGATCCCGACGGATTGGAACTGGATTTAGTTTTTGAAGGCACTGCCAAACCTAAAGTGGATAATGTGAATTACATTGTACCTGCTGAACATACTATACAGGGTTTCTGGGGAGCCAAAATGCTGCTTACCGGAAAAGAACACACCGAAAAATTATTGAAAGATTTATTTGGCTTTAAAGAAGCAGCTACCGATGATAATCAGACTTTATATCAGACGAATGCCCCGATTGGCCGCTATGTAATTATTGAACAAACGGAGAATCCTGAATATGGACAAAATGGCGGTGGTATTGTTCACCACATCGCTTACCGTGCTGAGAATAAGGAAGAACTGGATGAACTTCGCATTAAGGTGGGTAAAAGAGGACTAAATCCCACTAACATTATTGACCGCCACTGGTTTAATTCCGTGTATTACCGGATACCCGCCGGTGTTCTTTTTGAAATGGCTTCCGATGATCCCGGTTACACTGTGGATGAAGAATTCGAAGAATTAGGCGAGCATCTGATCCTTCCGCCTTGGTTGGAATCCAAACGCGAACGAATCGAGCAGATCTTGCCAGAAATCAAGATCGCTGCCAAAGTTTAAATTAATTAGAATACGACTGTCGAAGGTTCTCAACTTTTAATACAACCAGGTAGTTTAACATTTAACCTCGCTCCGCCCGCTCAGCGTCGGAGCGCAAACTAAACATATATTTACACCATGAGCTTATTTCGAGTAACCGAAGACACAAATTTTAATGGCCCGCATCAATCCACACAAATTGCTGAAGGCGGGATTCCTTCATCAGAGGCTGATGCAGCTATGATCATGATCCACGGTCGTGGAGCTACAGCACCCAGCATAATTGGATTAGCCAGCGAATTTGATACAAATACGAAATTAACATTACGCGCACCACAGGCAAACGGACATACCTGGTATCCTTATTCATTTATGGAAAACACCGAAAAGAACGAACCTGGGCTTTCATCCGGCCTCCAAAAGATCTTTGACATGGTTCAGGAATTGAAATCAGAGGGATTTTCGGAAGATCAGATTTACTTCCTGGGATTTTCGCAGGGAGCATGCCTGGCTTCCGAATTTGTGGCACGTCACCCGGCTAAATATGCGGGATTGATCGCCCTCAGCGGAGGGTTGATTGGCGATTCTGTGAATCCGGCCAATTATTCGGGTGATTTGGATGGAATGCCTGTTTTTATGGGCTGCAGTGATGTGGATCCTCACATCCCAAAAGAACGGGTAAATGGATCGGAAGAGGTATTCAGGAAACTGGGAGCAAAAGTCACCAAAAAGCTCTATCCCGGCATGGGACATCTTGTGAATGAAGATGAGAT
>JBBDLQ010000159.1:0-14981 GCA_040878765.1 Balneolaceae bacterium | reverse complement strand
TTGCGATACGCGAAGGTGGCCGCACAGTAGGCGCCGGCGTGGTAACTAAAATTTTAGACTAAGGATCTGATAGTGGCAACACAACAGAAAATCAGAATTAAATTAAAGTCATACGATCATAACTTGATCGATAAATCAGCTGAAAAGATTATTCAGACTGTGAAATCTACTGGTGCTGTAGTATCGGGACCAATCCCGCTGCCCACTCGTAAAAGTATAATCACGGTAAATAAATCCGTTTTTGTTGATAAGAAATCTCGTGAGCAATTTGAGTATCGTTCTCATAAAAGGCTCATTGACATTCTTTCAACCGGATCACAAACTGTTGATGCGCTGATGAAGCTGGAATTACCTTCCGGCGTTGATGTAGAAATTAAAGTATAAAAGGACCCGAACACGATGAGTGGTTTGATAGGAAAAAAAATTGGTATGACAAGCGTGTTTGATAACGTGGGACGAAATATTCCCGTTACCGTTATTGAAATTGAACCTTGTGCTATTACCCAGATCAAAACAGAAGAGACGGACGGCTACACAGCCGTTCAGCTTGCTTCTTTTGATCGCAAAGCGAAAAACGTAAGTAAAGCTGTTAAAGGTCATTTTGATAAAGCAGGTGTTTCCACAAAACAACAGGTTGTAGAATTCAGGGATTTTATTCCTGAAGGACTTGATGTTGGAGATGAGCTTTCAATTAGTGATGTATTTTCAGTTGGAGATGTTGTAGATGTGGTGGCTAATTCAAAGGGCCATGGCTTTACAGGGGTTGTTAAGCGCCACAACTTTAAAGGAGTAGGCGATGCAACACACGGTCAGCATAACCGATTAAGAGCCCCTGGTTCAATCGGTGGTTCATCTGATCCATCTAAAGTATTTAAAGGAATGCGCATGGGTGGGCAGTCTGGAAATGAGCGGGTTAAAATTAAAAACCTGAGTATTGCCAAAATCCTGGAAGATTCAAATGTAGTTTTAGTTACAGGATCGGTACCGGGACCCAAAGGTGGCTACGTAGAAATTCACAATAAATCGTCTGTTATTAATAATTAGTTATGAAATTAGATATTTATAAAATAGACGGATCGAAAACCAGTAAAAAAGCTGAACTTAGTGATGCTATATTTGGCATTGAGCCAAATGAAGTGGTTTTGTATGAAGATGTACGCCGGCATTTGGGAAACAAACGTCAGGGTACAGCAAAAACTAAAGAGCGCGCTGAAGTTACAGGAAGTACAAAGAAAATGTACCGCCAGAAGGGAACGGGTAATGCCCGCCGTGGTGATATCAAATCACCATTACTTCGAAAAGGCGGAACTGTTTTTGGTCCGAAGCCACGTGATTATGGCTTTAAAATGAACAAAAAAACCAGGCAATTGGCCCGAAAATCTGCACTGTCTTTAAAAGCAAGCGCAGAAGGCCTCATAATTATTCAGGACTTTTCATTTGATGAGCCAAAAACTTCTCAGGTTGCTGATATATTGAGTGCTTTTGAAATAACCGGAAAGAAAACATTAATACTTACCGGTGATACTGATATAAATATTTACAAATCTGCCCGTAATATTCCGAAAGTTCAGGTTATGGAAGGTTACAAACCGAATACCTATCAGATTATGAACGCTGATGTGATACTGATTCAGGAAAGTGCATTAACCGTTTTAGTGAATAATATTGAAGGAAAAACTGAAGAGGCTGCAGCATGAGTATTATTATAAGACCAGTAATAACTGAGAAATTAAGCCAGCTTCAGGAAGAAGATAAATATACATTTGAAGTTGTTAAGGACTCAACAAAACCTGAGATAAGAAAAGCCATTGAGGCTACTTATCCGGGAGTAAAAGTGGCAAAAGTAAACACTGCTATTATGCCTTCTAAACCAAAAGGCAGATATACAAGAAGTGGTTACCAGGGAGGCCGTACTAAGGTCTGGAAAAAAGCCATTGTAACGATCAAAGAAGGCGAAATTGATTTCTTTGCTGAAATTTAAGGATTAGAGAATAATGCCTACTAAGAAATTAAAACCAATTACACCGGGAACTCGACACAGGATAGCTCCTGTATTCGACGATATTACTACTAATACGCCATTAAAAGCGTTATTGGCTGGTAAACATTCAAGCGGTGGACGTAACAGACATGGACGCATAACATCTCGCCACAGAGGCGGAGGGCATAAACGCCGATATCGAATTATCGATTTCAAGCGTAATAAATATGATGTGCCTGCTACCGTTCAAACTATTGAGTATGATCCTAACCGATCTGCCAGAATTGCACTTGTAGCATATGCTGATGGTGAACGACGTTACATCCTTGCCCCAAACAAATTGAAAGTCGGAGACAAAATTATCTCTGGAAATAACGCAGCTCCTGATTTAGGAAATGCACTTCCAATGATTAAAATGCCTCCTGGTACTTTCATTCACAATATTGAATTGAATCCTGGTCAAGGCGGAATCCTTTGCCGAAGTGCTGGTACTGGTGCGCAATTGCTAGGAAAACAAGACAAATATGTGAGTGTAAAGCTTCCATCAGGCGAAGTACGGTTGATCCTTGGAACCTGTTTTGCAACGGTTGGCTCAACAAGTAATCCTGATCATATGAACACTACTATTGCGAAAGCAGGTAGAAGCAGATGGAAAGGAATAAGGCCACAGACACGTGGTGTTGCTATGAACCCGGTTGATCACCCCATGGGTGGTGGTGAAGGAAAGGCCTCTGGAGGTCATCCTCGTTCACCTTGGGGACAATCAGCAAAAGGTAAGAAGACAAGGAATAGAAATAAGTTGTCTTCCAAGTATATCGTAAGAAGAAGAAAAACCAAGAAAAAATAAGTATTAACGTATGCCACGCTCACTGAAAAAAGGGCCTTTTGTCTACTATAAGCTTCAGCGAAAAATTGATGAAGCTAATGAAAGTGGAAGCAAGAAAGTGATTAAAACATGGTCACGGAGTTCAATGATTACTCCTGATTTTATGGGATTAACACTTGCAGTACACAACGGTAAACAATTTATCCCTGTGTTTATAACTGAAAATATGGTTGGCCATAAGTTGGGTGAATTTGCACCTACAAGAACATTTCGTGGTCATCCTTTGAAAAAAGCAGCTAAATAATTAATCGGATATAAGAGATGGATACACCAGTTTTAGAAGCCCGCGCAGTTCAAAAGCATTTGAGGAAAGCTCCTCGAAAAGTTCGCCTTGTGGCGGATGCTGTACGTGGTGAAACAGTAGAAAAAGCGATTAAGCGGCTTGAATTCACTAAAAAAGCTTCAGCAGAAGATGTTATAAAAGTGATTAAGTCTGCAGCTGCAAATTTGAGAGATAAATTTCAGGAAGAGCGCTTTGACAATGAAGACCTAGTAATTAAAGAAATTTATGTTGACGAAGGCGTAACACTGAAACGAATTCAGCCTGCCCCACAAGGGCGTGCGCACCGAATCAATAAACGCTCCTGCCACATTACAGTAAAAGTGGCTAAGCGTGATCAAGAAAGTGTAAACAAATAAACGAACAATACCTTGGGACAAAAAACAAATCCAACTGGTTTTAGATTAGGCATTATTCGCGGATGGGATTCCAACTGGTTTTCGGAAGACAACCAGCCGAGTCTTATCATAGAAGATGAAAAACTTCGCGAGTATTTGCACACAAGACTTCGTAATGGTGGTCTGTCTAACGTAATTATTGAACGTACTCCAAAGCGAATTTTACTTACGCTCAGAACAAGCCGGCCCGGTGTAATTATCGGGAAAGGTGGTGAACAGATTGAACTGCTTCGTGAAGAGCTTAAAAAAATTACAAGCAAAGAAGTACAAATTAATGTAAGTGAAATAAAACGCCCTGAATTGGATGCAAGTTTGGTTGCTCAAAATATTGCACAGCAGCTCCAGGCACGTGTTTCATTCCGTAGAGCTATGAAAACCGCCATTGCATCTGCAATGAGAATGGGCGCTAAAGGTATTAAAGTTCGTTGTGCCGGCCGACTTGGCGGCGCTGAAATGGCCCGAACCGAACAGTATAAAGAAGGGCAAGTCCCACTTCATACGTTAAGGGCAGATATTGATTATGCAACGTCAACTTCCAATACCATTTATGGTTCAATTGGAGTAACCGTTTGGATATTCAAAGGAGAAATTATCGGTGATGTTGATCTGACTCCGGGAACTCAAACCCGTCAGGATTCCGACTCCGGTGGAGGCAGAAGAGGCGGAGATGATAAAGGAAGAAGAAGTCGCCGACGCAGCCGTAACAAAAATCGATCTAATAATTAATAACAGTTAATAAGAAACGATGTTAGAACCAAAACGAGTTCAAAGACGCCGGGTTCACCGCAATAATCTGAAAGGAAATGCGCAACGCGGCCATATTATTAACTTTGGAGATTTTGGACTGAAAGCTATGGAGCCAAAGTTCATTACCTCACGCCAAATTGAAGCTTGCCGTATCGCAATAGCGCGATCACTGCAACGTGACGGGCAAACATTTATTCGGATTTTTCCGGATCAACCAATGACCAGCAAACCGGCTGAAACTCGTATGGGTAAAGGTAAAGGGGCTTTAGATCATTGGATTGCCGTTGTTAAACCTGGACGTATTTTATTTGAAATTGGCGGTGTGAATGAAGAACGAGCTAAAGAAGCATTAAGACGTGCAGCGCATAAATTACCTATAAAAACCAAGTTTGTAGTACGCAGAGAATACCAGGGTGGATGATATGAAAGCACACGAATTAAGAGATTTGACACTTACTGAATTACAAGCTCGCTTGAAAGATGAGCGTGATGTACTACAAAACCTTCGATTCACAAAATCGGTTACCGGCCAACTTGAAAATCCGGCCCGGCTAAAAAATCATCGAAGGGAAGTTGCCAGGTTGGTAACAATTATTAAAGAAAAAAGTAGTGCTGAATAAGCAATTAAGGATATAAACACTATGGCAGAATTAGAAAGAGCCCGAAGACGAGAACGAGTTGGACGTGTGGTAAGCAACCGCATGGACAAAAGTATAACGGTTGCAGTAGATCGTCAGGTAAAACATTCCATTTATGGAAAATATATTACCAAAACGACTAAGTACATGGCACATGATGAGCTGAATGAAGCTAACATTGGTGACAAAGTACATATTATGTCAACACGACCACTATCAAAGCGTAAATCATGGCGATTGGTAGAAATCGTCGAGAAAGCTAAGTAACGAATAGAGCATTAGGAATTAGCGATGGTTCAAACGAATACAACATTAAATGTAGCAGATAACAGCGGCGCCAGAAAGCTGATGTGCATAAAAGTACTGGGAGATTCCAGAAGACGATATGCACGGGTAGGCGATTTGATATCCGCATCTGTAAAAACTGCAATACCAGGCGGCACCGTCAAAAAAGGCGAAGTAGTAAAAGCTGTTGTGGTACGCACAAGAAAAGAATTCCGCAGACGAGATGGCAGTTACATCCGTTTTGATGAAAACGCTGCGGTTATTATTAACAAAGATCAAGAACCGGTAGGTACACGTATTTTTGGCCCGGTGGCCAGAGAACTTCGTGAAAAAAGCTTCATGAGAATCGTGTCGCTTGCACCGGAAGTGCTTTAAAAAAGGAATTAGAGTATGCCACGCAGGTTCAATAAACAAAAGAAATTACACGTTAAGAAAGGTGATAATGTATTAATTATTGCCGGCAACGATAAAGGAAAAAAAGGCCGTGTATTGATGGTTTTCCCGGAAAAAGAGCGTGTGCTCGTTGAGGGAATTAATATGCAAACCCATCATGATAAGCCAACCCAAGATAACCCACAGGGTGGTCGTCTGAAAAGAGAAGGAGCCGTTCACATTTCAAATGTAATGGTAATAGATCCTACAACAGACGAGCCAACCAGGATTGGAAGAAAACGAATTGATGAAGACGGCAAAGGCCGTTGGGTTCGATATGCCAAAACAAGTGGCGAAATGTTGGATAAATAACGTAGATAAATAGCAATGGCTGAAGCAAGATTATATTTACAGTACAAAGAAGAAATTCGCCAGAAATTACGCGAAGAGTTTGAGTATGAAAACCAAATGGCCATACCCAAACTTCAAAAAATCGTGATTAATGTAGGTGTAGGTGATGCTATAACCGATAAGAAAATATTAGATACGGTTGTAGATAATGTAGCTGCAATAACTGGCCAACAACCAGTTACTACCAAAGCTAAAAAATCTATTTCGAATTTTAAGTTGCGCGAAGGTATGCCAATTGGTTGTAAAGTTACCCTTCGTCAGCGCATAATGTTCGAATTCCTGGACCGGTTAGTAAACTTGGCTCTGCCAAGAACACGTGACTTCCAGGGGGTTCCGGATAAAAGTTTTGATGGCCGTGGTAATTATACACTGGGCATTAAAGAACATACTATTTTCCCGGAAATTGATACCGACAAGGTTTCAAAAGTGCACGGTATGGATATTACTTTTGTAACCTCTGCCGATACAGATGAAGAAGCTTATGCTTTGCTTAAGCACTTTGGAATGCCATTTAAAACGAGAAACTAAGAGAAATTCTATTATGGCTAAGAAAGCTTGGATAGCACGTAACAAAAAACGAAAAGAAACTGTTGAAAAGTACGCCGAAAAGCGTCGCAAGCTCAAAGAAGCTGGCGACTATGAAGGCCTGCAAAAACTACCACGCGATGCCAGCCCCACCAGGGTTCGCAACCGGTGCAACATCACCGGCAGAAGTCGTGGTTATGTAGGTAAATATGGAGTATCACGAATTAAATTTCGTGAACTTGCCTTAGCGGGTAAGATTCCTGGTGTACGTAAAGCAAGCTGGTAAAACTAACTAAGGAATCGATGACTGATCCTATTGCAGATTATTTAACACGAATTAGAAATGCCCAACAAGCCGGGCATCGCAGAGTAGATATCCCCGCTTCTAAATTGAAGCGCGCCATGACTAAAATTCTGGCTGACAAAGGGTATATCTCAAAATACATTGATATTGAAGACGGTAAGCAAGGTATTATCCGTTTGTTTCTGAAATACGATACATATGGACACCCTGTAATCCGTGAAATGAAAAGACTTTCAAAACCTGGTCTTAGAGTATATAAAGGCGGAGATAATGTTCCCCGCGCTCAAAACGGATTGGGAATTGTTATTCTTTCAACATCAAAAGGTGTAATGACCGATAAAGAAGCTCGCAAGCTTAATGTAGGCGGCGAAATTTTGTGCACCATTTATTAATAAACAGTTTTTAGAACTATGTCTCGAATTGGAAATCTACCGGTACCTATTTCTGATAAAGTTGAGTTCAGCATCAATGCTGATAATATTGCAACTTTTAAAGGAGAAAAAGGAACCAATACACTCCGTATTCATCCTCATATTACTATCGAAAAAAGCGAGAATGAACTTGTTATAAAAAGAAGTTCTGACGAAAAACAAAACCGTGCCTTGCATGGCTTGTTTCGCGCTCTTGTAAATAATGCTGTAGTTGGGGTTTCGGAGGGTTATACCAAAAAATTGGAAATCATAGGTGTTGGTTTTCGTGCTGCCATAAATGGCGATGTGCTGGAACTGAACCTGGGTTATTCACACCCCATTTTCTTTGTACCTCCTGAAGGAGTTGATATTGAAGTGGATACCAAATCAGGTAAAAACCCGATTTTGATTATCTCAGGTGTTGATAAGGAAATGGTAGGCCAAATTGCCGCTAAAATCAGATCATTCAGAAAACCTGAACCGTACAAAGGTAAAGGGATTAGATATCTGGGCGAGCAGGTTCGTCGTAAAGCCGGTAAGTCAGCTGCTAAATAAAGGATTTGAATAATGAGTAAGAAACAACAAAAAAAAACCGACCGAAGAAACAAGATCAGAAGTCGCATCCGTTCTACAGTAAAAGGATCACCGGAACGCCCGCGGCTTAGTATTTTCAAAAGCAATAAATATACCTACCTGCAATTGATTGATGATTTAGGTGGAGTAACACTGGCAGCAACTAAAGCTGAAACAGGTGTGGAAAATGCTAAAGAAGCTGGTTCTGAACTTGCAAAAGCGGCTCAGGATAAAGGAATTAACAAAGTGGTATTTGACCGAAGCGGTTATAAATATCACGGCATCGTAAAGGCTGCCGCTGATGGCGCCCGCGATGGTGGATTAGACTTTTAATTGAACTGGGATAAACAATGCCTAAAATAAGAAGAAAACAATCTATACCTGCTGCAAACCTGAACCTGGAAGAAAAACTGGTTCATGTGAACCGTGTTTCTAAAGTGGTTAAAGGTGGACGTCGATTCAGCTTTAACGCCATTGTAGTAGTGGGTGATGGAAATGGAGTTTGCGGGCATGGCCTTGGTAAAGCAAATGAAGTTTCTGATGCCATCCAAAAAGGCTTCGATAACGCCAAGAAAAATTTGATTCGGGTGCCTCTTACAAAAACAAAGAGTATTTACCACCCTATTACCGGAAAAGCTGGTGCTGGTAAAGTATTGCTTCGTCCAGCCGCTGAAGGTACCGGTGTAATTGCCGGCGGTGCTGTTAAAGCATTACTCGATGTAGCTGGTGTACATAATATTCTGTCAAAATCACAGGGTTCATCAAACCCCCATAACATGGTGAAAGCAGCATTCACTGCATTAAATGATTTGACTGATCCGGTTGAAGTAGCACAGAGAAGAGGTGTTTCTCTCAACAAAGTATTTGAAGGATAATATAAAAAGGAATTGATGATGGACTTAAGCAATTTAAAAGCACCGATCCCAAATAGGAAAAACACTAAGCGTGTAGGACGTGGACAAGGTTCAGGGCGGGGTGAGCAATCTGGCCGCGGACATAATGGTCAAAAATCACGTTCAGGTTCTAAACAACGCGCATGGTTTGAAGGTGGGCAAATGCCACTTCAACGACGTATTCCTAAATTTGGGTTTACTAATTTCAATCGTACAGAATTTCGTGTCATAAACGTTCACACTATTGGTGAGTTTATTGAAGCCGGAAAACTGGATACTGCAATTACGCTGGAAGCCTTAGTAAATTCAGGCTTAGCTAATAAAAAAGATAAAGTGAAACTCCTTGGACGAGGAGATTTAGATCAAAAAATTGAAATTGAAGTGCACGCTGCAAGTAAATCTGCCATTGAGAAGGTAGAAAAAGCTGGTGGTTCAGTAACTACAGTGCAAAACTAATAGTATAGACGGCGCATGAGTCTGATAGAAAACTTCCGCAATATATTTAAAATTGAAGATCTTAAGAATCGTATTCTTTATACGGTTGGAATCTTAATGGTCTACCGCGTTGGTAGTTACATCACACTTCCGGGTGTAGATGCTAACCAACTAATAGGTAGTTCAGGAAATGCTGCCAGCAGTTTACTTGGCCTTTTTGATTTATTTGTGGGAGGTGCATTTTCCAGGGCGGGTGTATTCGCATTGGGAATCATGCCTTACATTACTGCAGCTATTATCATTCAGTTGATGGGTGCTGTGGTTCCTTACTTCCAGAAATTGCAACGCGAAGGAGAAGAGGGAAGACGAAAGATCACCCGATTAACGCGTTACGGAACAGTTGGTATTACAGCAGTTCAGGCTATTGGTTTTTCTATTAACCTGATGTCAACATCTCCAAATGCAATTGTTGTTAACGAATTCGCATTCGTAATTACAGCAATGATTGTATTAACCGCAGGTACGGTATTTGTAATGTGGTTGGGAGAAAGAATTAGTGAACGTGGTATCGGAAATGGTATATCGCTTATCATTATGATTGGTATTATAGCGGCGCTTCCTGCAAACTTTTATAATGAGGTTACTACGAAGGCAAATGCCATTTTAGTGATCATAGAAGTTGCAGCATTAATATTAGTAATTGCTGCGGTTGTAATGTTGACTCAGGGAACCCGAAAAATTCCGGTTCAATATGCAAAACGTGTAGTTGGCCGTAAAGTATATGGTGGCACTACTCAGTATTTACCATTGCGAGTGAATGCAGCAGGGGTTATGCCGATTATCTTTGCACAGTCAATTATGTTCATTCCGAGTACGTTTGGTTCGTTCTTTCCCGAAAATGAAACGGTACAGTTTTTAACTCAGTGGTCAGTTGATTTTACAGGTGTGACGTATTCAATTGTATTCTTTATTGTCTGTGTGTTTTTCACATTTTTCTATACCGCTATCGCCATCAATCCTAAGGAAATGGCAGATACCATGAAACGACAAGGTGGTTTTATTCCAGGCGTTCGCCCGGGTAAACAAACCGTTGAGTTCAT
This sequence comes from Balneolaceae bacterium, assembly GCA_040878765.1. GTDB lineage: Bacteria > Bacteroidota > Rhodothermia > Balneolales > Balneolaceae > Gracilimonas. The sequence continues at coordinate 4,743 of JBBDLQ010000159.1, read as the reverse complement.
TGATAATATATTGACGAAAATCACTCTTCCTGGTTCATTATTTCTTTCGTTTGTAGCAATTCTTCCGGCCATTGCGGTTGGATTGTTTGGAGTAACTCCGGGTTTTGCTCTCTTTTATGGCGGAACAAGTTTATTGATTATTGTTGGAGTGGCATTAGATACCCTCCAGCAAATTGAAAGTCATTTGATGATGCGTCATTACGACGGTTTCATGAAAACCGGCAGAATTAAAGGCCGACGAAGAGCATAGAATGATATACCTGAAAAGTGAATCGGAAATTGAGAAAATGCGTGAAAGTGCGCTGATTGTCTCAAGAACTCTTGCTGAAATTGGTAAACACATTGAGCCAGGAGTTCAAACCGGTAAACTTGACAGAATTGCTGAAGAGTACATCGCAAAAGAAAAAGGCCGTCCCGCATTTAAAGGGTATGGCCCCAAAGGGAATGAATTTCCTGCTACGCTTTGTATCTCTGTGAATGAAGAAATTGTACATGGCATTCCTGGTAAAAGGGAATTAAAAGAAGGTGATGTTGTTTCAGTAGATTGCGGAGTTGAAAAAAATGGATACTTCGGCGATCATGCGTACACATTTACAGTTGGTGAATGCGATGAAAAAACTTTGAAATTATTGAAAACTACCCTTCAATCTCTTTATAAGGGAATTGAAAAAGCCGTGCATGGTAACAGAATTGGAGATGTGGCCAGTGCCATTCAAACCCACTGCGAGACTGCCGGATTTGGTGTAGTAAGAGAATTGGTAGGGCATGGAATCGGAAAAACGATGCATGAAGAACCATCCGTACCAAATTTTGGAAAAAAGGGGAAGGGTGAGCGACTCCGATCAGGAATGACGCTTGCTGTAGAACCAATGATTACCATGGGTTCGTGGAAAACAAAAACATTGAACGATGGCTGGACAGTAGTTACAGCCGATGGGAGCCTGGCAGCTCATTATGAACATGACATTGTAGTTCGTGATGGAAAGGCTGAAATTCTCAGTACTTTTGATTATATTGCCGAGCTCTCAGATAAAAAAGAAAACATATTGTATTATGGCTAAACAAGAGCCGATAAAACAAGATGGAGAAATAATAGAAGCATTGCCTAACGCACAGTTTCGTGTGGAGTTAGATAATGGGCATGAGATACTTGCCCATGTATCAGGTAAAATGCGCATGTATTACATTAAAATTCTCCCGGGTGATAGAGTGGCTGTAGAAATGTCGCCCTATGATTTATCTAAAGGAAGAATAACATATAGATATAAATAAAAGAGGTTGTCATGAAAACGCGATCATCAGTTAAGAAAAGAAGTTCAGACGACAAAATTGTACGACGCAAAGGACGACTTTACGTCATTAACAAAAAGAACCCGCGCCATAAGCAGCGTCAGGGATAAAAGAATAACAGAGTACTTATATGGCACGTATTGCTGGGATAGATTTACCAAAACAGAAAAGAGGCGTAATCAGCCTTACTTATATATATGGAATTGGACGGTCTCAAGCCGTCAAAATTCTTGATCGTATTGGCATAGACCATGATACGAATGTTCAGGATTGGACTGACGAACAAGTAAGTGAGTTACGCAAAATCATAGATGAAGAATATAAAGTTGAAGGTGCGCTTCGAAGTGAAGTGAATGGTGACATTCGCCGCCTCATTGAAATTGGCAGCTATCGTGGTGTTCGTCACCGCCGTGGTTTACCGGTAAGAGGTCAGCGTACTCAAACAAATGCGCGTACCCGAAAAGGTAAAAAGCGTACTGTAGCCGGTAAGAAAAAAGCTGTTAAGAAGTAATTGTAATTGAGATAACCCCATGGCTAAAAAACAACCTAAAGCATCTGTAGCTGCAAAGCGCAAAAAGAAAAAGCAACTTAGCGATCCTAACGGAATGGCTTTTGTTAAAGCTACTTTTAACAATGTAATTGTAACCATTACTGACACCGATGGAAATGTATTATCATGGTCCTCGGCTGGTAAGGAAGGTTTTAAAGGATCAAGAAAAAATACACCTTATGCTGCTCAATTAAGTGCTGAAACTGCTGCAAAAACAGCGCATGATATGGGTTTAAGAAAAGTTGAGGTATTTGTAAAAGGACCTGGTTCAGGCCGTGAGGCAGCAGTACGAGGTATGGCAAGTTCCGGATTGGAAGTCACCTCAATTAAAGACCGCACACCGCTTCCACATAATGGATGCCGACCACCAAAACGCAGAAGAGTTTAATTGTAACAAGATTGTATAATGGCAAGATATAGAGGACCAAAACAGAAAAAAGCCAGACGTTTCAAAGAGCCAATCTTTGGACCAAGTAAGGCATTAGAACGTAAACCATATGGCCCCGGCGAACATGGGCGTTCCAGATTTAACAGAAAATCTGAGTATGCTATTCAGCTGGAAGAGAAACAGAAGGCAAAATACACTTATGGATTGCTGGAAAAGCAATTCCGTAATTTATTTAAAGCAGCTTCAGCTAAAAGTGGTGTGGCCGGTGAAAACTTGCTTCAGGCCCTTGAAAGTCGGTTGGATAATACCGTTTATCGTATGGGATTTGCGCGCACGCGTCGTCAGGCACGTCAATTGGTTACTCATAAGCATATTGTAGTAAATGGTGGGATTTTAAACATTCCATCCTATGAATTGAGTCCGGGAGATGTTGTTGCCCTTCGTCCAAAATCCAGAAATCTGGAAGTTGTTGAAGATGCACTTGATGGGTCCTCAAGAAATAAATACAAATGGGTTGAAACAGATCCTAAATCAAGATCAGGTAAGATGCTTTATGTTCCTACAATGGATGAAATACCTGAAAATATAAATGTTCAGCTTATTGTTGAGCTTTATTCTAAGTAATTATTAAAAGTTTAAGATCTTATTATGAGCAATTATAGCATTCAAATGCCCGAAACACTTAACGTAGTTGAAGAAAGCGATAATTTTGGAACGTTTGTTCTTCAACCGCTAGAACGAGGTTTTGGTGTAACGATTGGAAATTCATTTCGAAGAGTTCTGCTCTCATCACTTCCTGGAATTGCAATTACAGCTGTTAAAATTAACGGGGTAGATCACGAATATTCCAGTATTAAAGGAGTAAAGGAAGATGTGTATGAAATCATCCTAAATTTCAAGCAAGTACGATTCAAGCAAGTTGAACAAAGTTCCGGTGTAATTCATATTTCCAAAAGTGGAGAAGGTGAGTTAACGGCTAAAGATATTGATGATGCTACTGCAGAATATGATGTGCTAAACCCAGATTTAGTAATTGCAAATCTTGCAGATGATGCAGAATTGGAAATTGAATTGAAGGTTGGCCGAGGTCGTGGGTATGTACCGGCTGAGGAAATGTCAGTTGAGGAAGATGATGTGAATTTGATTCCTATAGATGCCATTTTTACCCCGATAACATCCGTTAAATATAATGTAGAAAATGTTAGGGTAGGTCAGCGTACTGATTATGAAAAATTGGTAATGGATATTGAAACCGACGGATCGGTTAATTCCAAAGAAGCTCTTACAATTGCAGGTAAAATATTGAAAGAGCATATTGAGAAATTTATTACTGAGGAAATTGAAGAACCATTCACTCAGGAAGAAGAGGAAGTTGATGCGGAGAAACAACGTGTAGCAAATCTGCTTCGTACAAGCATTGAAGATCTCAATCTCAGTGTACGTGCCTACAACTGTCTTAAATCTGCGAACATTAATTCAATTGGTGAGTTAGTATCGCGAGATGAGCAAGACCTTCTGAAATTCAGAAACTTTGGTAAAAAATCACTTAGTGAACTTATTGAAGTTATTGAAGAGAAGAATCTTGAATTCGGAATGGACGTTTCAAAATATTTGGATTAAGTATAAAGGAATTAGATTATGCGTCACGGAGTAAAAGGTAGAAAACTAAGCAGAACGGCAGCTCACCGTAAAACAACCATGCAATCACTTGCTATGGCATTGATAAGAGAGCATAGAATTGTAACAACTCTTGCTAAAGCAAAAGAATTACGTGGTTATGTAGAACCATTAATTACCAGAGCTAAAGAAGATTCTCATCATAACAGACGCCAGGTATTTTCATCACTGCAAAATAAAGAAGCAGTAACAACTTTATTTACAGAAGTTGGGCCCAAAAGCAAAGAAAGGCCAGGTGGATATACTCGTGTAATTAAAGCGGGTCACCGAAAAGGAGATGGTGCTGAAATGGCTGTTATTGAATTAGTGGATTACAATGATATAAAACCAGAAGGTAGTGCATCAGCAGAAACCGGGAAAAAGAAAACCCGCCGAGCTGGTAAAAGCAATGTACCTACTTCCACAAAAGACGAGAATAAAGAAACTGATGTAGCATCTTCAGAAGAAACAGCACAAACAGAAGAGACGGCAGATACTGAAGAAACAGAGAAAACAGAAGATGTGGCTGATGCTGAAGTAGACGAAACTACTGCTATCACAGAAGAAGAACCTGATTCTGATGAAGAAAAATCAGAAGAAGACAAGAAGTAATTATTTTGAAAATATTGAGGAGTTTTCGCATTCTGTGAAGACTCTTTTTTTATGAGAATTTTATTGCAAAATATTTTCTCATAAGGATGTCAAAAAAGGGAAAGAAAATTAAAATTTTAGTTGACATCCGAACTTAATATCCCGTATCTTTGGTTTCTGTTTCGCGAGCGATTTTACAAATGCGAAACAAGTGTTCTTAGACATACTGAAGTATAGATCAGATTGTTTGTGCGAGCGAGAGCTTGTT
>JBBDLQ010000158.1:5124-15008 GCA_040878765.1 Balneolaceae bacterium | reverse complement strand
AAATATAATTATTTGAAACAGATTTTACTTGTTATTTAAAACAGTACCTTTTTTTATATCTTAGGTACATGGAAAATCCAAAAATACGCGGCCTCGATATTCCCGTTCGCAATATTTATTGCATTGGAAGAAATTATGCACAACATGCTAAGGAAATGGATAGCCCCATCCCCAAAATGCCTCTGGTTTTTTTAAAACCACTTGGCACTATATGTTATGAAGAATCCACCATTCAACTGCCAATTCAAAGTAATGAAGTTCATTTTGAGGCTGAAATTGTAGTGGCTATTTCTAAAACCGGTAAGAATATATCCCAGGGAAATGCACTCAATTATGTGGCAGGATATGGAGCGGGAATTGACTTCACTGCTCGGGATATTCAGAGTATTGCAAAGAAACAGGGACACCCATGGGCGATTGCAAAAGGATTTGATGACTTTGCACCAATTAGTGATTTTCAACCGGCAAATGAAATAGAAACTCCATCGAATTTGGATATCAAACTTTTTCAGAATGGTTTTGTTAAACAACATGGAAATTCCTCAGAAATGATTTTCCCTATTCCCTACCTGATCACATTCCTTTCTAAAATATACACCTTACATAGGGGTGATCTCATTTTCACCGGAACGCCAGAAGGTGTGGGCCCGGTGAAATCAGGCGATGTACTTGAGGTACATTTTAATAATGGAATTAAAACATTAACTGTGAATATCGGTTAAAATTTGCGGCTACAATTATTCATTTTCATATCTATTTTCCTGTACTCACCGCTCGTTCAGTCTCAACATTATTTGTGGCCAACCGATTCTGGTAAGTACCTGAGTTCTACCTTTGGGGAGACAAGGTCTGCACATTTCCATGCCGGGCTTGATATAAAAACATGGGGAAAAGAAGGTTACCGTGTTTTTGCATCAAGGGACGGATTAGTACAACGTCTTCTTGTTACAGAGCGGGGGTATGGCAAGGCCATTTATCTAAAACATGAAGATGGAACATCCACCATATATGCTCACCTTCAACGATTTAATAAAGAACTTCAGGCCATTGCCGATTCTATACGTCTGACCGATTATTCATTCGAAATGGATGCCAGAATAGATTCCATGGGAATTGTGGTCGGGCAGGGAGACCTGATTGGTTTTACCGGCTCAACAGGAATAGGGCCACCCCATTTACACTTTGAAATTCGTGACTCCCTCGATAATCCGGTCAATGCTTTGAAAACCAATTTGACTGTTCTGGATAACCTGCCTCCTGTATTTTCATCTTTAATAGCGGAACCACTGGATAAAAACAGCCGGGTTGATGGCAAACCCTTTTCAAATTTGTCCCGGCCTACAAAAATAGAACCCGGCTTGTACGATTTTGGTGAAATAACCCTTTTTGGAAAAGCCGGATTAGCCGTTAATATTTTTGATCAGGCTAATGATGTACACAATGCCTATGCGGTACATACATTAGCGTTAATTCAACATTCCGACACTTTGTTTTTTGAACGGCTTGATACATTCAGTTATGAAAATAAAGGAGAAATGTTTCTCGATCGTATTGCCCCATTTGGTTCATCAAGGCGCGGACACCAGCGGCTTTATGGTAAAGACGGTCAACAAAATCCATTTTATATTAAAGTGGAACCGGAAGCTCAAATTCAAGCTGCTGATTCACTCCAGACCTACACCATTATTGCCGCCGATTATTTTGGAAATACCTCCAAAGCAAGAGTGTCAATCAGAAAGGATACCTCATCCCATAATAACTATACCCCGATTTTTGGCTCAAATACTAAAAGTTGGTATTGGTCGGAAAACTGGGCATCACCGGATCTTAAAAATACCATAAATCTAAAGCGAAATAATTTGGGTTTTCCATGGACAGATGATCAACAAATCATTCCGACTAAAGACACTACCTTCATATTGTTTTCCCGGATTACGCCGGGAAGAGCCCAAAAGATTATTTCACCTGACAGCCGATTATTATTACGATTTAGGGAAAATACTTTCTTCGATACTCTTACAGTAGCTTCAACTTATCATGCCAAAGATGGGAATATTCATCTCTCTATTCAGCCCGAAATGCTGCCGGCAAAATCCGCTTTTAAAATTGAATTTTTCCTGGCTAATGATTTTAAGGAAGGTAATAATTACCGGCTCTTCAGGATAAAATCTTCAAATGGGGATCTGTCTTATGTGGATTCCAAACTTAGGGGCAGAACTATACACGCATATCCGGATGAACTTGGTGAGTTTATTATAAAAGCAGATAATGACCCTCCCTTAATCTCAAACTTTACTGTTTTTAAAACCGATTATGGAATATGGCTCGCAAAAGTACATGTTGAAGATGAGTTAACCGGTATTCAGTCAGCATCGGCCGAATTTACAGTAAACGGAAAACGCGGTATTGCCGAGTATGATTATGAGGAAGAATTATTGATCTATTATCTTCCGGGTTTTATTCCAAGAACTCAAAACACTGCAGAAATAATGGTAAAAGATAAAGCCGGAAACCAAACATTTTTGATATTGGAATATGAGCTTTCCAGCTTCAAAAATTTATAAATAAGCGATACAGCTTATCTCAACTAATACATTTTTGGGAAGTGTTTTAACGGCAACGGTTTCTCTTGCTGGCGGGTCATTGGGAAATCGAGCACCGTAAACTTCATTTACAGAACCAAAATCATTCATATCAGCTAAAAATATGGAGCATTTCAGTACCTTAGAAAAATCAGAACCTGCCTCTTTTAGCACAGCCGACAAATTTTTCATGACCTGTTCAGCTTGTTCGGCTGCATTAGCACCAACCAGTTCCATGTTTTCAGGGTTAAGTGAAATTTGGCCAGAGCAGTATAAAATTCCATTATGTGAGGTAGCTTGGCTATATGGGCCAATTGCGGCCGGTGCCTGATCTGTGGAGTGTATCTTTTTCATAATTTCTATATTTATATTTTTAATATGATTGAGGAGCCTAAAGCATGTTAGCTAATAAATTGCAGAAAGCACCACATATGTTTATTTTCGGGAACATAAAAATATGACCTCATTTCAACCAATCCAATTTTACGAAAATGAAAAAGCTACTTAGAAATTTTTTAACTGTTCTTCTGTTCGTGGGGATAATTGCAGGGTGCGAAACAACGGATCCTTTGATTCAAGAAGCCCAGAAAAATATCTTCACTCAAAATTATGATTCGGCATTGGCTATACTCGACCGTTCTATTGCTCAAAACCCGGACAATGGCCTACCTTATTACTATAAAGCAATGACTTATGCAGATATGGCTACTTCAATACCAGAAGTAAGTGAACGAAAACCCGTATATAGAGACTTTCGGGAAAACATCACAACAGCACGCGATAAATTTGAAGCCCAGGAAGAAGCTCCAAGTGAAGCAAATGAAGTTTCCGGTTTAATTTATAATACCTGGGGTATTGAGCATAATCAATCAATTGAATATGTAAATAACGACAGCTTAAAAGCTACAATTGATGAGCCCCTTAAAGTTGCCGTTGCCCATCTGGAAAATGCTGTTATTATCAACCCTGATAGTACCTTATCCTGGGATATTCTTTCTCAGATACAATTCATGGATAATAATCTTGATGGAGCCATTGAAGCTATAAGGTCATCCATGGAATTGAAAGATCCGGCTCCGGCCGACGATTACCTTCGTCTTGGAATCTATTATAGTGAAAATGATCAGAATAAAGAGTCCATTAAAACTCTCGAGAAAGCCTTGGAGATTTACCCAGACAGTATAAAACTGGCTCAAAATCTCGCTGACTCATACATGCAAAGCGGGGAACGGGAACGCGCAGTTGCAACTATTCAGGAATTGATTGACAGAGAACCTAATAATGCTCAATACCGTTTAGCCCTTGCAACCCAGCTGTTACAAGCTTCTACTGAATTATCTGAAAAAATTTCTGATAATTATGAAAAAGTTTATGACCTGGAAACAGAAGCCAGAAATGCTTCAACAAGCAGGAAAAAAGAAATTAAAAATAAGGTAGATTCTTTATTTGTATTAAATGATGAAATCAATGAAGAAATGGTATCATTATCAGGCAGGGCTGAAGTTGAATTGCTTAAAGTAACCGAGCTTCGTCCAAATGATGACACAGCTTATAATTTCCTGGGGATCGCATATCAAAATAAATATGCTGCTTTATTTGAGAAGCGGAACATTACAACAGATAATGCACTAGCAAGCGAATACGACAAACAAGCCAAAGCCGAATTAAGGAAAGCTATGGAGTATTACGAAAAAGCCGCTGAAATAGATCCTGATAACACTCAATATTGGGATGTTCTTTCACGTATATACACTACCCTTGATATGATGGAAAAGGCTGAAGAAGCACTTGAAAAAGCAGGATCGTAATTTTAGATGTATCTAATAAATTAACTATGAATATCTCAACTTTTACCCGGCTTACAGGCTTACTCCTTGTGGCCGGGTTTTTTTATTCTTGTGGTTCATCGCAAGCCAATATTGATGAATTACTGGCAAACAACAATTATGAACAGGCTATAACAGAAATTGAGAACCGGCTGGCAGAAGATCCGGCTCAACCTCACCTTTACATTAAACGGGGTGAAATTAACGCCACACTTGCCAGGGATACTGATCCGGAATTGCGTGCAGAATTATATTCCAGAACAACTGAGGATTTTGAGTCAGCACAAGAATACGGAGCAAATGATTCTCAACTCGAAGTGATCGACAGTTTACGCCAGCAATACTGGAAAGATGAACATAACGATGGGTTGCGGGTTTCAGATAATGAATCTCTTTCAGAACGATATCAACGTGCTGAAATATTTTTCCAAAATGCCCTGATACTTCGAAATGACGCGGTTAGTACGCTCAAAAATCTTTCGATCGCTCAATTTAATATGGGTAAAATTGATGAAGCAATTTTATCACTGAAAAATGCTCTTAATTATTCAGAAGAGCCCTCAGCTGATATTTATGAAAACCTGGGTTATTTATACCTCGAAAAGGGAAATCCTGAGCAAGCCGCGTTATATTATGAACTTGCCAACAAAAACCTTCAGGAAGATCTGAACCTCGCTTTTGGGTTAATCAATGCGTACATCGCAAATGGTAATCCTGAAAAAGCTGCAGTAATGCTGGAAACTTTGGTTTCTGAACATCCACAGAACGCTAAATTGCGAAATGTGTACGGCACCCAGCTTTATGCGATCACTTCAACCATCATGGAGGACCTTAAGCAGGCTTATTCCCAAAATGATACCACCCTGGTTGAACAAATTAAATTTGAAGCCGAAGGTATGGGGGATGAGGCTGAAAATCAGCTCATTGAGGCTTTCAAAAGAGATACTTCAAATACAGAATTCATTGAAAGTTTAGCCGTTTTCTATAATAACCTTTCAGCACAGCATCTTTCTATTTTAAGTGTGGCCTTCGAGGATGACAAAGAAAGGCTTCGGAAAAAAGCCTCAACCCTGATAAATTTTGCAATTGAATACTATGAAAAATTGGTGCAAATAGACCCAAATAACACCGAGTACAACAATAAGCTCGATGTTTTGAAAACTCTAAAAGAGCGCCAAACTACATCCGCTGATAATTAAATATGAAATTTAATACCAAGACTATACATGCTGGCCAGAAACCTGAAGAGACTTCTGGCGCAGTAATGCCCCCCATTTTTCAAACTTCAACTTACGCACAGGAAGCCCCAAATAAGCATAAAGGATATGATTATGCTCGTGTCGGAAACCCAACCCGCACTGCCCTTGAGAAAATGATTGCAGGCTTGGAAGGCGCTGATGAAGCCGCATGCTTCTCAAGCGGGGTAGCTGCCATGGACGCCCTGATGAAAATGTTTCGCCCGGGAGATCATGTAATTACTACTAACGATTTATATGGAGGATCGTACAGGCTCTTCACTACTGTTTTTGAGCCGTATGGCATCAATTTCACTTTTGTGGATATGACGGATTTGGATGCGGTAGAAAAGGCGATAACTCCGGAAACCAAGCTCATGTGGATAGAAACCCCCACAAATCCCCTGTTGCGAATCGTTGATATAAAAGCATTAGTTAAGCTTGCCACACCAAATAATATCCTTACGGTAGTTGATAATACTTTCGCTTCCCCCTATTTACAACGACCTCTGGAAATGGGTGTGGATGCCGTACTGCATTCTGCCACCAAATACCTGGCCGGACATTCGGATGTAATTCATGGTGCAGTGGCAAGTTCCAATAAGCAGATTATGGAAAACCTGCGGTTTCAGACTAAAACTTCCGGTGCCGTTCCCGGCCCAATGGATTGTTATCTGACGCTCCGCGGAATAAAAACCCTGAGTGTTCGGGTTCAGCGTTCTGTTGATAACGCCAAAAAATTAGCTGAATTTCTCGAAGATCATCCTAAAGTGGAGTCCGTGATTTATCCGGGGTTGAAATCCCATCCCCAACATGAATTAGCGAAACAGCAAATGGATGATTTTGGGGCCATGTTATCCTTTTCTCTGAAAGACAATTCCATTGAAGCGGCTGTGAAGTTTATGCAGAATACAAAAGTCTTTACACTGGCTGAAAGTCTCGGTGGCGTTGAATCTCTAATTAGTCACCCGGCTTCTATGACACACGGTTCTATTCCCAAAGAAGTCCGTGAAAAAGCGGGCCTGAAAGATTCCCTGATTCGCGTATCGGTAGGCATAGAAGATGTCGATGATCTGATTGAAGATTTAAATCAGGCATTTTAGCATATCATCATTCCGATGGCTTTAGTATCTTCTAATTGCTTAAAAAAGCGCTTACAGAATATATAACCTAAATAATTTCTATCATGCGAGACGTTGTAATTGTATCAGCAAAACGAACCCCTTTAGGATCCTTTGGAGGAAGCCTTTCATCCTTTACTGCACCTGAATTAGGGGCCGCTGCAATCCTTGAAGCCGTAAAATCTGGCGGTATTAAACCCGATGATGTTCAGGAAGTAGTGATGGGGAATGTACTTTCGGCCGGCATTGGACAGGCTCCGGCACGCCAGGCTGCATTAAAAGCCGGACTACACCAGCGAACGCCTGCCACTACTATAAATAAAGTGTGTGCTTCCGGAATGAAATCCATAATGATTGCTGCCGATCAAATTCGATTAGGCCAGGCAGACATCATAATTGCCGGTGGTATGGAAAGTATGAGTAATGTACCCTACTATCTCCCCAAAGAACGATTTGGGGCAAAATATGGACATTCACAAGTTGAAGACGGAATTGTAAAGGATGGCCTTTGGGATGTATATAATGATTATCTGATGGGGAATGCAGGGGACCTTTGCGGCAGAGAGTGTAATATCAGCCGTGAGCAACAGGATGAATACGCCATCACATCCTATAAAAGAGCTATAGAAGCTACAGAGAAAGGATATTTCAAAGATGAAATCATCAAAATAAAAGTTAAAGACCGTAAAGGAAATGTTACCGAAGTAGAAAAAGATGAAGAACTGGATAAGGTTCGTTTTGAAAAAATCCCACAATTACGCCCTGTTTTTGATAAAGAGGGAACGGTGACCGCAGCAAATGCCTCCAGCATAAATGACGGTGCAGCAGCAGTGTTAGTGATGAGTGCTGAGAAAGCCAAAGAGTTAGGACTAAAACCGCTGGCTAAAATCTTGAGCCATGCCAGCGCCGCAAAAGCTCCTGAATGGTTTACAACCGCCCCTGCCGATGCCATCCCTATTGCCCTAAAACGAGCGGGATTAACTAAAAACGATATTGATCTTTTTGAAATAAATGAGGCATTTTCGGTAGTTGCATTGGCAAATAATCAAATTCTGGAATTAGATCCAGAAAAAGTGAACATTCATGGTGGTGCTGTAAGTATTGGCCATCCTCTTGGTTGTTCGGGCGCTCGAATTATCGTGACTTTAATTCATGCACTCAGAAGAACTAAAGGAAAATATGGGTGTGCCGGAATTTGCAATGGCGGCGGCGGAGCATCCTCACTAGTCCTTGAATTGGTGTAGTTATTTAGAGCCTGTTTTTAAAAGGCTCATTTTTTTGTTGACATTATAATTTCTCAGACATATTATACGGTTGACCTAAAACAAAAATCATCTTTACTATAGATTAACGCTACTATTCATTTATAACTAAAATATATCAGCGCAAACTATATCCTTATCTAAACAGGTCAACTAATAAACGAAGTACTATATATCTTATAGAAAAACTGCTACAAAACCTTAAGCGTTAAATTACGCACATTGTAACCAATTAATTCCTTTATGCTTAACAGGCTGCTTTTTATTAGTGGTTTGCTTTGCTTATTAATTGCACCGGGCTTACAAGCCCAGCAACTTAAAGTAGTAGCAGAAACTGAATCGTTTACAGATTATGAGCTCAACAATGAAGAGCTCAAAGTAATGTCTCCATATGGGCTGACTGTACCTGTTGCCGGGAACTCAGCACAATATCAAATATTAGAGCAGTCTGTTTCAACGATTAATGAATTTGTTGATGAGGATAAAGCCACTGTATTTGCCTTATCTAATGCCTCAAGCCCGCTTATTGAAGTATCTGAACCTGGAGTTTATCGCGGACAGAAAATGAGCATGATGAGCATTAATATTGCCAGGGTTGGCGAAAACAACACCTTGATATTGCGAAAATTAAAGATCAGGGTTTATAAAAAGGGAGATTCAGTGCTTCCAAAGGCTACACAGGCAAAAGAAGCTACCGCATCTTCTCTATTTGAAAACGGAACATGGTATAAAATTCCTATTCGTTATAATAGTATATACGAACTGGATTTCGATTACCTGGAAGAACTCGGCATTGATGTTGGCAGTATTGATCCCCGAAATATTCAGATTTGGGGAACCGGAGGGTATCAGCTTCCTGAGCCAAATAGTGAATCAAGGCCACTGCTTACTCAGATACCTATTATTGTTGAGGGGCAAGGTGACGGCACGTTTAATACTAATGACCGTATTTTATTTTATGCAAACAGTCCACATAAGGTAATTCGTAACAACGCCACATTTTCCCATGCCATTCATCCATACAGTGACCAAAATTATGTGTTTTTGACCATTGGCAATGAACCTGCAATGCCCCGCCTCACACCAATTAATTCTAATATTGTATCCCCATCCAAAACCATTTCCACATTTAAAGACTTTATTTGGAAGGATGAGGAATTATACAAACCGGAAGAAACCATTAAATCGGGACGGTATTGGCTTGGGCAACGATTTACCTCATCAAGTAATGGCACTTTATTAAATATATTCTCAGATACCTTAGCTGGGATTCAGCAAAATGCACCTGTTGATGTGAGTGGCAACTTTGTGAGCCGGTCTACTCAAAGCTCTACTTTTAATATTGTATTTAATGGTGAACCAATTGAAACCATTTCAATTTCTTCAATTTCTCATGGATATAATAGTTCTGAAGGTAACGCGGGGCGTGAGAGAAGCTTTTCAACCACCATCAATCCTTCTATTACTGACAATATCATAAATATTTCTGCCCGTTATAACCATAACGAAACAAATTCAAGAGGATTTGTTGACTGGATTCGAATCGCAGTTGAGCGTAGCCTCCGGGCCGAAAATGACCGGCTTTATTTTTATTCCCCTGCAGATGGTTCCTCTGATGAACACGCACAATATCGTTTATCTGGTTTTAGTGCTAAACCAGTTGTAATGGATGTAAGTGATGTTACAAATCCTAAATTATTATCAGTTTCCGCATCTGGCGATAATTACAATCTCAATTATTATTCCGGAAGTGATCTCCATTTAATAGCACAAGCAAACTTTCGGCAACCACCGGCTGGAGAGGTTGTAATTAATCAAAATCTCCGGGGTATCAATAATTATCCGGATTACGTGATAA
>JBBDLQ010000158.1:0-5024 GCA_040878765.1 Balneolaceae bacterium | reverse complement strand
GTTGTAATTAATCAAAATCTCCGGGGTATCAATAATTATCCGGATTACGTGATAATCACTTCCGATGATTTTCTGGAATACGCTCAGGATTTAGCAACTTACCGTGCAAATAATGATGGCCTGACACCAGTTGTGGTAACTCAGGAACAAGTTTTTAATGAATTTTCAGGTGGATTGATCGATCCCGTTGCCCTCAGGGATTACACCAAATTTCTATATGACCGGGCTTTGAATTCAGGTCAAGAGCCGCCCAAACATTTGTTGTTTTTTGGTGATGCTACGTTTGATTACAAGGGAATTATTCAGGATAGTTTTACCAATTATGTAGTAACCTACCAAAGTGCTGAATCGCTGCACAGGGTAAATTCTTATGCCACCGATGATTTCTTTGGCTTTTTGGATGATAACGAGGGTAATATGGGATCGGGGAGAACTGGTTCCGATTTATTAGATATTGGCCTTGGCCGTATTTCAGCACAAACAAGATCTGAAGCTGCTATTGCAGTCCAAAAAATTAAAAGGTATGAAGATCCTTCTAACACCGGAAACTGGCAAAACCTTTTCACTTTTGCCGCTGATGATGACTTCCCGGATATTGAGAGAAACCGTGATCTTCACGTACTAAATGCTGACGGTACGGCTGAAAGAATGAACATCATTGATCCCGGCCTGCGTATCAAAAAAATATATGAATTTGATTATCCGGTGGAGATCACCGGTTCGGGCCGTCAAATTCCCGGTGCAACAGATGCGTTTATCAACTCAATTAATAATGGTACGTTGGTTATTAATTACTCCGGTCATGGCAACGAACGCACACTTTCGGATGAAGGGCTTTTCAGAGTGAGTTACATCCCTAAATTAATCAACCGTGATAAACTAGCCGTTTTAGTTACAGCCACCTGCCAATTCGGCCGCTATGATGATATTGACGTGCAATCGGGTGCAGAACAATTATTTTTTACTGAAAATGGCGGTGTTGTTGCGGCTTTTACTACCACCCGTGTAGTATATACCGGTGGCAGCATCAACGTTGGTTCCAATTTTGGATTAAATGTGGCGCTTTCACAAAGAATGGTTGAGCGCAACATAAATGGGTCGCCACTGCGTTTTGGTGATATATACAAAAGAACTAAAAATACATATATCAGCGGATCTCCGGTTGTTTCAACTATGAACAGTAAAAAATTCATTCTTATTGGAGATCCCGCAACTAAATTCAGGCTGCCTGAGCGAAAAGCGGAAATCACGAGTGTAAATAATTATACCAATACCGGTAATGACACCACGCTCACAATTCGGGCTTTAGATCGGGTTACCCTCACCGGTCAGGTAAAAGATCTCGCTAATAACTCCCTTCCTGATTATAACGGAGAAGCAGTTATTACGGTAATGGATGCAAGCCGTAATGTTAGCCTTCCTACCGACCGCCAATGGGTAAGGGAGGAGCGATGCAACCTGGTTAATTGTAATTATGAAGTGGAGAACGATGTGCTTTTCAGAGGCAAAGCTTCGGTTCAGAATGGTCAGTTCAGTTCAATATTTATTGTACCAAAGGATATTAGTTTTTCAGATCAAAACGGACGGATAATACTTTTTGCTAATTCAGAAGGGCAAACCGCAGGCGGTTCCTTTACCAAAATAAATTTTAATGGGGTGAATGAGCAGGCACAGGATGACGGCAACGGCCCCAAACTTGATGTATTTCTAAACGACGAACGCTTTGTTAACGGAAATCTCGTTAACGGTTCGCCAAAACTAATCATAGAGCTTGAAGATCAATCAGGCATTAACACAACAGGAACAGGAGTAGGACATGAAATAATTGCTACAATCGATACCAAACCTAAACAATCTTTTGTCCTTAACGATTTTTATGAGGGCAATTTAAATGATTTCACACGGGGGCGTATCGAGTACCCTCTGGATCAACTTCCTGAGGGTAGTTATACCCTTAAAGTTCGAGCGTGGGATGTGCATAATAATCCTTCGGAGGAAGAAATTTTCTTCGAAGTAGCATCGAGTGAGGAGTTAAGCGTACGTAAAGTATATAACTTCCCCAATCCGATGAACAATGCCACCCGTTTCACCTTCGAACATAACCAACCGGGTAATCCGCTGGATGTATCTATTCGTATTTACACCCTTAGCGGCAAGCCGGTACAGCAAATTCAACAGTCACTCATAACTACAAGTTCTTATGCCAGTATTTCATGGGATGGCCGTGACCGGGATTATGATCGCCTGGGTAACGGTACTTATATTTATGTGCTTCGGGTTGCAACAGATACCCCGAAAGGAAGACAAGCAACAGAGCAAATCGAAAAGCTCGTAATTATTCGATAACATCGAATCATAACTTAAATTTGAATATCTTATATTCAATTAAATAATTTAGTATTTATGAAAAGGACAATATCCATAATAGCAGCGGGATTACTATTTCTGTTTCCCGCTATTTCAAATGCACAGGTTGCCATTACCGCGGTACCCTTTCTACAAATAGAACCGGATTCGCGCGGTGCCGGCATGGGTAACACTGGTGTAGCTATAGCCGACAATGCCTCTGCGCTATTTTGGAATCCGGCTGGTTTAGCCTTCCAAAAAGGTTCAAATCAGGCAAGCATTACTCACTCCAATTGGCTCGCCAATTTCAATGTAAGCGATTTGTTCTACGATTACGTAGTTGGCAAATACTACATTGAAGGAATTGGCACAATTGGAGCACACCTGACCTACCTGAACCTCGGTGAGCAAATTGAAACCTATGAAGACGGACCTGAACCAATTTCCCGTTTTAACAGCTACGAAGTTGCCCTCGGTGGTTCTTATGGATACCAAGTAAGTAAGAATTTTGCAGTAGGCTCCAGCTTACGGCTTATCTATTCAAGCCTTGCAAGCGGAACATCTGTGAGTGCTCAAAAAGTAAACCCCGGAAGCAGCGTTGCTGTTGATCTATCCTTTTTATATAAAACTGATATTTTTGCCCTTGGGGGACGTGATGCTCAATTCAGTTTTGGATCAAACCTTTCCAATATAGGCCCGGGCATCCAATACACCGATAACGCTCAAAAAGATCCATTACCACAACTCCTTCGTTTTGGATGGGCTTTTCATTTGGACCTTGACGATGAAGGAATTAACCGCATTACTCTTGCCAATGATATTTCCAAAATCATGGCTCGCACCAAGCCTGTTTACACAACAGATAATGATGGGTCAATTGATACTTCCATGGTTGCCTCCGGCCCAATTGAAGCACTCTTCAATTCATGGAGCTCCTTTGAACGATTTGATGGCCAAAAAACCATAGAAGTCGGGCTTCTTCAGCAATTTATGATTGGTGCCGGTTTGGAATACTGGTATGCCGATCAATTTGCACTGCGGGCAGGTTACTACTATGAAGACCCAAATAACGGTGACCGGGAATACATCACTTTTGGTGCCGGCATCCGGTACAGTTTTCTTGGAGTTGATTTCAGCTACATAAAAACACTTGAATCCGATCACCCTCTTGCAAACACCTTACGATTCAGCCTGCTTATTGACTTTTAATTCATGCAACACATAAAGTTTTTCTTAAAGAGCATGTTAGTTTTTAGCATGCTCTTTCCATTTTACAATCAGGATTCAGTAGCTCAGCAAGTACCTATTAATCGTACTCATGCTATTGCCGAATCCCAATCTCTGGAACAGGCTTTGGCAGACAGGCCCCTGGTAAGTACGTTGAATGTGGTTGCTATAATGGTTGAATTTCAACCTGACAGTAACAGGCTTACTTCGGGAACCGGAAT
The DNA here is from genome assembly GCA_040878765.1 of Balneolaceae bacterium. Classification (GTDB taxonomy): domain Bacteria; phylum Bacteroidota; class Rhodothermia; order Balneolales; family Balneolaceae; genus Gracilimonas. The sequence goes on along the minus strand of JBBDLQ010000158.1, from coordinate 1,230 downwards.
TTTTGGGGAGGACGGAATGGATGGACTTCCCTACCTAAAACGAGCAGAAGATTTCCGGGTAGAACCGCTGCCCCACAACCAAAATTATTTTGAGGCTCATCTTGAATTTGCAAAAAATTACTACCAGACATCATCGGATGGAAAACTCACCATCAACTATAATGTGCTTCCGGATGTTTACGAGCTTCCCAAAAAAATGGAAGAGTACTCCCCCACCGGAGAAACATTTACAAATGAAAAAATAGCCGAACTTATCCACGATGCATGGGAAAAAGTGGATGAAGAAGGCGGGATTCCTGAAAATATAGTAAACGGGCTGGATCCTGATAACACAGCCTTTGTCATTTTTCATGCTGGTGTGGGCCGCGATATTGAACTTACCGGCACCAATCTCGATATCACTCCCTTCGATATTCCCTCAATCTACCTGCGCAGAGAAAATATTGGGGAATTATTAAATAACCCGGGATTCACCGGATTTCCAATTAATAATGGTTCATTCCGCGTGCCAAGTTCAATGATCATTCCCCGAACTGAATCGCGCCGGGGCCTGGATATTCAGGAAAATGAATTTGTATTCCCGCTTTCCATAAACGGGCTTTTAATTGCTTCCATTGGCAGTCACCTCGGCCTACCTGACCTGTTTAATACCGAAACAGGCGAACCCGGTATAGGGCGCTTTGGTCTTATGGATGGAGCCGGATTTTTTGCCTATAACGGGCTTTTGCCGCCTGAACCTTCTGCCTGGGAAAAAGTATTTCTCGGCTGGGAAACTCCATTTTTGATTGATGTAAACACACCGGACAGTATTTCTCTGCCTGCCGGTTCCTTAATGGAACCAAACTCTATAGCCCGGTATAGTCTTTCAAGTTCAGAATATTACCTCATTGAAAATCGCCATCGAGACCCCGATGGAAATGGAATTACCATTACCATCCGGAAACCAGACGGAACAACAGAAGATCAACGATTTACCAATCAAGATGAGGCCTTCGTGTTCCAGGAAGCCGATTTCGATACCCTGTTACCGGCCGGAACCTTTGTACATGCCTCAAATTTTGATTTCAGTCTGCCCGGAGGCCTTGATGTGGGTGAGGACCAAAACGACCCAAGCGATGATCGCGATTTAAACGGGGGTATTTTGATTTGGCACATAGATGAGGCTATGATTAATGCACAAATTCAAAACGACCGGGTAAATGCCGACCCAAATCGCCGGGGTATAGATTT
>JBBDLQ010000157.1:12269-15118 GCA_040878765.1 Balneolaceae bacterium | reverse complement strand
CCCGAAGGAACACGATTTTGAGTCGTGCGCGTCTACCAGTTCCGCCACTTTGGCTTTTTAGAAGATATCAAAGATAAGGGTACAAACGGGTAAATAACAAAACCGTTTGCTGATATTTTGTTATACCCTGCTAATCATAATCTGCTTCGTAAAGCGCTATGGGGCACCACATTTAGCTACTGTTGTTACAATTGTGTTGCCCAACTTCCGAACACTAATAAACCAATACCATCCACTGGGCGGAGGTTTAATCTGTCGGGGAATTGCTAACCCCGGGTTGCGCCCGGCGTAAAATTTGCTACTATTTCTACATTCTAACGGGATCTCCACAAATAATCCGCATAATCTGTTAATCAAATAAGTCCATGATTCAACAAGATGAGTGTAAAAAACATGGGAATCCTTTAATCCTATAAATCATAGTTTAAAAACAGGAAGCCGGAGCTACACATACGGCGTTGTCCCGAGCATTTCGAAAGAGCTTAGCAACGATAAATACGGAAAAAACTAACGAAACTATCTACATGGAATTTGTGCTATTCCTGATATTAACATTAGGATGTTAGTTTTGATTTATCCATTATCAACCGGATTTACTTTTAATTAAGAGTTTTCAAATCAAAAGTTATAGTCCGGTAATATGCCACAGCTAAAGGTGATAGAAACATGTTTAAAACAATAAAGGTAGCTGCTGCTCAGCTCTCACCCGTATTTCTGAATAAAGAAAAAACTGTGAAGAAGGCATGTACAGCCATTTCTGAGGCCGGGAAGAAAGGGGCATCACTGATCGTGTTTCCAGAAGCATTTATTTCAGGTTATCCGGATTGGGTGTGGTTGATTCCGAATAGTAAAGGGGCTGCTTTGAGTGAACTATATGTGAAACTGGTGGATAACGCGGTTTCCATTCCCGATGTATCCACAGACCAACTCTGCAAAGCTGCAAAATCGGCTGGCATCAACGTAGTAATGGGTCTGCATGAGCGAAATACTGAGACAAGTAGTGCCAGTTTATTTAACAGCTTGCTGTTTATAAGTGACGAAGGTAAAATTTTAGGTAAACACCGGAAACTTATTCCCACCGGTGGTGAACGACTGGTTTGGTCTCAAGGTGCCGGTAATACCTTGCGATCCTATCCAACTTCTGCCGGCCAACTTGCAGGTTTAGTTTGTTGGGAAAACTTTATGCCTTTGGCCCGGAATGCTATTTATGAAGCCGGTACTCAGATTTTAGCATCTCCAACCTGGGATAAAAGTCCCAATTGGTTGCAAACAATGCAGCATATTGCCAGGGAAGGAGGACTATTTGTAATTAGTACTTGTATGGCATTGAAAATGAAAGACATTCCTGATATGTATGAATTCAAAAATCTATATCCGGAAGGGAGAGAATGGATTAATGTGGGCAATAGCTGCATTATTGCACCTACTGGTCAAATCATAGCAGGTCCCCTTGAGGCTGAAGAAGATATTTTATATGCTGATATAAACCTTCAAGATATTGTTATAGCCAAGCGTATGTTTGATGTAGTAGGACATTATTCGAGGCCGGATGTTTTTAGGTTTGAGATAAGATCAAGTTGATCCTTAAACACCAAACCGAAGCTTCCTGATGAGAGCAAAAAAAAGAACAACTTCCTCTGCAATCATTCGAAACATCCGCATCATTTGGGTTCTAATAACTTTAAACTACGTTACGAAGCAAGAGCTCATTGATAAGGAGTGGCAGGCGAAAAATATCTGTTTTTGTCCTATTTATAGCTTCATCACAAAAATTCAAAATAGATAATAACGGAGAGTAGAATTAAAAGACTAACCCAGATAAAAATAGCGTAGCGGCTTAATTCTTCTCCTTCTCGTTGCTCAATGAAACTGTGTGGTTTTATTCCCTGAAGTAAAAATGTGACCACTCCGGCTAAATTTACACAAATTATATAAGTCACCGTTAATAATCCCGCTCCGTATGCAAGTTCATACATGCCACTTCCCAAAAGCAATCCGGTAGCTACCATCGGAGGAAGTAATGCTACAGCTACCATAACTCCAATCACAGCAGCAGAAATCCCTCTCGTAAACGATAAACATCCCGCTACACCGGCTGCCAGGCCTAATGTAATATCCGCATAACTTACAACAGTTCGAGAACTGATCTGTGAAACCTCCGGATCAAAATCAATAAGTAGCCCCAGTATGATAGAGAGACTGATACCCAGTGTAAAGCCATAAAAAATGGATTTAAAAGATCTTTTAAGTAAGGCTTTATCTCCTAAAGTAGTTGCCAGGGCCAGCCCTACATTTGGCCCCAAAATGGGCGCAATCACCATGGCGCCAATCACCATGGCCACGCTATCCCGGATTAATCCATTTGCAGCTACCACACACGACAAGGCTATTAATACAAGATATACCCATGAAAAATCACTGATTTTATTTATTTCTTCATATAATTCCTCTCTTGAAATTCGATGAACCCGGTCATCGTCTTTCGCTTTATCTGCTGATTCGTTTTGATTCTTATCTTCGTCTTCAGATTGTGCCGGAAGTGTTGCGGATATCGGGAGAAGCAAAATTCTATAATCCTCTTTACCTGAAAATTTTGTTTCAAGCTCTCCAAGAATTTTTTCCGTTAATTCAACATCAGCCAACAGATTAATGACTGTTTTATCTCCTTCGGATTTATCAATCCATGAATCAATAATATCATCCTCATTTATAAGGCTTTTAATATCCTTAAATCCGTTCGGAGGTAAGATTTTTATAAGTCGTAATGCCATCTTTTAAGTTTTTTATTCGATTTGAATAAAGCAACATATAAAACCTTGCCATTAAAATATACTTAGTAAATTACCCAC
>JBBDLQ010000157.1:0-12169 GCA_040878765.1 Balneolaceae bacterium | reverse complement strand
GAATAAAGCAACATATAAAACCTTGCCATTAAAATATACTTAGTAAATTACCCACAGTTATAAATGAATTATGAATTTACTAAAACATAAGGGGTGGAAATTTGTGGTTTTGGAATCAATTATACCTTTGGGATCGGTTCCGAAAAAATGATTGTGTCCCAAAATCTGGTAAACATTGTATAACTAATACTAAAACTTGTCTTATTTAGCACTACGTGATTCTGTCGTTTTATATAATCTCAAGCAAATAAATGAACAGTTTTGTTTAGATTGAGATAAATTCAAAAATCAGAAATATTATGTCTGTTTTAACTCAATTATTCACTGCGATATTAATAGTTATATCAATTTCAGGATGCATTAAAAGTAAATCATCATCTGAAGAAACTAAGCGAGTGAAAGATTTATCTTCTTATTTAGAAAAGGGTGAGAATTTAGCCGGAGCTACACAAAAAGTATTGGCCTCTAATTTAATTTCAGCGATTGAAAAAGATGGTGCAGAATATGCCTTGGAATTTTGCAATATTGAAGCCCAGCCCCTCACCGATAGCATGGCAGTTGCACTCAATGCACATATAAAGCGGGTTACAGATCAGCCACGAAATCCCAAAAATTTAGCGAATGAAACTGAATTAGCTTATATCAAATCCAGTAAAGTGATGCTTAGTAATGGCGAAGAAGTAAAGCCGGAAACACATCAGGTGGGCAAAAAAGTGATCGCATATTATCCCATTATTACCAATCAGTTGTGTATGCAATGTCATGGTTCTTCCGGTGACCAAATTAAAAATACTACTCTTGAAAAGATTCAATCTCTGTATCCCGAAGATATGGCAACCGGATATGAGGTGGGTGAACTTAGAGGAATATGGGTAGTGGAAATGGAGGAGATGGAATAAGTAGAATTCTATTCGTGATAGATAAATTTCAATTTAAGATTTATATCCATCGGGATTTTGTGATTGCCATCTCCAGGTATCTTCACACATTTCGTCAATGTCTCTGGTAGCTTTCCAGCCAAGTTCACGTTCTGCTTTGGCGGGATCCGCATAACATTCTGCAATATCACCAGGCCGGCGTTCGGTAATTTTATAGGGAATTTTTTCCCCGGATGCTTTCTCAAAAGCCTTCACCATATCCAACACACTGGAACCATGGCCTGTTCCCAAATTATAGAGCACTAAACCAGGATTTGAATTTAATTTTTCCAGGGCTTTTAAATGGCCAATAGCTAAATCTACCACATGGATATAATCGCGTACACCGGTGCCGTCGTGTGTGGGGTAGTCATCACCAAAAACCGAAAGTTCTTTAAGTTTCCCCACAGCAACCTGTGAAACATAGGGCATCAGGTTATTGGGGATATCATTGGGATCTTCGCCAATCAAGCCGCTTTTATGAGCTCCAACCGGATTAAAATAACGGAGTAAGGCAATATTCCACGATTCGTCGGCAATGTGTAGATCCTTCAAAATGTATTCTATAAACAGTTTAGTGCGTCCATAAGGGTTTGTTGCTGATAGTGGGAAATCTTCTGTGATAGGTACATTATCAGGATCCCCATAAACTGTTGCAGAAGAGGAGAATACAATATTTTTGATACCATGAGTTTTCATCACTTCACACAAATAAAGGGTGCTGGTGATATTGTTATCATAATATTTGAGAGGCTTGGCAACCGATTCGCCTACAGCTTTATAACCGGCAAAATGGATAACAGAATCAATATTATTTTCCGAAAAGATGTGTTCGACTGCTTTTTTGTTTAACAGGTCTTCGTTGTAAAAGGTGAGATCTTTTCCGGTGATTTTTTTTACCCTGTTTAGTGCTTCTTCACTGCTGTTCGATAAATTATCGATGACGATAACATCATGTCCTTCATTCAATAATTCTAACACCGTATGACTGCCGATATATCCGGCTCCTCCGGTAACAAGTACATTCATAATAAATATTTGAATTTAGTCGATTTTCAAATTTCTTCTTTTAATTCATTGACAACATCCGAACAAATATTCTGAATTTTCGAGGCTGATTGCTCTAATTCGTTCATTGGTTTTTCATCCCAAAGCAGTGTTTTAGCATGCTCGTATTCACTAATAATTTGATTCAGATTAAGCATTTGAGCCACCGGTTTAATTTTGTGTCCCGTTTTTCGAAAATTTGATTCATCTTTTGCCAGCAAAAACTTTTTATAATTTTCAGAGAACTCCTTGAAGGAGATTATAGCTGCTTCGGAAAATTCTTTGATATAGGTTTCATCCCCATAAAGCATATCCGAAAGCTCAGAAAAATCAACTAATTTATTTTTGTTACCCAAAATGCATTTTTATTCGTTAGCTGGTTCTGTAATGTTATGAGGAGTGGGTTTACCAAAGTCATCAAGATGTACAAATATAATTTCATCGATACTGATTATGATGTCTTTATTGAATTTATTCCGCACAATGCATTTAACAGTAATTGAAGTCCGTCCGAATTTAACAGTTTCCATGCCAATCTCAATAACTTCTCCCAGTTTTGCGGAATTCACAAAATTAATTTCCGACATATATTTTGTAACGATATTTCCTTTCCCAAGCTGACATAGCACATAAATTGCAGCTTCTTCATCCACCCAGCTTAGAACTGAACCTCCGAATAAAGTTCCGTGTGCATTCAGGTCTTGTGGTTTTATTAGTTTTCGGCTAAAAAATCTCATTATTTCTTTGTTGTTTATTAGTACATTCAAGATAAGGGTAAAACATTAAATGAAATAACCTCATTTAGTATTCAAAAGAATTAAAAAGTTCTATTAGATTATCTGAAGAACTAATATTATTGTAACAAAAGCTCACTTGGATACTCTCTAAGTAAAAAGAATTTATTACGGCTTAGATTTATTATGAAGACAATTGCATTGACAAATCAGAAAGGCGGAGTTGGCAAAACTACCACAACAATTAACCTGGGAGCCGGACTGGCAAAACTTGGTAAGAAGGTACTTTTAATAGACCTGGACCCACAGGCAAATCTTACCTATTCGTTAAGGACTCATTCTCATCGTTTGGAAAAAACCATTTACCATGCGTTACGCGGCACGGCAAAGGTTGAGGAAATTATCATTGAGCATAATGGCTTTGATTTTATTCCATCTTCTTTGGAACTCTCTGGTGCTGAACTCGAATTAGCCAGTGAGCCTGCCCGCGAAGGTCTTCTGAAAAACGTAATGAAAGAACTTAAATCGTATGATTACGATTATGTACTTATTGACTGCCCCCCAAATCTTGGGTTATTAACACTAAATGCATTTACTGCAGTTGATGATATTTTCATTGTTTTGCAATCGGAATACCTTGCCTTACATGGCCTTTCAAAACTGCTGGATTTAGTAAAAGTTGTTCAACAAAGATTGAATAATAAACTGGAAGTAGGGGGTATAATCTGCACTTTATACGATAGCCGAAAAAATCTAAATAAAGAGGTTGTTGGGCATATCAAAGACTATTTTGGGCCCAAAGTATTTAAAACTATAATCCGCGATAACGTTGCGCTTGCCGAAGCTCCCAGCCACCATAAAACTATATTTGAATACGATGGCAATAGTGCTGGAGCCCAGGATTACTTTGCTTTAGCGAAAGAAATAAAAAACGGCCAATAAACAATGAGTAAGAAAAAGAGCCTTGGGCATAATCCGCTTGCATATAGTACGCGGAGTCATGCTTCTTTTGACTTTATTACTACCTCAGAGGATCAAAAAGCTGAGGCCATTAAAAACGGGGATGAAAACAAGGTGAATAAAATTACAGCCAGTTATTATCTGGAAGAACCATTGGTAAATAAAGTAAGGTACCTGGCTGAAAAAAAAGACACTTCATTTTCAGCTTTGGTAAATGAAATTTTAAAAGATTCATTAAGAGATATTTCCCCGGAATAATCTTAGCCTAAACACTTCCCTTTTCTTATAATGTGCCCAAGCTAAAAGGCACTATGTTTTATATACATCAATCACATTCTTTAAAGCACCTCTCTGACCATTTCTCGTTAAATTCAGAAACGGATCCAAATAATCCACTTAAACAAACCTGGATCATCGTTCAAAATAATGAGATCAAAGAATGGCTATCACTTCAGTTTGCAAGTAAAAATGAAATTGCAGGAAATTTCCGGTTTATATTTCCATCAGAATTTTTATGGATTTTATACAGATTAAAAAATAAGGAAATACCTCAGCTTTTACCGGCCGATTTAACTTCCATGACTTGGGCATTATTCGAACTTCTGTCCGAGTATGATGATTTGTTAAAACTTATTCCTTTCTATGATATTGATTCCGATACACCCAAAAAAAGATTTCAATTTTGCACACAGTTAGCTGATAATTTTGATCAATACCAGGTTTACCGGCCTTTAATGGCTGATAGTTGGCTTAAAAACAAATTAGTAACAAAGCATAAAGATGAAGGCTGGCAATCGGTTATTTGGCGCCGATTAAATGAAACATGGGATTCATCTTCTAAAACCAAAAACATACCAAACAGAGCACAGGCATTTATTGACTTATTGAAATGGATTGATGGGGGAGACAGCGAGTTACTTAACAACATTCCGGACAATCTGTACGTATTTGGTTTATCAAACACACCTAAGCCCTTCATTGAAATATTAAGCAAGATAGGTATCAAAAAGGATGTTCATTTTTATACAAAAGAAGTTAATCAGTTTGGAAAAAATGATGCCCTTTTAACATTGATTAAGAGCTGGGAGGAATCATTCCGGGGGCAATCAGAGTTACTTGTAAAGCAACTGAAGGCAAATAATACAAAGTATGTTGTAAATAATATCAGTGACAGGGTTGAGGCTGAATTACCAACAATTGATGTTCATTCCTGCCATAATAAACGCAGAGAAGCGCAAGTACTAAAAGACGAAATATTACGGTTTCTGGATATCAATCCGGGTTCTAATTCTTCAGATATATTAGTTATGGTGCCGGATATAGAATTATATGCCGGAATTTTGGAAACCGTTTTTGAAAACGAAGAGGATGAACCTTCCCTGCCACTTTCAAGACTAACGGGGAAAAAACAGCAATCCACTGAACATGCACTTAGTGAATTATTGGGATTACTTTCTTCTGATTTTAAAGCCAGTCAGGTACTTCAATTCATAAATCTTGAACCCGTTAAAAAACGTTTTTCGTTTTCTGATGATGAAATGGATTTATTGGAACAATGGGTACTGGATAATAGAATTCATTGGGGATTAGGCGAGGCGGTAAATTCAAATTTTAGCTGGAATAAAGGGATTAGTCAGCTTTTATCAGGATTTGCCATGCAGCAGGATTCCCTTAATATTTTTGAAGGATTAGTACCCTTTCAGGAAATATCTTCTTCGGATGACGCCAATTTATCAGCCAGGCTATCCAGATTAATAAATAATCTAAACGAGGCTGTTAAAGAAATCACAATGCCCAGAAATCCGGTTATGTGGTTTAATTTTACGGAAAAGCTGGTTAAGACTTTTTTCGGCGATGAATCCACAAATTCAACTCAAAAAATTCAGCTTTTTCTACAACTCAATAAACTGAAAGAACAGGCTTCTTATACAAGGGGAGATCATGATATTTCCTTTGATTTATTTAAATCATGGCTTATTGGGCAATTAGAGTCACATAGTTCTGCTTCAGGCAGATTTGGGCAGGGAATTACCGTTAGCTCATATATACCATATCGCTCGGTTCCTTTTAAATTTACTGGTGTGTTAGGGATGAATGAAGGCGTTTTTCCCCGAAAGGCAGTACGGCCGGAATATGATTTAATAAATGCTGACCCTAAACCCGGAGATCGAATATTAAAAGAAGATGACACCTATTTGTTTTTAGAAACAATTCAGGCAGCTCAAAAGCATTTACATTTAAGCTATCTGGGGCAGGACCAACGTACCGATTCAATAAGGCTTCCCTCAATTTTGATTCAACAGCTACTTGATGTGATCGCTGAAGAACCTGTTGATTATATTAAACGGCACAGTTTGCATCCATTTAATTCCCGGTATTTTCAAGGTGAAAATGGAAATTCTTATTCCGGTTCAAACCAAAGAATTGCCCAAAAGCTTAGCAGCAATAAAACTGAAAGGCCTAAAGGTTTTTTAAGTAAAGAATTCAATACAACTGAGTTTGAATCCGGTGGTTACATACAGATTTCTGATTTCATATCATTTTTCGTTCATCCCTGTAAATACTTTCTGCAGAATAAGTTAGATATTAAAAATTATGATGAATTTAATGCAATACCAGACCGTGAACCGTTTAAATTAGCAGGGCTTGATAAATATATACTAGACCAATTTCTGTTTCAGTCTTTGCAAAAAAACGAACCAGTAACTCAGGTTTATAAATTTGCTAAAGCCGCTGATATGATTCCGGAAAGTCTTCAGGGGAAAAAGTCTTTTGAGCATGAAAATGATAAAATCCAAAAATTAAGAAATGTACTTAATGAAAAAGCTACAGAGGAGGAGAGTGAGAAGGATATTTCTATTCAGATTAAAGGAGTTGAGATAAAGGGTTCAATCAACGGAATTTATGGCGATACGTTAATTTCATTTCGTGCCGGGGCCAGGAGAGCCAGGCATGAGGTGGAACACTGGCTCAAACACTTATTATTGCTTGAGGCAGGTGTTTCTATTACTAAAAGTTTATATCTGTCTATAGATAAATCAGAAGTCGATGTTTTAGAGTTGCAATCAGCAAATATCACTCATAATCCCTTAGCAGACTACGTCGAATGGTACTTATCGATTAAAGAATTTGAATCTGCATTAGCATTCTTCCCGGAATCATCAAAAGCCTATGCAAGCTCTTATTTAGATAATAAAGAACAATCTAAAGCGATCTATAAGGCAAAATCAAAATGGGAGGATGATAAATTTAAATTCAACGCTGAATCCACAGATTTTTATAATCATACAATTTGGCGGTATGAGAATCCATTATTGAAGGAGTCATTTCACAAAAATGCTTTGACCTTTTGGGAACCTTTTATTGAAGCGGGGGATGTTTAAGATGAGAAAACCCCTAAAAGTTTTTGAAGTTCCCATAAATGGAATAAGCCTTGTTGAAGCAAGTGCCGGTACCGGGAAAACCTATAATATTACTTCTTTGTATGTGAGGGCGATTTTAGAAAAAAACCTGAATCCGTCCCAAATTTTGGTAATGACCTATACTGAGGCTGCAACGGCCGAATTAAAATTCAGGCTTCGAAACAGGTTAAAGGAATCTTTATCAGCAATAAAATCACAGAATCCCGGATCTGACGAATTCCTATCTGAACTCATTAAATTCCCGGCAGAAAATGCTGAAATCAAACTTCAAACAGCGATTGATACCTTTGATGAAGCTGCGGTATTTACCATTCACGGCTTCTGTAGTCGCCTGCTAACCGAGTACAGCCTGCAGTTCAATGTTTCACCCGATTATGAGCTGCTGACCAACGATTCGGAAGTTTTACAGGATTGTGTGGATAGATATTGGAGATCATTCACCGCCTCGGTTTCTGAATCTGATGAAAAAGACAAGTTGATCTTGCTTGATTACCTTATAGATGATGGATTTGGCCCCGATGAGCTTAAAGATGCAGTTGAAGAATTATTTAAACATCCGCATGCGGTACCTGAACCAACAGGGGTGAATTCAAAAGAATTACTGACTAAGGTTCCCAAATTAGAATCAAAATACACAGAGATTCAAAAGCTTTGGAATCAGGATGGAGAGGAGCTGGAAGAAATTTTTCGCGGGGATGCCCTGGACAGGAGTAAGTATCAAAGAAGGACAGAGGATCGTGACTGGGAACTGTTTCAGGATTGGCTGTATAGTAAGGAAGTGAAAATAAGCTATCCTGAAAAGCTGGAGAAATTTGGTTTAAAAATCAGCCGGTCCGGCAAGAAATCAGCTCCTGATATACCGGAACTCGATATTTGCAAAGCAATTGATGAATTTTGTGCAATTGCTGATGAATTAAAATTGCTCAAGCCTGCCTTCATCATCGAATCAACAGAGGAAATAAACAAGGATTTCAAGAACCGGAAAGAATCAGGTAATCTTCTCAGCTATAATGATTTATTAGAATTAGTAGAATCGGGAATAAGAAATGATAAATCAGGGATCATTGCCCGCACAATAAGTTCAAAATATCCGCTTGCCTTAGTAGATGAATTCCAGGACACAGATCCCATTCAGTATGGAATATTTAATCAAATTTATAGTGGGAGGGATGATAAAGCCCTGTTTATGATTGGTGATCCCAAGCAAGCTATTTACGGTTTCCGGGGAGCTGATATTTATACCTATTTGAAAGCACGAAATGATGCTGATGATGCACAAAATTACAGCCTCGAATATAATTATCGATCTAATAGCAAAATGATTGAAGGCGTTAATTCGCTTTTCCAGCTTTCGAATTCTCCTTTCCTGATTGATGGATTGTATTTTCAACAGGCGCATTTCCCTCCCGAAAGAGAGGACGATAATTATTTAATGAATAGTGAGGGTGAAGTAATTAACCCATTGCAAAGCATATTATTAGAGGGAAATGATAAATCTAATAAGGGAGATATTAGTGATCAGATTTATGAAGCGGTTTCAAATGAGATCATTGAGCTTTTATCTGGAAATTATAAGATAAATGGAGAAATAGTCCGGCAAAAAGATATTGCTATTTTGATTAGAACCGGATATCAGGGAGAAGCAATACAGGAAAGGTTGCGACAGAAAGGACTTAAAAGCGTTCTGAAATCCAGAAGCAGTGTGTTCAATACCAAAGAAGCGGATGAATTATTTATTGTCCTTAAAGCAATTCAAAAACTTAGCTATGAGCCGGGTATCAGAACTGCCTTAGCCACTGAATTAATAGGGTTTTCCGCCAAGGAAATTCAACACTTATTAGAGGATGAATCTGAATGGACGAGCATTGTTGAACAATTCATACGACTTAAACAAATATGGGATAAGAAGGGTATTGAACCTGTTATTGAGCATTTTTTCATGCAGTTTAACACCCTGCATATTCTTTCCAATAAGAAGAATGCAGAACGCCGGATAACCAATCTGCTGCATATCGCCGAGTTATTGGCAAAAGCCCAGCGCGAAAACAAATTGCACGGAATGGCTTTACTAAAATGGTTTTATAGTAAAACAAATGAGGATAGTTCGGATTCTGAGGATGAACAACTTCGGCTCGAAAGTGATGAAAATCTCATTCAAATATCTACCATTCATGGTGCAAAGGGCCTTCAGTATCCTATTGTATTTTGTCCATTTTTATGGGATTCGGGGTCGTCAATCAGTAAAAAAGATATCCTTAAATTTTATAAAGATGGAGCAGTTCATATCGATGTAAGTACCGGTGTGAGCCATGATAACAGGGGACATTTTGATAAATTGACCCAATTTCAGGCTTTGGCAGAGGAAGTTCGCCTCACCTATGTAGCTTTAACACGATCTGTATCTGCCTGCTATTTGTTTTTGCCGGATTATAAAAAAATTCACGAGTCACCAATTGCATCAATTGTAACGGGTGTAAGTGAAGAGATAATAGCTGACTTTACGACGATAAAATCTGCATTGGAGAGTAAAGAATTTATTGATGTAAGGGAACCTATTATTCAAAAACAAAACGAGCCTGATATCGGATCGGATGAGTCCATACAAATAACGAATGCTGCGAATTTCAGCAGAAAGGATGTATTTAATTTCCCGCGGATGATGAGTTATTCTTCATTGACCGGCAGTAAAGAAATAGATGAAGGTGCGCATGATTACGATTTTAATTACGAAGTTACAGAGCCTGAAATAGTTAAATTGGATAAATTTGGTTTCCCTAAAGGGGCGAATGCGGGTACCTGTCTGCATAAGATTTTCGAAGACCTCCATTTTTATTCACCAGTGAATATTTCCAAAGTCATTTCAAAAAACCTGGATTATTATGGTTTTGATGAAAAGTGGCAAAAACCTGTTCAGGAATGGATAAACGAAGCATTATTTCATGATTTAAATGAACCTGATATATCTTTATCAGCTTTGGGTGAATCGGATGTTTTGAAGGAAATGGAGTTTTACTTTCCTATTAAGTCAGTAGATGCGAAGGAGATTTGGGGATTTATAAGGGACGATAGTCCCGATATAGGAAATACGGATCATGTCTTTGGTTATATGAAAGGGTTTATTGATCTGACCTTTAAATGTGATGACAAATATTACATACTCGATTATAAATCAAATTATCTGGGTGATACATTATCTGAATATTCCTCAGATAATCTTAAGCAGGCAATTATGAATGCCGGGTACGACCTGCAATACCATATTTATACCTTAGCATTACACCGGTTTTTAACGCACAGTTTATCCGGATATGAATATGAAAAGCACTTTGGTGGCGTATTGTATTATTTCTTGCGGGGGATAAATCCTGAAAAAGCCGGAAGTGGTGTATTTTTTGAGTGCCCGGAATATTCACTTATCCAAAAGCTGGATCATTATTTCAGAAAGGGAGGCAGATCATGAATTTGCTTTTTAAGCTTGAGGAATTACGAAAACTGGATGTGATTTCCATGCTGGAAGTTGAATTTGTGCGCTTCCTGATGAGTATTATACCGGATGAAAAGGAAGAGGTTTTGTTAGCAGCTGCAGCTTGTGTGCATGCCCAAATTAATGGACATGTTTGCCTGGATATTGAAAACCTGAAAGAGGAATATGTGTTTAATGATGCAAAATCCGGGATAAAACTCACCAAATCAATAAAACAACAATGGCTGCAAAATCTTGAAGAAAGTGAGTTAGTGAGTCGTGGTAATGAACTGAAGCCACTTGTCCTGGAAAACGGCCGGTTGTATCTGCACAGATACTGGAAGTACGAGGAAGAGCTATCGGATTGGCTGCGAAAAAAATCAGCCTCTCAAAATGCTATTTCTGAAGAAAGTAATAAGGTTATTAACTCATTGTTTCCGGCAAAAGCTGATTTATTTGAAACTAATTGGCAGCAAATTGCCGTCTGTTTAAGTTTTCTAAAAGATTTATTAGTGATTTCAGGTGGCCCGGGAACCGGAAAAACATATACCGTACTTAATATCATTACTGCTCATATGCTGGCTCATCCTGAACAGCCAATGAGAATTGCTCTTGCAGCACCCACAGGTAAAGCTGCCCGCCGTCTGGCTGATTCCATTGAAGAAGGAAAAAAGAATCTCCCTGAAGAGCTCAGATCTAAGCATGAAATTCCAACATCAGCGCTGACTGTACACAAATTATTGGGTTCCGGTTATAGAAGCAGCCACTTTCGGTTCAATGAGGAAAATAAACTGCCTTTCGACATTGTAATTATTGATGAGGCCTCAATGCTGGATATCACAATGTGGGTTCGCCTTATTCGTGCAATTGGCCCAAATACAAAATTAGTGGTACTGGGTGATAAAGATCAATTGGCCTCGGTAGAGGCAGGATCAATTTTAGGTGATATTTGCAGGGGGGAGAACTCATTTTCTAAATCCGTTGCATCATCCATAGAGCAAATCACGGGTTCACCAGTTCCGGTTGCCAAATTAAAATCTGATATTGTAGACAGCGTAATTTTCCTCACAAAAAGTTATCGTTTTGGTGAAGAAAGCGGGATTCAAAAATTTGCTGAGGCGGTTAATAATTCTGATGATGATACCGCTATTGCGTTGTTGAATGACCCTAAATTCACCGATCTGACCTGGCTGCAACCCACAGATGAAAATATTAATAGTGTAATTCAGGAATATGCAGTTCAACATTATAATAGGTATATGAACGAACCTGCTAACAAGCGACTTTCTGCTTCCAACCATAAAAAAATGTTATGTGCCGTTAGGCGAGGAAGGTTTGGGGTAGATACACTTAATCAATTTGCTGAGCGTGTAATTCGAGATGAACGACAGTTTATAAAATCTGATGAGTGGTACCCGGGCCGAATTGTAATGTCTACCCGAAATGATGCCATGCTTAAAGTCAGAAATGGGGAAATAGGTTTATGTGATGGCTTGGAAGAATCTAAAATTTTATTTGAAGGAGAGAATTCATTTCCAGTATCTGTTGCTCGATTAAAAAACTATGAACCAGCGTATGCCATAACTATTCATAAAAGTCAGGGGTCTGAGTTTGATGATGTTGCTA
>JBBDLQ010000156.1:9958-15166 GCA_040878765.1 Balneolaceae bacterium | reverse complement strand
AAAAAATGTATTGGGTGATAACCGGTGCGGTGATGCGTGCAAATTTGGATGGCACTGAAGTAGAAGTGGTTACGGAAATAACCTCCTATGTTCAGCCACAGGGAATTGAGGTAAATACGGAATCCGGGCATGTGTATTGGACTGATAGCAGCAGTGAGGAGATCATGAGGGCACCAATAGACGGTTCCAATGTTGAAAGTATAATTAATGCCGATTCTCCTTCTGCATTGAGTTTAGATGCAGATAACGGAAAACTTTATTGGGTTGAAGATTATACCTTTTCGGGCGGCGGCGGTGCCATATACCGCGCAAATACGGATGGTTCCGAAATTGAAATAGTTCGGGAATTATCATGGACGAGAAGTGCATTGTTTGTAAGCGGTTGGGATATGGCTACTTCAAGTGAGGAGGAGTCATTTTCGGATCTGCCAAAGGAAGTAATTTTAGAAAGTAATTATCCAAATCCATTCAATCCTCAAACTATTATTCAGTACCAGTTACCAGAAGCAATGGCAGTGAAATTAACGGTGTATAATTTCCTGGGACAAAATGTTCACAGTTTATTGAATGGTGAGATGCAAACATCCGGTGCACACCGTGTAGTTTTTGATGCCGAAAATTTACCGAGTGGAACCTATTTTTATCGTCTCGAAACAGAGGCAGGAAGTGTAACGGGTAAAATGACGCTGATTAAATAGTAATTTTTATAACAATGTGATCAAGCCAAAAATCTCATCAAAAAAATAGCCGCGATTTTGTATCGCGGCTTAATATTTAAATAACAACTTTTGCTAAGAATTTCAGCTTACTTTGATTTTCTTAGCTGCTTTTTCTTTTACTTTTGGCACCGTTACATTTAGTACACCGTTTTCATATTTGGCAACTATTTTATCTTGGTTAACCACGTCGCTAGGTAGTGGAAGTGACCGGCTAAACTTGCCAAACCGGCTTTCAATTCGGTGGTAACGGCGTCCATTTTCTTCTTTCTGCATTTTGCGTTCGCCGCTAATAGTTAGCGTACCGGCATTGTAACTGATTTCAACATCATCTTTACTCATGCCCGGCAACGCAACAGAAACTTCAAACTCTTTGTCGGTTTCATATACATTAAATTCCGGCACAAAGGTTGAAGTACTTGGTTGTGGCCAGTTCAGCGCATCCTCAAAAATATCATCTATCCAATCAGATATTCTAAGAGGGGCTGTAGTTGTATTATCATTCCACAGTGCAGGCGTATTGCCTGTATTTGTTCGCATCAACATAGGGTCATTCCTCCTTTTAAATTAATTGGTTAAAATTTAAAGATCATAGGGTTTTACCCATTGCCGACACTCATATGTTCGACACTTTAACATTTACAAAACCTGTGCCAAAATAATTTGACTCTGTTTCAGTCTGTCATTTTTTATATCCGGATTTACATTTTGACAAACTGATTTGAAAAAGCGTCATGATTTGTAGTCCAATCCGGGGAATATCCACGAGGGTAGTTGTAGGCTTTAATGCCATCCTGGTTTAGTATTTCGCTTCATAATTTTGATAATATAATGTTCTCTACGGCTATGCTTATCTTAAATTAGCATCAATGGTAAACTCATCATTTAAGGTATCTGAGAAAATGTTTTTTGGGGTGAACTTTTTTCAGTAAAATGCCTCTAATCTACTTAGTACTTAAAGCTTATTTAATACCAGATTATCATGTTCAAATTTATACGACTATTCCATTGGTTGCTTGTTTTTATAATAATTGCTTCCTGTTCAGACACAAAAACAAGCCAATTTACCATCCCTTCCGAATATTCAGAATATATTTCGGGATATACCTCGGGACAAATAAGTTCGGAAGGTGAAATTGCGGTTACTCTTACTAAGCAGGTAGATGAAAATAAACAGCTAACCAGTGGTTTATTTCAGTTTGATCCTTCTGTTTCCGGCAATGTGGAATGGGTCAATAATACCACAGTTGTTTTTAAACCGTCTGTTAAATTGGATAATGACCGCGATTATACAGTGATGTTCAATTTAGGCCGTTTATTTGAAGTAAAGGAAGGTAAATCAGAATTCAGATTTAATATTACTACTATCCGGCAAGATCTTGAAATAGAATTTGCTGCACTTCAAACCCAGGTTCAAAACCGGAACCAACAGCGGCTTACCGGCAAATTGCATACTGCCGATGCGGCCGATTTGGCATCCGTCAGGAGACTACTGGAAGCCCGGCAAGCCGGGAACACATTGGCAATAGATTGGAAACAGGATGGGGCTAAAAGAACGCATCAATTTCAGATTAACGATATTCAACGGCAGCAGGAAAAGTCGGAGTTGGTAATATCTTGGGATGGCTCTCCCATTGGAGCTGATGCCAAGGGTAAAAAATCTTTTGATATCATTCCAATCGGGGCATTTGAATTGATGGATATTATGGTGTTTCGGGATGAAAATCCCAGGGTTGAGCTTACTTTTTCAGATCCGCTTGATCCCCGTCAAAATCTGAACGGCCTGGTTAGTATTGATAATACGGGTAATCTGAATTTTATTGTTAATGAAAATAAAATTACGGTAAATCCCCGCCAGCGAAATACCGGAGTACAAAATCTCCGGATAGATCCGGCTATCAAAAACCTCGATGGTAAAAGGCTAGGGATGGAAGTAAACCGGCAAATTCAGTTTTATCAACCTAAACCCAGGGTTGAATTACTGGGTAAAGGGACCATTATTCCGCGCTCTAATGATTTGTTGTTTCCATTTAAAGCTGTAAGCCTGGGAGCTGTGGATGTTAGGGTAATTCGGGTGTTTGAAAACAATATTGGCCAGTTTTTGCAAGATTATGAACTGAACCATTCTCCAATCTGGAATATCGAAAAAGTAGGACGGCCGGTTTTTTCCGGGGCAGTGCCCTTGTCGCGTTTGGGCAGCGTGGATGCCGGTGAGTGGAATAATTATGCACTGGATCTGTCAAAGCTGATAACACCAGAACCTGGTGCAATATATCAGGTTGAAATTGGCTTCAGAGATATTCATTCCATATATCCATGCGGGGAAGGAAATACCACAAATACTGAAATGGGTAGCTGGGAATATGAAGGATATGCGGAGCAGGACTACTGGAATAATTATTCGAGTAATAGGTACCCTCATGGGTATAACTGGAGAGAAAGAGACAATCCCTGCCATGTAAGTTATTACAATTCAAGCATTCGGTCTTCACGGAATGTGTTAGCATCCGACTTAGGTATCATCGCTAAGAATGCTGATGAACAGCAAATCACAGTATTTATTACAGATTTGCTTACTGCAAAACCTAAAAGCGGGGTTCAGGTTTCTGCATTCGATTATCAACAACAGGAAATTACCACGGGTTCAACCGATGCTGAAGGAAAGGTGACTTTACAAACACACCGAAATTCTTTTTACCTGATCGCAAGTATTAATGGCCAAAAAGGGTATTTGAAAGTAAATGACGGAAATGCCCTTTCCGTAAGTGATTTTGATGTATCTGGAGCGCGGATGGTAAAAGGGGTTAAGGGATTTTTGTATGGGGAACGCGGAGTGTGGCGCCCGGGCGATTCACTGTTTGTGACATTAATATTGGAAGATGATAACGATGTGTTGCCCGATGATCATCCCGTGATTTTTGAATTGAAAAACCCATCAGGACAGTTAACGGACAAACAGACACTTACTTCGGGTGTGAATGGTTTTTATGTTTATCAAACAGAGACTGAGAAACAAGATCCGACCGGGAATTGGCAGCTTCAGGCAAAAGTTGGTGGAATTACTTTCAGTAAACAGATCAAAATAGAGTCGGTAAAACCAAATCGGCTGAAAGTGGAAGTTGATTTTGCGGAAGAAAAAGTGACTGCAGCCAATCGTCAGTTACAAGCAACCCTGTCTTCAAGATGGCTGCATGGTGCTATAGCCAGAAATATGAAAGCGGATGTGGAAATGAGTATGCGCCCTTCAGCCATATCGTTAAACGACTATCCTGCTTTTAGTTTTGATGATGCAACTATTTCATTTTCTTCTTCTCCTGAATCCATTTTTGAAGGAACGCTTGACGATCAGGGCAAAGCTAATTTCAGTCACCGTTTTAACAGGCTGAGTGAGGGACCGGCCCGGGTATTGGTGAACCTGAGAACGCGTGTTTTTGAACCTTCAGGCAATTTCAGTATTGGCCGTTCAAGTACCCATTATTATCCGTTTCGGATAATTACTGGCATAAAACCACCGGCCGTAGATCAGAATAATTATTGGGATTGGCTGGATCGAAATGAAAAGCATCGTTTTGAAGTGGTTTCAGTGGATGTTGATGGAAATCCCATCCCAGGAATTGACTTGGAAGTGAAGGTGTATAACATCCGCTGGCGATGGTGGTGGGAGCGTGGTACGGAAGATTTGAGCAGTTATTTTGAGCGTGAAAATGTAAATGAAGTATTATCGGGCGAAGTCCGAACGGGGCAGGATGGCAGCGGGGTAATTAACATAAAACTTCCTGAAAACGCGAGGGGCGGCCGGTATTTGGTTCGGGTTCAGGATAAGCAAGGCAGACATTCAGCAAGTTCTATGGTGTATTTTAGCTGGTACGGCGGAAGGAATGAATCAGTGAGTCCGGCACGCCTCACATTTACATCAGATAAAGATACTTACGAAGTTGGTGATGATATTTCTCTGACCATTCCCAGCAGCTCAGGAAGTCGTATTCTTGTTAGCTTGGAAAGCGGCTCAAAAGTGCTGAATACGTTTTGGGTAGATGGGAAAACCGACGAAACGATAGTTACAATTTCCGCTGATAAAAATATGACGCCCAATGTGTATGCCCATGTGATGCACATTCAGCCCCATGGTCAGCAAAATAACGACCTTCCACTACGCATGTATGGAGTGATTCCGGTTTCAGTGGAGGATCCTGCTACAAAACTGGAACCTGTGGTTAATCTGCCCGATGAAATTCGCCCTGAAAGCACTGTACAAGTAGATGTCAGGGAACAAAACAGTAAAGCCATGACCTACACCATAGCCATGGTAGATGATGGACTGCTGGATCTGACAAATTTTCAAACTCCGGTACCTCACCATTATTTTTATGCCCGCGAGGCTTTGGGGGTAAAAACCTGGGATATGTATCAATTTGTGAGTGATGCTTATGCAGGAAACCTTTCCCGGATTATGGCTATTGGAGGAGATGGAGAAGCTAAACCGGTTGATCCG
>JBBDLQ010000156.1:0-9858 GCA_040878765.1 Balneolaceae bacterium | reverse complement strand
GGTGAAACCGTGAGCCTGCCGGTAAGTGTTTTTGCAATGAACGAAAAAGTAAAGAATGTTCAGATCCGGTTAGAAACAAATGAGTTTTTTGAAATTGATGGGGATGCAGGAACTACCCTGAATTTCACTGAACCTGGCGATCAGGTGGTTATCTTTAAACTCAAAACAATTCATCAGATAGGAGTTGGTAAAGTCCGGGTTGTAGCTATAGGCGGGGGAGAGTCGGCTCACCATGAAATTGAAATTGCGGTTAGAAATCCTAATTCACCTTTTGTGGACGTACGGTCCAAAATTGTAGAAGCCGGACAAAGCTGGACGGAAAGTTTTGAACCTCAGGGTATGACTGGAACCAATACAGCTATGCTGGAAGTCTCCCGGATTCCACCTATAGATTTTGGGAAACGCCTCGGATACTTGACACGCTTTCCACATGGTTGTATAGAACAAACCACATCTGCCGTTTTCCCGCAATTATTTATTTCTAAGGTGATGGAGCTCCCCGATGATAAGAAAGTAGATATCCAGAAAAATGTAGATGGCGGAATTGAACGAATGCAAAAATTCCTAACCTACAGCGGGGGGTTGGCATACTGGCCCGGAAATGAAGACCCGAATTCATGGGGTACTACATACGCGTATCACTTTTTACTGGAAGCAAGAAATGAAGGTTATTATGTGCCGTCAGATTTTATGGATAAAATCACCCGTTTTCAGAAGGAGAGAGCAAGAAACTGGAGAGAAAATGAGGGTTATCGCAGGTCGGATTTAATACAGGCTTACCGGCTTTATACACTTGCTCTTGCAAATTCTCCGGAACTTGGGGCTATGAACCGACTTCGCGAGAAAGTAAATCTTTCCACGCAATCGAAATGGAGGCTGGCCGCGGCATATGCGTTGGCTGGTCAAAATGAAGTTGCTCAGGATATACTAACCGGTGTCAGCACTTCAGTTGAAAATTACCGGGAGCTTTCAAACAGCTATGGATCCTCTCTGCGCGATCGTGCTATGATTCTTGAAACACTCAGCATAATGGATCGACAGGATGACGCTGCACTTATTGTGCGTGATATTTCCAGTGAGCTAAGTTCCGAACAATGGATGAGTACCCAAACTACAGCTTATAGCCTAATAGCCATTTCAAAGTTTCTGGATAAATTTACGGCCGCAGAAGAAATGCAGGCTACATTTTCTATCAATGAAGAGGAAACTGGAAGTATTGATTCAAGAGCAATTATTATTCAAACTCCGGTTAGGGTAGATGAATATAAAACAAACAATTTTGAGCTGGTAAATAATAGTAAAGGCACATTATATGCCCGTCTTATTATTGAAGGCACTCCACTTCTTGGCGATTCTATCTCGACCTCAAACAGTTTAGTTCAAAAAGTACGTTTTACTAATTTGAATGGTGCAACCATAGATCCGGGCTTACTTGAACAGGGAACTGATTTTGTGGCTGAAGTTACCATTACAAATCCTGGGTTAAGAGGAAGTTACGAAGAGATGGCACTGTCGCAGGTTTTTCCATCGGGATGGGAAATCCGAAATACCCGCATGGATGATGAAGCCTTCAGCGAACCCGTTTCAAATTATGATTACCAGGATATTCGGGACGACCGGGTTTATACCTATTTCGACCTCGCACCAAATAAAAGTAAGATTTTCCGGGTGCAGCTAAATGCCAGCTATGCCGGCGATTTTTACTATCCAGCTGTTACTACTTCTGCTATGTATGATGAAACCATCAGTGCAAGAAGTGCGGGTAAATGGGTAAAAGTTCAAACTCCGTAATTCCGATTTGAAGATGAAAAAAAGTCATCACATATCATTCAGTTTAAACCGGTTTAAGATTTCAAAATATTTAAAAGCCGGAATGGTATTGGTGTGCTTGTTACTTTTGGCTGCATTTTGGTTTGCACTGCCCAATCCGTTGTTTGAAACCACCTACTCAACAGTTCTTAAAGACCATAACGGAAAACTGATGGGGGCTAAAATTGCTGATGATGAACAGTGGCGGTTCCCGGTTGCAGAAGAAATTCCCGAAAAGTTTGAACAGGCGCTTCTTGAATTTGAAGACCGCCATTTTTATAATCACCCCGGGGTAAATCCATTGGCTGTAGGCCGGGCTATGATTCAGAATTACAAAGCGGGTGAAGTAGTTAGCGGTGCCAGTACCATCACCATGCAGGTAATCCGCCTGTCTGAAAAAAATACAGACCGCACCCTCCGGCAAAAGATCAAAGAAATGATAATGGCAATCCGCTTAGAGTTGTCATTATCCAAAAAGGAAATTTTGGCTTTATACACAGCACACGCTCCATTTGGCGGGAATGTAGTTGGATTAGAAGCGGCATCATGGAGATATTATGGTCGAAACCCTGCTATGCTATCATGGGCAGAATCGGCCACTCTTGCTGTATTGCCAAACAGTCCAGGACTCATTCATCCCGGCAGAAACCGGGTTGCTCTTCGCCAAAAAAGAGACCGGCTATTGAAAAAGCTGCTTCATGAAGAAATAATTGATTCTTTGTCTTACAATCTTGCACTGTTAGAACCTATACCGGAGCACCCACTCGGCCTGCCTCGTGATGCTCCGCATGTACTCGCCAAGCTTTATACAGGAAAAGAAAAGGAAACAGTTTTCACATCAACTATCAATCAGCCTATTCAACAAAAAGTAAATCAGGTAGTGGAGCGTCATCATCGGCAGTTAGAGGGGAATGGAATCCATAATGCAGCTGTCGTGGTACTGGATGTGAAAAATCAGGAAATAGTAGCTTATGCTGGAAATACCCGGGATATTGAAGCCGGTGATGAGAATTATGTGGATGTAGCTTCGGCTCCCAGAAGCACGGGAAGTATTCTGAAGCCCTTTTTATATATGCTGAAATTAAATGACGGGGAAATTCTGCCTCATACACTGGTGCCGGATATTCCGTCCCAGTTTTCGGGTTATACACCCAAAAATTTCACCAGATCTTATGACGGTGCTGTGCACGCTTCTGACGCATTGGCTCGCTCTCTAAATGTGCCTGCGGTTTATATGCTGCAGGAATTTGGCGTTCCGAAATTCCATTATTATCTGAATAAAATGGGATTGAAAACTATCAATAAAGCCCCGGAACATTATGGACTTTCTCTGATTTTGGGAGGAGCTGAAGGCACTTTATTAGATATCACTTCCGCATACGGGGCTATAGCTGTTATGATGAATTCCTATAATGCTGCAGAGCCTGAAACCAGGAGATTTGTGAAGCAGAATTTTAAACTCGGTAAAGAAAAAAGTTCTGGTACTAAAACAGGGGAATCATTTGCACTTAATCCCGGCGCAGTATGGAGTACACTTGAAGCAATGGTTGAGGTGAATCGGCCCGAGGATGAAACTTTTTGGCGGCAATTTGAGCACTCCCGAAAAGTAGCCTGGAAAACCGGAACCAGCTTTGGCTATCGTGACGGATGGGCGGTGGGTATTACATCTGAATATGTAGTTGGAGTTTGGGTGGGAAATGCAGATGGAGAAGGCCGGCCCGGGTTAACGGGAATCCGTACAGCAGCTCCCATTCTCTTTGATGTTTTTGATCTATTGCCTGAAACGAGTTGGTTCAATGAACCAATTTATGAAATGGAGAAAGTGGAAATATGTCGCAAGAGCGGATACCGCGCAGGTCAGTATTGTGAGACAACAGATCACATTTCTGTTCCCACTCCAGGTTTAATAACGGGTGTATGCCCCTATCATATACAGATTCATGTGGATGAAAACGAGCAATGGCAGGTAAATTCAAGTTGTAATGAGGTTTTTTCTATGAAAGCTGTGAATCGATTTGTATTGCCTCCGGTGGAGGAATGGTATTACAGAAAAAGTAATGCAGGATACCAGCCTCTGCCTGAAATGAAGCCGGGGTGTGAAAATGAGGATATAGCTTCTATGAAGCTGGTTTATCCATATAAAACTTCCATCATCTTTGTGCCAGTTGAACTGGATGGAAGCCAGGGAAAAACAGTTTTTGAAGTGGCACATCGCGTTGATAAGGCGAGAGTATTCTGGCATCTGGATAACCACTTTGTTGGCGAAACGAACCGTATTCATCAAATGCCGCTTTCGCCCAAGCCCGGACACCATACACTTACCTTGGTAGATGACATAGGTGAAAGCCTAGAATATCAGTTTCGAATAGTGGGGAAATGAATTGTATTAATAGTGTTCAGTTTAACATAACTGGTAAAAGTAGATTAATCTTCATCCCATCTTCATTACCAAAGTTAAAATTCCTGCCTGGTAAGAATCCTTTTGAATCAAATCCTGAAACAAAATGCCTGATATGTAAATAGAGAAAGGAAATCTAATTTCCTTTACTTCATTTTAGCCATTTCCCTGTTTTAGGCTTATATTTTAAGACTACTTACTCACTTACTTAAAAACCAATTTAAAAAGGGAAAATATATTATGTCACTTGGAATTAATAGCATCGAAGAGCTTCTGGGAGATGAAGCATCGGATCTTCTTAATCATGAATGTAAAACGATCAGCACCGACCGTTTAATTAAACCATCCGGGAGTTATGTTGATGAAGTTTGGTATCATTCGGATAGAAATAACCGTGTTTTACAAAATTTGCAGCGGATATTAAATAATGGTCGTTTAGGCGGAACCGGATATCTGTCGATCTTGCCAGTTGACCAGGGTATTGAGCATTCTGCGGGCGCATCATTTGCTAAAAATCCAGATTATTTTGATCCGGACAATATTGTAAATCTGGCTATAGAAGCCGGATGTAATGCAGTTGCATCAACTTTTGGTGCACTTGCATCAGTTTCCAGAAAGTATGCTCACAAAATTCCATTTGTGGTTAAAATCAATCACAATGAATTGATGACTTTCCCAAACACTTACGATCAGATCATGTTCGGTACTATTGATCAGGCCTATGATATGGGAGCTGCTGCAGTTGGGGCCACTATCTATTTTGGTTCTGAGGAATCTAACCGTCAGATTGTTGAAGTTGCCCGGGCATTTGAATATGCACATGAACTTGGAATGGCTACCATCCTTTGGTGCTACACACGAAACAGTGCTTTTAAAGTAGATGGCATTGATTACCATGCTTCAGCCGATTTAACCGGACAGGCCAATCACCTTGGTGTGACGCTAAATGCCGATATCATTAAACAAAAGCAGCCAAATAACAATGGTGGCTATAAAGCGCTTAATTCTGGCGATTCCAGTTACGGTAAATTAGACGAACGCATTTACACCGAATTGACTACAGATCACCCGATCGACCTCACCCGTTACCAGGTAGCAAATTGCTTCATGGGTCGTGCAGGCTTAATTAACTCCGGTGGCGCTTCCGGTTCTAACGATTTCGCAGATGCTGTAAAAACTGCAATCATTAATAAAAGAGCTGGTGGAATGGGCTTAATAAGCGGCCGAAAATCATTTCAGCGTCCATTAAAAGAAGGTGTTAAACTCCTGAATATGATACAGGATGTTTATCTGAATGATGAAATCACACTAGCTTAAATGCTATTGATAAAATGAGCCTTGCAGGTTTACCTGTAAGGCTTTTTTTATACAAGCTTCTCTTATTCTTCCCCAATAATTAATAATTGAGCAACCAAACTACACATATAAATCAGCCAAAATCGTTCTTTTCCAAGAAATATTTAATTATTTCTGTGGCATTAAGTTTATCGACCATGGCGGCGGTAATTTACTATACCTACACGCCAGGAGTATTAGAACATCTCGCACCAAAGCGATTGCCAGGCTTAGTTATTGCTGTTGTGGTATCTCTGTTAAGAGTTTGGTTTTCGGCAGCTAAAATCAGGTTTTTATCTGAAAAAAAGCTGAATTGGTATGCATCAATCCGGGTAGTATTGGCCTGGGATTTTACCTCAGCTGTCACACCGTCAACTATAGGCGGGGCACCAATGGCTACTTACGCTATGACTAGGGAAGGACTGAAGTTAGGCGATTCTGGTGCCATTATTTTATACGGAGTACTTCTTGATCAAATTTGGTTTGCTATGGCCATTCCTATTTTATTGGTTGCGGGAATTTTTTATGAAGTAATTCCCCCTGAAATTGGTTTAGTGGGCGATGTATCTATGGGTCTTTTATATGTTGGATTATTGAGTTATGCAGCTTTATTAGCTTATGGGGTTTTGGTGAATCCTGCAGCTATAAAAAAAGTCGTTAAAGTGATATTCAAGCTTCCCTTTTTGCGCAAAATAAGTGATAAGGTTGAAGTAGAGACTGAAAATCTGGAAAATTACGCCCACCAATTACGCAAAAAACCATTCAACTTTATAGTAAAAGCGTTTCTATTATCAACCATGTCGTGGCTGGCCAGGATCGCACTTCCTACCATTGTAGTTCTGAGTTTATTGCCTGCACCGGAAGTGTTATCCGTATTAAGAAGTTTAGCGATGAACCTTGCCTTCCTGATTATTCCAACTCCTGGCGGAAGTGGCGGAGTCGAGGGATTATTTGTGTTATTCCAGGGGCCATTAATTACACGAGAAGGATTTATTGGACTTGCTGTTTTCTTATGGAGAATTATTAGCTACTACATTAGTATTGGCTTGGGCATCATGGCTACAACCTGGTATTTTAACCAGAAGGTTGTTGAAATTAAGCAACAGGATTAATTATGGCGAAGGTGAAGACTCAGTTCGAATGTTCCAATTGTGGATATATTTCCCCAAAATGGAACGGAAGCTGCCCCTCTTGCGGTGAATGGAATACATTCACCGAAAAAACAGTTTCGAAAAAGTCATCATCAAAGCACAAAGCTAAAGTGGATGGGCTGGATTCCTCAAAAGCCCCGCAAAAACTGGAGGAAGTTGAAACTTCAGAAAAAAGCCGTTTTAAAAGTAATATTTCAGAACTGGATCGGGTTTTAGGCGGCGGATTTCTCCCGGGATCCTATATTTTAATTGGCGGTGAACCGGGGGTGGGAAAGAGTACCTTAACTCTTCAAATTGCAAAATCGAATCCTGAGCTTACCATATTGTATTGTGCAGGCGAGGAATCAGCCGGGCAAATTAAACAGCGTTCAGCCCGGCTTGGGGTTGAATCTGAGAATCTATTCATTTATAACGAAACCCAGGTTGATTCTATAATCGCGGAAGCCCAGAAAATGCAGCCTGATTTGTTGATCGTGGATTCCATCCAAACCGTTTACCGCACGGAATTATCGAGTATGCCGGGCAGTATTCAACAGGTAAAAGAATGCGCGGCTTTATTTCAGCAGTTATCAAAAAAGAAAAATATCACTACGCTGGTAATTGGCCACGTGACCAAAGAAGGCGATATTGCAGGCCCCCGGGTCTTGGAACACATGGTTGATACTGTGCTTCAGTTTGAAGGAGACAAACAATATACCTACCGTTTGCTTCGAACGCTTAAAAACCGGTTTGGAGCAGCACAGGAAGTTGGTGTTTTTGAAATGAAATCGGATGGGCTTGTTGAAGTTACCAATCCGTCGGAACTTTTTATATCGGACAAAACATCTGGAGTGAGCGGTAATGCAATAGTTTGTACCATGGAAGGAACACGCCCGCTGCTGATCGAGGTTCAGGCATTGGTAATTCCGTCATCATACGGCTCACCACAAAGAACAGCCAATGGTTTTGACCGTAACAGACTGGCTTTACTGCTTGCGGTTTTGGAGAAGAGAGTGGGAAAGAATTTTTCGAGCCACGATGTGTACCTGAATATTGCCGGGGGGTTCAAACTCAGTGATCCTGCCGGAGATTTAGGAGTATGTTGCGCATTAGTTTCAAGCCTGACGGATAAACCAATTACTTCTCATATGGCATTTATTGGGGAAGTTGGATTGGGGGGCGAGGTGAGAACGGTTCCACATCTTGAACAGCGGGAAAAAGAAGCCAAAAAACTGGGATATTCGCAGTTGGTGCTTCCGGGAACCAAACATAAAAGCGGTGTTCGTTATTTACACGAAGCCATAAAAAAAGCCCTCGGTTAAAAACCAGAGGGCTCGAATTCGTTACACTTCGTTTAGAAGTTTTCGCGATTGCGACGTCGTTGTTCACGTTTTGCTTTTTTCAAAGCTTCGCGCCGCTCAACAGATGGCTTCGTAAACTGCTGACGATCTTTGTATTCATTGAGAATACGTGACCGGGTTATCAGTTTTTTAAAGCGGTTTATTGCGCGATCAACACTTTCGTTGTCTTTTACTTCGACTCCTAACATGAAGTATCACATCCTTTCGTTTAATTTGATTCCCATTATCGGGAGCCTTTAATATACAAACTCTTTAGCTGTTTTAAAACGTTGCTGTTAAATATCTAAAATATTTGGTTACACCGCAGAGCGTGTGTAACCAGGGCAAATATCTAAAACACTTGATCACAACGCAGAGCGTGTGTGACCAGGGAAAGCATATACTCTGCTGAATATTTTGCTGTGACCCGATCAAATACAAAAAATTTAGCTTTCTTACCCCTTGTTCCCTGTGTTGGGGCGGGCTACTTCACTTGTTTGTTTATCACTAAATTATCAGGTATTTCAGAGCCTAATACCCCAATTCCAAAAAGGGCATAATCGTATTTGGCCGGGTCTTTGGGATCTAACAGCTTCATTTTCTTGGTAAGTTCAATTACCGATTTCCAATCGTTTTGGTGGCGCGAGAGCAGGCCTAATTTTCTTGCTTGCCGTGCAACGTGTACATCCAATGGGATTTTTAATTCTGAAGGTGAAATAAAATTCATGGTTCCAGGGTCAACAGTACTTCCTTTTCGGATACACCAGCGCAGGTACATATATAATCGTTTTGCCGAGCTGTTTTTTTCAGGGTTGGAAACGTGTTTTCGGGTTCTGTGGGCAATTTCGGGATGAAACGTAAAAAATTGCTCATGAAATACGGCGACTAATTCCCTTTGCTCTCTTTTGGCTTTATCTGAACAGAATGCCCAAAATGCTTCAAAGGTTTGAAATTTGAGCAAGATCGTTTGCAGGATTTTGGTGAGCCAGTACAAATCAATAGGTTTAAACGTGCGATGCTTAAATCCATCGAAGTTCGCAGCATCACTATCTGAAAAATTTCCAATGAATTCCGCCGGTTTATAATCCATGCGCTGCAGTAAATCTTCAACTTTTATATTTACGATATCGCGCCTTCCCCATGCCATGGTTGCCGCGAAAAACCCTGCAAGTTCTTTATCGTTTTTAGCCTCAAAAACATGCATGAACTGAACGGGATCATCATTTATATAGGAAGGGTTTTCAATTTCCCGAACCAATTCATCCAGATATGGTTTTAATTCAATGATATTCTTTGTTGATATCGTTTTAAGATTCTTTTTATGAGGCAATAGTCTGGAAAATTCATTTTTTTGAGTTATCTACTCACATAAACAAATTAAGCACGAATTGATTCAAAAAATAACATATTGGTTTTTCTCGGTTGTTGATGCTTACATGCACTATAAATATGGCAGCCGGAAGAGAAAACTGTTCATCGGTCACCCTGAGGAGCTTGTGGAAATTGGGGCAGGCTATGGAGCAAACTTCCGGTATCTGGAACCTGGTACAAAAGTTATTGCTATAGAACCAAATGCGGGATTGCATAGAATATTAAGGGAACGGGCACAGAATTTTGAAATTGATTTAGTTGTATATGAAGCTTTTGCAGAGGAAATGCCGTTATCCGAAGCCTCTGCTGAAATGGTAGTTAGCAGTCTCGTACTGTGTTCTGTTAAAGATCCGGAAAAGGCCATTTCCGAAATCAAAAGAATATTGAAGCCGGAGGGGAAATTCATATACCTGGAACATGTAAAGGCACATAATCAGCCCATCATTGGTTTTGTGCAACGACTTATAAAAGTACC
>JBBDLQ010000155.1:0-2515 GCA_040878765.1 Balneolaceae bacterium | reverse complement strand
ATGTTTGTAAAAAAGAAAGAATGTACGTCTCGTATCCACGTCCCTTAGGGACGTTATGTTGAGATGGCATCCAGCTTCCGAACTGCTACGGGAACATATCGCACCTACGGCGCGAGGGCGTTCTGGAGGTTCGGAGTTTTTATAAACATGCTGCTCCGATGGAGCAGTTTTTGCTTGGCGACTTTGGTACCCCGGACTGAAGCCGTGGGCGGATCAATCGCATATCAATTAGAAACAGAATTACTATGTACTTAAACTGCCCCATATACTAACGGGCTGACAAGGCTGTCCGCCTTACGCAATATTATTGCAGCTTATCCCAAACATCCCACCCATCACAGTTTAAACTCGTCCACGGCATTCTCTCGAAGGCATACCCTTGGAAGAATATTCCGCGATGAATATTGGTTATTGAATATTCCATCTTGCTCGTTATCTTCCTGCCAAACCAAGCACTCAAATTCAATATGCCCGAGACTCTGAAAGAAGTACAGCTTCGCACCAAAGGAATTTTACCGGTTCAAAAACTTAAGCTCCTTCACGAGCTGGGAATCATTACCTCAGAACCTGACTACCCAATATCAGATGATCAATTTCAACCCAACTCCATCGATTTACGTTTGGGGGAAGTTGCCTACCGGGTGCGGTGCAGTTTTCTGCCCGAAAATGATACGGTTGAAGACAAGATCGAAAATCTCAGGCAATATTCATTTTCCATTAAAGACGGGGCGGTGCTCGAGCAAAACTGCGTGTACATCATCCCGCTGCTGGAAAGCCTGAATATGCCGGAATCTAACAACACCATTCAAAGGGGATTATTTAACGGCAGTGAGGAAATGAATGATATAAAACTGGGCACAATCGAAACACTTTCCGCCAAGGCCAATCCAAAAAGCTCTACCGGCCGGCTGGATGTCTTCACCCGCGTGATCACCGATTATTCTCACAGGTTTGAAGAAATTACGCCGGGATACAAAGGAAATTTATACCTGGAAGTGGTGCCCAAATCCTTTTCTATAAAAGTGAAAACGGGGCAGCGGTTAAATCAGCTTCGGGTACGCCATGGGTTTGAGGTGTTATCGGATCAGGATCTGCTTCGGGTGCACGGTGCCGACCCGCTGTTGTTCAATGAAGACCGAAATCCGGTTTCGATGGAGAAAATAAAGGTGAAGCGGGGCTTGTTCATGAGCGTGCATCTGAAAGGCAAGAAAGGGGAAATCATCGGCTACAAAGCCAAAAAACATAACAACTACATCGACCTCGAAAAGATCGGACATTATGAAGTGGACGAATTTTGGGAACCTATTTATGCGCGGCAAAGCGATCAGTTTATTTTGGAGCCGGAAGCCTTTTATATATTTGCCTCCAAAGAACGAATCCGGGTTCCGGGTCACCTTGCCTGCGAGATGATGGCCTACGACACCGGCTCAGGAGAACTGCGAACACACTACGCCGGATTTTTTGACAGCGGCTTTGGGGGAACTCCGGAAGACAAAGGCGCGAGGGCCGTGCTGGAAGTCCGTTCCCACGATGTTCCCTTTATGATCGAAGACGGACAGACGATGTTCAGCATGCAGTTTGAGCCCAATGCCGAGCGCCCCGATTTTGTATACGGCGAAGAAATTGACAGCAATTATCAGGGGCAGGATCTCAAACTTGGAAAACATTTTAAACAGCCATGAGTCCATATTTTGTCACCCGATGCATTTGCCATGAAAAGGAATTTTCCGAGATCAAGGAATATGCAGAGGCCAATAATCTTACCACCGTTAAGGAACTTCAGGCGCATAAATTCTGCAGCACCAATTGCAAACTATGCACACCCTATGTCAAACTGATGTTCGAAACCGGGAAAACAGCGTTTAAACCGGGGGAATATTTGAAGAGAACAAATCCAGGATAAAAAGGAGATCCTTCCTCGTTCGCTACGTATGCACTACGCTCTCTCGTCAGGATGACAATGTTATTAATTAACAATGAATAAGCCGCCGGTGGCGGCTTTGGTTGTCTACCCGCTCCCGTTTGTCATGCTGAACGAGCCTTCACCGGCGGTAGCCGGGAAGCGAAGAGAAGCATCTCTCTTTCATGGCTATATTGGTCGCAGACTTAAAGGAAATGAAGACCCCGAACGGGGTCACACGTGCATAACCCGGGGTAAATTCACGCGAGTGAATGCAACCCCGGGTAGCTGAAACAACCAAGAAAAACCCGGGGCTGACTGGTTAATAACCTTCAGTTGGTTTTCGAAGGGTTGGGCAACCAACGTTGTGCGGGATGCCCATTTCCTGGACTCGAAGCTGGAGCTTCTCCGACGGCGTTCACCAAGCTGGAGCTTGGGAACGAGAGTGAATCACAAATCGCTAATCGGTCCATCGATCTATCGCAAATCAATTACATTCAGCAACAATGCCCATTCAAACTTCTTTAGATTTCACTGCGTGGGTGACGCTTCGCTCTGAGCTCAGCTTCATTCGTTCGTATCCACTCACTCATTACGTTCGAAATGACAAACAAG
>JBBDLQ010000154.1:0-2584 GCA_040878765.1 Balneolaceae bacterium | reverse complement strand
AAGGTGTATTCTTCCATCAATATTTTTGGACTTGCAATTGGATTGGCTACGTGCATTATCATATTGCTGTATGTTACTCATGAGCTTTCATATGACAAACATCACAAGCAGTCTGAACGCATTTATCGTGTGACCTCACACATTGATTTCAGCGGCAGTTACCTACAGATGGCATCTGTTCCGGCCCCCATGGGTCCAACGCTAAAAAGTGATTTTCCGGAAATTGAAGCAGTGGCCCGCTTACGTCCTCTTGGCTCTTTGCTGGTTAATAAAGATCAGCAAAATTTTAGGGAAGAAGGCTTTGTTTACGCCGACTCTTCAGTATTCAATGTATTTACTATTCCCCTTATTCATGGCCAACCGCAAACTGCATTATCACGCCCAAATACGATAGCTATAAGCAAAAAAACAGCCTTAAAATATTTTGGGACAACAGATGTAATTGGTCAAAGCCTAACAATTCAGAATGATATTGAATTAGAAGTAACGGGTGTTTTTGAGGATATGCCGGCCACATCCCATTTTCATTTTAATTTTCTGCTATCAATGGCAAGCAACGATGAAGCCGATAATAATATGTGGATGAGTAATAATTTCAGAACCTACCTGCTGTTGAAAAAAGGAGTAAGTCCAGATGAATTCAGGGAAAACTTCGAAATCATAAAGAAAACCTATATAGAGCCTCAGGTACAACAATTTTTGGGGACTACCATTGCAGAATTTGAAGCAGCCGGCAACCGATTGGAATATCGGCTTCAGCCATTGGAAAGTATTCATTTATATTCGAGCCTGAATGGTGAATTCGAACCTAATGGAAGCATTTCCTATGTATATATTTTTTCAGGGTTAGCGATTTTTATACTCCTTTTGGCCTGTATAAATTTTATGAATTTATCGACTGCTCGTTCATCTCAACGGGCAAAAGAAGTGGGTATCAGGAAAAGTTTGGGATCAGATCGATCAAAACTTGCTATCCAGTTTTTACTGGAATCTCTTATTCTGAGCTATATAGCCCTTTTCATTTCTCTATTCATTGTAGAACTTACACTGCCATTTTTTAGTGAGCTTGCGGGTAGAAGCATCACTACAGACTATTTTACTAACCTTCCCATTACCCTGATTATTATTGGCATTGTTACCATCACAGGCTTATTGGCAGGCTCTTACCCGGCGGCAATGCTTTCTTCTTTTCAACCGGTAAAAGTGCTTAAAGGAACCTTTTTTGAGCGAAAAGGACACGGGCGGTTTCGTAAGGGATTGGTTGTGTTCCAGTTTTCGATTTCCATCGTCATAATTGTCGGATTATTAGTTATTAATGATCAGCTTCAATTTATACAGAACACCAATATCGGCTTTGAGAAAGAACAGGTTGTGATTGTTGAAGGAGCATATGCTATTGGAAGCAGCAGCGGTATTCAGGCTTTTAAAGATGACATCCTTAAGCAATCTTATATCGAATCTGCAACAGTTTCCAGCTATTTCCCGGTTGAAGGATATGGGCGTAATGATATGGCTTACTGGCCTAAAGGGGAATCTCCATCTCAGGATAACACCGTCAGTATTCAGCAATGGGAAGTTGATGAAAATTATATAGAAACCTTAAATATAGAAATACTTAAAGGCCGGAATTTCTCTGAACAGAGATCAACTGATAACCAAACTGTTATATTGAATGAAGCAGCTGTAAAACAATTCGGCTTCGAAAATCCAATCGGTAAATCAATTACTTCTTATGCTATGGACCATGAGAATAATAGTATTGATCAAAACCAGACCGTGAGTTATGAGATAGTGGGGGTGATGAAAAATTTTCACCATGAATCGCTTCGGAAAAATATCACCCCGCTTGCTCTTTTTAACAGACCTTCATCAGGCAATGTTGCGTTCAAGTTTTCAACTGAAAACACACGTGACATGATTGCTGCTATTGAAAATGAATGGAATTCATTGGCGCCGGGTCAACCCTTTAATTATGCATTTTTAGATCAACGCTTTGATCAAATGTATAGGGCAGAAACCAGGATCCAAAACCTTGTGAGTACGTTTTCAATCCTGGCAATTCTTATAGCTTGCCTTGGACTTTTTGGCCTTTCGGCCTATAGCGCAGAAAAACGTTCCAAAGAAATAGGTATCCGTAAAATCCTGGGAGCCAGTATTTCCTCCCTGCTGGGACTAATGTCGAAAGAATTCCTGGCCTTGATTGCCATCAGTTTTGCGATATCTATTCCCGTTGCAACCATCATAATGGAGCAGTGGCTGCAAGAATTCACCTATCGCACTGAAATCGGGCTATCGGTATTCGTACTTGCAGGATTAGGCACCATGCTAATAGCTCTTATCACTATAAGCTGGCAAGCCGTAAAAACCGCACTTATGAACCCCGTAGAAAGTT
Organism: Balneolaceae bacterium; assembly: GCA_040878765.1. Taxonomy (GTDB): domain Bacteria; phylum Bacteroidota; class Rhodothermia; order Balneolales; family Balneolaceae; genus Gracilimonas. The sequence continues at coordinate 192 of JBBDLQ010000154.1, read as the reverse complement.
TAAGAAGTGAATAAATAATAGCAGTCAGCTCTCAGCTTAAAACCATGATTAAAAACTACCTCAAAATTGCATTCCGAAACCTGTTAAAGAACAAGGTGTATTCTTTCATAAACATCTTTGGGCTTGGAGTTGCTTTACTTTGCTCTATTGTCATTTTCTTGTTTGTTCAAAAAGAGCTTACCTACGATAATT
>JBBDLQ010000153.1:0-2597 GCA_040878765.1 Balneolaceae bacterium | reverse complement strand
CCTACACAGCAATTGAAAAGGACAGCTCCTCGTTACCATCCTGGTTAAGTTTTGATGCTACAACCAGAACATTTTCTGGTACTCCACTTGTTACAGATACTGGGACAAATACCATTGAAGTAACAGCAGCAGACGGCAATGGATCTTCAACAGTCGATGAATTTGTGATCATGGTTGAAAACTCCAATGATGCTCCAACCATATTGAATGCTTTAAGTGATCAGGTACTCGATGAAGATTTTACCCCCTTTGAATTAGCCAGATTGGATACCGTTTTTACAGATGAAGAATCATCATTAGATAATTCTTTAACATACAGTTATTCTATAACTGGATCGTCAATCACTGCAAGTTTAACTGATAGTTTAATGACGCTGAATTCAGTTCCGGATTCAAGTGGGACAAATGAACTAATTATTCAGGCAACTGATTCAGAAGGAATTACCGTATCTGACACCCTCGAGATATCGGTAAACTCAGTTAATGATAAGCCAATCCCAAATTTCGCATTAGTAACAAGAGCACTTACTTCGGATGGAATGGAAGTCCAATTTGCAGATTCATCATCCGATTCTAAAGACCCAAATGGATCCATAACGGAGTGGAACTGGGATTTTGGAAATGATTTGGTGTCTTCTGAACAAAGCCCATCCGTATTATTTACCGAAGAGGGCACCTATGACGTCAAACTTGTAGTCACCGATAATGATAGTGGGATTGACTCTCTTACCAAACAAATAGATATAGAATTAGTTCTGACTGATTCCATTTCTATTTCAGGTGGATCAGATGTAGTTGCTGATTTCGAAGATTTAGGTGTTTATCTATACTTCAATTCAATTTCAGATGGAAATTATACCATCACCACTCAACAAAAAATTAACGGTGAGGAAGAAATACCCGAAGGAATCTCTTTTTACATTGGTAACTATTTCTGGAGTATAGATTTGAATACAGAGTCAAATCAGGAACCTGAGTTTCAGTACAGTCTTTCATTTGACTTATCGGAAACGGATGGTATAGATACTATGAATGTATCAAGTATGACTATACTGAAGAGAAATAATGAAAGTGAAAGCTGGACATCGGTTGAAGATATTGGAGGTGTAGTTAACTTCAACACTGATTTACAAATATTATCTGTAGGTAATCTCACCACCTTTTCAGATTTCATTCTCGCATCAAAAGATCTGGGAACAAGCAATGAGCTTCTGCAAGGCATTCCGGATGATTTCGAACTAAGCCAAAACTATCCAAATCCCTTCAACCCTAATACAAATATCCGGTTTGGGCTTCCCGAAGCCTCTGAAGTACGGCTTGAAATATTTAACATATTGGGACAAAAAGTTGCCGTGTTGGTTAATGGGAAAATGAATGCAGGTTATCACTTGGTGAATTTCGATGCCAGCCGGTACTCCAGCGGAATGTATATCTACCGAATTATTGCCAAAGATTTTGTTAAAACTAAGAAGATGTTATTGTTGAAATAATGGCATAAAACGTTAGATTATATACATAATCTATAATACCGTTTTATGAAAAAATTACTGCTCATTCTATTAATCGGGATTGCGGGAACTACAGGGAGCTTTGGGCAGGATATCATTCAGGAAGCCTATTTCCATGAGCTAAAAGGCATGGAGGACTCGAGCGGGGTTACGCATTTGTTTTATAGGTTTTATAAAAAAAGCCTGCATCATTGTGCTCCCGGAAATGATAATGATATTGTCGAACATGGCGGAGATGATGTTTTTCACTACAACGCTGACACCAAATCTGACAGCATTATTTTCAATGAAGGATATGGTGAATGGTGTCTGGCTGGAATGTACGATTCTTATGGTGTAAGAGATTATGCATTTTATGATAAAGATCCTCCTAAATGGATTAAATTCAGCTATTTTGAATACACATATGGTATATCGGACTACCTGGGCAATGAATTAAATATTCAGCAACCTATTGTTGTAAAGCAGAACCCATCAGAATCTATCAGTTCTTATTGGGTAGAAGAGTTTTACCTGTCTCCCAATAATGATTCATTATATATTTATACCGGAAGCACAATTCCATTTGCCGGTCGTAGTACAGATTGGCCCGATTTCGAGGATTATGAAGATTTTTTCGCCTATGCCGATTCTGCATATATTGACCTGAAAGTATTTGCGATTCACCCGGACATAGACTCTCTCTATTTTGCCACCGATGAAGCAGGTGATTTATACCGAAGCGAACACTATTCACAGAACTTTACCTTGGTAGATTCAAATGGATATTATGAGAACCTCTTTTTTGATGCCGATACAAGTCATATTTACTCCATATCTAAATATTCCTCTAAAATAGCTGTTTCTGATAATTTAGGATCAAATGGTTCTTGGAAATTTTCTGATCCGGATTTCAAAGGAAATCCTCCTCACTATTTAACTGTAGATCCATCTGAGTCAGGACATGTATTTATTTCTGATTCTACTGATATCCTCTTCTCCGATAATCACGGAGATACTTTTTCTTCATTTCTTTCCATTGAAAATGGAATCACCGGCCTCTACAAAAAGCCTGATTCAGATATTCTTTATGTGCTCACCCGAAAAGAA
>JBBDLQ010000152.1:11435-16116 GCA_040878765.1 Balneolaceae bacterium | reverse complement strand
AGAGCGTAAAAGATTCAGACCCTTTGCCTCCGTTTCAAACATTTTATCCGGGGCAGAACTGTTCCATTTCACAAAAAAAGTGCTACCCTCATTTAAATTAATTTTTGCAGCATCATTTATATCTCCTCCATAAACAGACTGCTGAGAAACAATTTCTGACTCAAATTCGTCCTGAATTTTTTGATATATATGGTCGGGAAGCATTATTTTTTTATGTGAGGTTTCAATAAATCAAGTAAAGCATTGCAGCTTCGGTTTAACACCTGAAATACATTTTCAAAACCCTCTGGTCCGCCATAATATGGATCAGGAACTTCTCCGTTTCCGGGCTGTGGGTCAAACTCGCGCATCATTTTAACTTTTTCAATAAATCTGTTTTTTCGGTCTAACTCTTTAATATTTGTGTAGTTTTGAGAGTCCATTGTAAGGATAAGATCAAATTCTTCAAGATCAGCATACTCAAATTTACGGGCCTTAGATGGCAGGTGAATACCATGTTCATTTGCCTTGGCCTGACTCCTGCTATTAGCCGATTCACCCACATGATAAGCAGCAGTACCGGCAGAATCGATATAAAAATAATCTTTAAGCCCTGCCTCTTTTACTTTATGAATAAAGATACCCTCGGCCGTAGGGCTGCGGCAAATATTACCCAGGCAAACAAATACAATTGCAAATGGATTATCCTTAGAAATAGGTCGTATAAATGATTCAGTCATAATAAATTATCTAATGTTTATACCAAAGGTATAGGTTGTGAAAAAGGTATTCATCTTTAATTCATGAAAATCCAATATTATTTGTCAATAGCCTTAGGGTCAAGTGCCAGATTTTTTTGATTGAAGTGAATACAAGCTTTTCACTGATATTTTGTATATTTGAGGCTTAAAACAATTCGCCGGAACTAAGTTTTTTATGGCAAAAAAATTCAAAGAAATAAAGCAATTAAGCTTTCCCAAATCAGAAGTTGAAACGCTGAATTGGTGGAAGGAGCATAAGATTTTTGACAAAAGTCTCAAAACCCGTGAGGATGGTATACCTTTTACTTTTTATGAAGGGCCGCCCACAGCAAACGGGAAACCGGGTATTCATCATGTGATGGCTCGCACGGTAAAAGATATGTTCTGCCGCTACAAAACGCTCAAAGGTTTTAGTGTAGAACGGAAAGCCGGTTGGGATACGCACGGACTACCAGTTGAAATTGAAGTGGAAAAAGAACTGGGGCTGGAAGGCCGCGAGCAGGTTGAGAAATATGGCATTGAAAAATACAATGCAAAATGCCGTGAAAGCGTGCTTAAATATAAAGATCTGTGGGATGAGTTAACTTCAAGAATGGGGTATTGGGTGGATCAGGATGATCCTTATATCACTTTTGAAAATAAATATATTGAATCAGTTTGGTGGGCTTTTAACAAATTATTTGATAAAGGCCTGGTTTACAAAGGCTATAAAATACAGTGGTATTCGCCAGGCAGCAGTACCGTACTTTCCTCACATGAAGTTAGCCTTGGTTATAAAGAAACACAGGATCCTTCTATTTTTGTAAAGTTCAAACTTGATGGGGAGGATAACACATATTTCCTGGCATGGACTACAACACCGTGGACCATAGTTTCGAATATGGCACTGGCAGTAAATCCGAATTTGGATTATGTGAAAGTGGGCCATTATGATGAAAACCTGATATTAGCCAAAGACTGCGCTGATGAAGTTTTAGGTGAAGATTATATAGTGCAGGAGGAAATGAAAGGTTCTCAGTTACTATATAAAACCTATGAACCGGTTTTTGATTTTGCTTTAAAAGAAATTGATAAATCTGAAGCCTGGAGAGTAATTCCCGCTGATTATGTTACTACAGAGGAGGGAACCGGAGTAGTGCACACAGCCCCTGCTTTTGGTGCGGATGACTTCGATTCCTGCCAAAAAGCAAATATCCCCATGTTTAACCCCATTGACCGGGACGGAAAGTTTACCGAACAAGCGCCGGACTTTAAAGGGCAGTGGTTTAAAGAAGCCGATAAAGAAATTTCGAGAGCCATCAAAGAGAAGAACCTCATGTATAAGCATGAGACCATGGTTCACAACTATCCATTTGACTGGCGCAAGGGAACCCCGCTGATGTCGTACCCGGTGGAGTCTTGGTTTATCAAAACTACCAGCGTTAAAGACCGCATGGTAGAGCTCAACAAGAAAATTAACTGGAAACCGGAAAGTACCGGTACAGGCCGTTTTGGAACCTGGCTCGAAAATAACGTAGACTGGGCAGTTTCACGGCAGCGCTATTGGGGAACACCTATTCCTATTTGGGTAAGCGACAAAGATCCCGAATATGTAGAATGTATTGGCAGCGTGGCTAAGCTCAGGGAAAAAGCAGGCCTTACTGATGAAGATCCCGAAATTGATCTGCACCGCCCTTATATAGATGAATTAACATGGGATGCTCCCGATGGCGGAACCATGCGCCGTATTCCTGATCTGCTGGATGTTTGGTTTGATTCCGGCGCCATGCCCTTTTCACAATGGCACTATCCTTTTGATAATGATCATGATTTTCAGGTAAACTACCCGGCAGACTTTATTGCCGAGGGTGTAGACCAAACACGCGGATGGTTTTATACCTTACACGCTTTGGGAACTATGCTGTTCAATGAAGAAGCGTATAAAAATGTAGTTTCTAACGGCCTGGTGCTGGACGAGAACGGCGAAAAAATGAGTAAATCAAAAGGGAATTCTGTAGATCCTTTTGAGGTAATTCAGGAATTTGGTGCCGATACAGTGCGCTGGTATATGATGAGTAACTCCTCCCCCTGGGAAAATCTCAAATTCAGTAATGACGGACTTCATGAAGTTCAGCGTAAATTTTTTAACACCATTGTAAATACCTATTCCTTTTTCGCAATGTATGCGAATATCGATGGATTTACGTTTTCCGGCACAGCAATTCCCAATGCTGATCGTCCTGAAATTGATAAGTGGGTGATTTCCAAGCTCAATTCTACCGTAAAAATTGTGGAAGAGCATTTTGAAAATTATGAACCAACCAAAGCCGCTCGTGAGTTAGAAAGTTTTGTTGAGTTATTAAGTAACTGGTACGTGCGCCGGAACCGTCGTCGTTTCTGGAAAGAGGGAACTACGCTCGATAAAACGGCCGCTTATCAAACACTCTATGAATGCCTGCTTAATCTCAGTAAACTCATCAGCCCCATTGCACCATTTATGGGTGAGTGGTTATATCAGAAATTGAATGAGGTAACCGGGCAGGATGAAGAGTCGGTTCACCTCTCCTTTTTCCCTACGGTTGAAGAAACCGCCATCAACAAAAATCTTGAACACAAGATGGAAATGGCGCGGTTGATTTCTTATATCGTGCTGCGAATTCGTAACCAGATTGAAATGAATGTTCGCCAGCCGTTGGCCCGAATTATTTTGCCAATAAAAGATGAGAGTGAGCGGCAGGCAATTGAGTCGGTAAGGGATATTATTCTGGAGGAAATTAACGTTAAAGACATTCAGTTTGTGGACGATGACTCCGGAATTGTACGCAAATCAGCAAAACCAAATTATCCGGTATTGGGTAAAAAACTGGGTTCAAAAATGAAGGCAGTTGCCGCAAAAGTAAATCAGCTAACTACCGAGGAAATTTCCGGATTTGAGAAAACCGGTTGGATTGACCTGGAAGTTGATGGTGAAACCATTCGCCTTGATTCCGATGGGCTGGAAATTGTCCGAACCGGGCTGGAAGGCTGGACGGTTGAAACCGAAGGCGGTTTAAGCGTGGCTGTAGATACCGAGCTAAGTGATGAGTTAATACAGGAAGGGATTGCCCGTGAATTTGTAAACCGAATTCAAAATATGAGAAAGGAAGCTAATTTTGAAGTAACCGATCGAATATCCATAGGATTTACAGGTTCTGAAAAGATAAAAGAGGCTGTTGTTTCAATGAGTGATTATATTAAGAAGGAAACACTGGCGGAAGAAATTCAAATAAAAGAACTGGACGTTTCGGACTTTACCAAGTCCTGGGAAATTGGAGAGGAAGAGTGCACCATCTCCATCAGAAGAAATATTAATTCATAACCAAGCAGCTATGGCTAAAAAAGAAAAAAATAACGAAGAAAGAGTATCTCCCTACAGTGATGAAGAACTGGAGTATTTCCGCGACATCATCGTTAAAAAAATAGAAGATGCAGAAGAAGAGCTTAATACTCTTCAACGCACCCTGCGCGAAAGCATGGAAAATGCTTCTGATGAATCGGCTTACTCCTATCATATGGCTGATGCCGGTACGGATGCACAGGAACGTGAAAAAACATACATGTTGTTCAATCGAACCAAAAAGTTCGTCAAGTACCTGGATGATGCACTCAAGCGGATCGACAATAAAACATACGGTGTGTGTAAAGTTACTGGAAAGAAAATTTCCAAAGGGCGCCTTGAGGCCGTACCTCATACACAGCTTAGTATCGATGCAAAATTAAAACGTCGATAATTCTTACAGTTTGAAATCCAATAAACTGCTTGCATTTTTTTCACCGGCACTAATTGTTCTGATACTCGATCAGGTCACAAAATGGGTGATTCGCACTACACCGGAATTGCATAATAAAACTCTGATTGAGGGTTGGCTGCAATTTTATTTCACAAAAAATCCTGGAATGGCTTTAGGGATTGATGTGCTTTC
>JBBDLQ010000152.1:0-11335 GCA_040878765.1 Balneolaceae bacterium | reverse complement strand
TGCAATTTTATTTCACAAAAAATCCTGGAATGGCTTTAGGGATTGATGTGCTTTCCACACCCGTTATTAGCTCCATTGCCATAGTGGCTGTTGCGGGAATTTTGATCTACATCCTTAAGGATATTAATAAAGCTAATACAGGCTATTTAATATGTATGGGATTAGTAATTGGCGGAGCTTTTGGAAATATTGCAGATCGCCTTTTTATGGGCCTGATAATGGATTACGGCGGCGTTTTGGAAGGCCATGTTGTTGATTTCATCTACTTTTCCCTGAAAATCGGTGACTGGACTATTTTCCCCTATATTTTTAATGTTGCAGATATGGCCATTTCTTCTGCTATTATTTTGTTACTGATATTTAATAAGCAATTTTTTTCGACACGGAAACACGATGAGGATGAAGCTGGTAAAATCGCCCCTGATGAAGCAGCTGCGGAAAGTAATATTTAATATCCCCTCTCTCTATTATCTGGAATTTATCCAGTAAATCTATTTTTTGTCACTCCTCTTTATAGGAAGATTTTTTTGCAGAGAAATTAAAATCCTGATCAAAAGGAACCTGATCCACAATTTCCAGCCCAAAACTTTTTATACCAATTCTTTTGACCGGGTTATTTGTCATCAGTTTTAATTTTCTGACCCCAAGTGTTCGTAAAATTTGTGCTCCTACTCCATAATCCCGGGCATCGCTTCGGGGATTAAAATCCTCATTATCCTTCATGGTGCCTTCTTGAAGGGCTTTGAGGGTTTTGAGCTGATTTACCAACACTGATCCCCGCTGGTTCCGGTTCATATATAAAACCACGCCGGTTCCTTCGCGCTCAACCTGCAGCATAGCCTGATGAAGCTGTTCGCTGGTATCTTTATTCCGGGCACCGAAAATATCTCCTATTAAATCAGATGAATGTACCCTGGTGAGCACCGGTTCTTCTTTGGTCCAGCTACCCTTGGTTAACGCGAGGTGAATATCTCCGGTTAGTTTTTCTTTGAAAGCACGCAGGCTGAAATCACCATACATAGTAGGGAGATTTACATCCATCACTTCATGCACCAGCGTCTCATTTTCATTTCGGTAGGCAATGAGATCTTTAATAGTGATGATCTTCATGTTAAACTCATCCGCTATTTTCATGAGTTCAGGTACGCGGGCCATTTCCCCATCATCTTTCATGATCTCACAAATAATACCAACCGGTTTCAACCCGGCGAGGCGTGCAAGGTCTATGGCCGCTTCGGTATGGCCGGCTCTCCGTAAAACCCCGCCATCAACCCCTAAAAGTGGAAATATATGACCCGGTCGGCGAAAATCAACGGGTTTGGAATCATCATTTGCCAACTCGCGAATGGTATTTGCCCGATCTTTAGCTGAAATACCAGTAGTGGTTTGCCGTTTGTGATCGATGGAAATGGTAAAGTTGGCTTCATCAGGATCAGCCCCTTCGCGAACCATATGTTTTAGCTTCAGTTTATCGGCTTTTTTCCTGGTTATGGGAGCGCAAACCAAACCGCGGCCATGGGTTACCATCAGGTTTATGGCTTCGGTTGAAACTTTTTCGGCCGCCATCAGGAAATCCCCTTCGTTTTCCCGGTCCTCATCATCCACAACAATTACCATTTTGCCTTCTTTAATGTCGGCAATGGCTTCGGGAATAGTATTGAATTTAAACTCCTGAGGCATAAAAATGAGGATTTATCAAACTGAAAGAAATGCCCTCATCATTGATGAAGGCTGTGTGTAGAATATTAGTTTTCTTTATTTGGATTTACATCCGTAATAGCCGATTTAAGCATTCTGAGCTTCACGCCGCTGCCGGTATCCACTTCAACCAACACTTCATTTTCTTCGATTTTGTTCACAAAACCAATGATGCCTGAAGAAGTGACGACTTTGTCTCCCTTTTTCATTTCATCAACTTTCTCTTTGATCTCCTTTTGGCGCTTGCTTTGTGGCCGAATAATAAAAAGATAGAATACAAGAAAGATAGCCCCCAGAAATACAAGGTTGATAATACCGGCGTTAGGGTCGTCCGGGTTACCCATCAAAAATAATAAAGGTAAAAATTGCATATGCTTAATTGGTGTATGTTTTAAGATTAATCAGCATAAAAGATACAAATTCCTAAACTGAAAGACGACAGGATTCGGGAGGGATGATTTAGTGAATTTAGGAGTTTATTGTAGCCAAAAGGCCAAATCACTTCTCATTACCTCGTCATCCCCGTGAAAACGGGGATCTAAATGTCAATTTTAGGTTTTCCTACCTAATTGCGGTGACTGAAAAGTTCGCCTGGTTCCACACGCTCTGCGATGGAACCAAATATCACAGATCCACGGCAGAACTCAGGTTCAAATCAAAGCTAAAGCAGGCACTGGACATTTAATTTATTCTGTACAAACATTGTCAAAGTTTGTATTTTAAAATAAAAAAAGGTCAATATGCACATATCATTAACTCCTGAACTGGAAAAACTGGTTAAAGAAAAGGTGAAATCCGGACTCTATAATAATTCTAGTGAAGTTATTCGGGATGCCCTTCGGCAGATGAACAAGCATGATGAGTTTTTTTATGGTTTAAAGAGGTCACATCTGATTGATCTGCTGGAAGAAGGCGAAAAGAGTGGTATAAGTGCACTTTCTGTTTCTGATATTATACATCAGGAAAAAGAAAGTAAATGAAAACATATATCCTAACCCTCAAGGCCGAGGAAGATATCCGAAGTATTTGGAAATATACGGCTGAGGAATGGGATGAAATACAAGCAGAAATTTACCTGTCAGGACTTGAAGACAAAATAAAGCAAGCTGCTAAAAGTCCTGATACCATCGGACTTGTGCGTGATGAATTAAAAAAGGGTTACATGAGTTTTCTGTTTGAGCATCACATTATTTTTTTCAAGAAAAAAACAGGTCATATTGAAGTAATCAGAATTCTTCACCAAAGAATGGATATTACAGAAAGGTTGAAATAGCCTAATCACCCTATGGACCTGAGTTCCTCGCTAAAGACTTAAGAGAACTCTAAAATTACATGATGGGTCTGGGACAAACCAATTGTAATCACTTTTAATGGTTAGTGATTTAGAGCGTTCGTGGCATGAGAAATACGGACTTTTAGCTAAACAACGATTTAAGAAATTTCTGATGCTTTTCCTTGTTTTTCATAATAAACAGTGGTATTCCGAAAGAATAGTAGGTCATTTTATCCGTGAAATCATCTCGCAAAATACTGGTTATTTTTTTGGATGATTTTGCTCCCACAATAATCAAGTCGGCCTGATTCCGAACCGCTTCATCATACACCTCATCGGCAACACGTCCTTCTTTATGCAAAGTAAGTGTAAACTTTACCTCATCAGGAATATTCTGATCAGAAAGGAAGGTATTTTTTTGTTCCTGAAGATGTGTATTGATTTTTTCCTTTTCCTCATCGGTAGGCATGTAGGGGAAAAAATGAGTCGGATATTTAAATACATGTTGGGCTATCACAGAACCATCATGTGGTTTTACCAGATTATAAGCCATTTTAACGGCATTGCCGGATTGCTCAGAAAAATCGACCGGAGCCAATATTGTGTTCATAGCATACCGGCTGTTTTCGGGGACAAATAAGATAGAAGCCGGCACATATTTAACAATGCGGCGGGCAATTATTCCCTCTCCCACATAGCCGGTTTTTTTACCCATGACCAATAAATCCGGATCCATGGTTTTCATCATTTCGATGATCTGATCTGTGGGGCGGCCTTTTTTAATAATTAGCCGGGTTTCAATGGAGGAATCGCTGAAATGTTCTTCAATTTTTTCGGATAATTCCTTGCGGATTACATCTTCAAAATCCTCATTGGTTTCAATATCCGGAAATAATTCAACCATTTCTTTAGCTACTGCTCCGGATTCTACAACATGCAGAAATGAGATGGTTTTGGGTTCCATGACGGAAGTCAAAAAATTGGTATATCCAATAAGGATATCATCCATTTTGGATAAATCTAAGCAAACGAACCAGTGTTCAAAATTCTTCATGATGGGTCTCCTTAATTTTCTTCTCTATGTTTTTTGAAGGTGTCTTTAACGAGCTCTTTGTAGGAATCCCGTTCTTTGTCCTTCACTAATTGTTGATTTTCTTTGTATTCCCGTTTTAAGCCCCGGTGCAAGCTAAAACACATCACCAATAAGATGAGTGCGAAGGGTAAACCGGTACTAATTGCTGCAGTTTGCAGGGCCCCCAATCCACCACCTATTAGCAGGATTGCAGCCACTAATCCCTCAGTTTGAGCCCAAAAAATTCGCTGCCCTACCGGAGCATCTAATTTTCCGCCGCTTGTAAGCCCATCAATAACTAACGAGCCGGAGTCTGATGAAGTAACAAAAAAGCTGAGAATGAGAATGATTGCTATGACGGAAGTAATCATTTCCAGTGGAAACTGCTCCAGGAAAACAAAAAGTGCAGTAGCAACATTTTCATTAACTGCTTCACCTATGGCTCCAATACCTGTCATTTCAAGATTAATAGCCGAGCCGCCAAAAGCAGACATCCATAAAAAAGTAATGAGGCTGGGTACAATCAAAACACCTAAAACAAATTCTTTAACTGATCGCCCTTTTGAAATTCTGGCAATGAACATTCCCACATAAGGAGACCAGGAAATCCACCATGCCCAATAAAATATGGTCCAGGAACTTTGCCAGTTGGTGCCGGAATAAGATTCAGTCCAGAAGCTAAAGGTAGCAACCGAACTTAAATAACCGCCAAAATTTTGAATGAAGGAGTCTAAAATAAAGATAGTGGGGCCAACAAATACTACGAAAAGCAGAAAAACAGCGGCAATTCGAACATTCAATTCACTTAAAACCCGAACGCCTTTATCAATTCCTAAAACAACGGAACCGGTAGCCACAGCGGTGATCGCAATAATAATTCCTACCTGCAGATAAATATTATCAGGAAAACCAAATACATGATCTAGTCCTGCGCTAACCTGTAATACCCCTAAACCAAGAGAAGTTGCCAAACCAAATAAGGTTGCCATAACAGCGAGTACGTCAATTACATCACCCATCCAGCCTTTAATGCGGTCGCCAATCAGGGGATAGAAAACCGAACGAAAGGAAAGCGGTAACCCACGATTAAAAGCAAAGAAGCCAAGTGAGAGGCCTACCACTGCATAAATTCCCCAGGCATGAAATCCCCAGTGCAGATACGTTAAATTCATGGCTTCCTGAGCTGCTGCAGCCGTTTCGGCATCAGCCATAGGGGGAGACAGATAATGGAAGACAGGTTCAGCAACACTCCAGAACATGATACCTATACCCATGCCGGCGCTAAACAACATCGCAAACCAGGCCATGGTACTGAAATCGGGTTCTGCATCTTTACCCCCCAATCTAATACTGCCAAAGCGGCTGAATGCTATAAATATTGAGAACAGAACGAAGATGTTTACAGAAATGACAAAAAACCAGCCTGCATTATCGGTTATTGAGGACTGTATTGTACTAAAAAAATCCTCAGCACTATCTCCCAATAATAAGGTGCCTGCAATCATTGCTGTTATAATAATTACAGAAGGCCAGAAAACAGGTTTATGTATATCAAAATATTTATTGATTCCCGTTTTTTTTGAAGGGTCTTTTCCTTCTCCTCTTATCGCCATGATTTACAAATTAAAGGTTAAAATTGAAGATGTATGGGAAGCATCAAATTACATGATTATGATGGCAAAATGTGGTTTTAGAATATTAAGTGAAAATCAGTTTCCAGATACATACCATTATTGTTCATTTAAAAAAGTTGGAAACTAATGTATTATAGTATTATATGATTGAAATAACTGACTATAAGTAAAGCTATGGAATAACGATTTACCCTATAAAGCCTACGGAAAAAGAGGGGTATTTTCAAATTATACCTATTTAAGTATTTATTAAAGAACAACTTGTTGTTTTACTTGATTTATTTTGGCTAAAAAAACTAAATTATTGTCGTACTGACGGTAATATTTTATGTTGGTTTGGTGAATGTGCTGATAACAAAAAACGTGGTTTGTAATATTTAAAAGCACTTTTTCAATGAGATATGGTGTCGGGTAATTGTGGATAAGTTTTCTTCGTATAAAAAAAATTGGTATAGAACCATAAATTATACTATTCTTAAGTCCAAATTTCTAAAATCGGAAAATGTGGATAAGTATAATACTATGATTTTTCAATTTTGGAATATATTGGGTACAGACGATAAAATAATCCAATAAATCCATTTGTTATGAACAGGGTACGGATAGGGATACTTATAATAGTTGGTGTTTCTCTGTGGTCGGTAAATACTTTAGCTCAGGCTCCAGGTAATCAAACTGCATCGACAGACGAACAGGAAGAAGCCGCAAAATATGAGCGGTATTACGAGGTCGTTTTAGATCGCTCGTTAAGGGAGTATTACGCCAAAGGATCTTTTATAGTAGATGTTAAAGCTACTGTAAACCGTGTAATGGTTGCCAGGGGATATGATGTAGTAGAACCCCCACCCACTCTTGAGATTGAAAATTTACCCGGCCTGCCCGTTATTCCGCCCAACCTGTTAAATACGGAAAAAGGACAGGACAGTATAAAGGTTTCAGGCTTTGATTCAAGGTACAGGCTCTCGGGTTTAAACGTTAAAATATTAGTGGATACCTCTTATACCCCGGAAGATGTAGCCTTCATTGAAGAAGCTGCTGCAATGATTACTAATGCAGATTTAATGCGTGGTGATGTAATTGAAGTTAGCCAAAAAGTTTTTCCCGGTATTGAACGGCCAAAGCCGGTACAAGAAAGTGTGGAAGATGAACCAGAAGTTATTAGTGCAGAACCTGAACCCAATATGTTTTTAGGTGTCGACTGGAATAATCCAAAACAACTAATGTATGTTATAGCAGGTTTAGGTGCTTTTTTATTAGCTCTATTATTGTTTTTGGCATTTCGAAAACCCAAAGAAAAGGAATCTGAATCACCGTTTAATTATCCGCCTCATTTAATGCCACAAGCTGGAAAAGAAGAAGAGAAAGAACCGGTTGAAGATGAGGTTCGAGAGGTTAGCTCAGATAAGCAGCAACAGTTTGAAAGGGATAAAATGTATATCACCAATGCCAGTGTTAGCAGCCCAAAAATGGTAGCGGATCTTATAACCGAGTGGATTGAGTCGGATGAAGAAGAAGGGATTGTCCGGGCGGTAAGAAGTATATATAGTGTGGATCATAAATTGATGGATGTGTTCGAAAATCATCTTAAAGATGAACATTACAATTCCATACAGTTTGGATTATCGAATATTGACAGCATCCCGATAAAAGAAAAAGCAGAAGAGGTAGAAAAATTTAAGAAAAGTATTCAGGGTATTAAAAAAGACCGCAATAAAGAAGATACTGAAAGCAACTTATTTGAATTTCTTGATCAGTTATCAAATCAGCAATTAATGCATTTGGTGAATGGGGAGTCGGATGAAATGACCGCCATTTTACTTGCACAGGTTGCCGGTGAACGCTCCAGCTATGTGCTGCAAAAAATGAAAGAGCAAAAACGAATTTCAGTAGTGTTGAAAATGGGTAAAATTAATAACATACCGATTTCAATCTACAAGAAAGTAGCTGCTCATTTTTCATCCAAAGCACTTTCTGTATCTGATATGAAATTTGTAGCTGCCGACGGAGTTGATTCAATACTAACTACCATTGATAATCTGCCGGTTAATGAGCAAGAAGAATTTGTAAGTTCAATTGCAAAACAGGACCTGGAATTAGCCAAGAAAATCAGGAAATACTTCGTTGCATTTGAGGATCTGCCAAAATTAGATGATGAAGTATTGCAGGCAAGTTTAGAAAACCTGCAAACGGATCAAATTATACCAGCATTATATAAAGCCAGTGATGCCGTTCAGCAAAAAGTATTGGGGGTACGACCAAAGCGTGAACAACAACTTATTATAGCTGAATTAGGTAATATTAAGGACTTAAACCCAACTGAGGTTGAGCAGGCCCGCAAAGTGTTATTAAGAGAAATTCGTCAGCATCTAAAATCATCAAAAGCCTAAATAAGATGAGGATACTTTTAGTTACGATATTACTGGCGGTTTTCGGGACTGAGATCACAATGGCTCAACCGAATAAAATTAATAAAAGGGCTGAAAGCTATATGGTGAGGCAAATCACTAATCAGCTTGTAAAAGAATTAAGTGATTTGCCGGTAAATGTTCGCCGAATGGCAGTATATAAAATCAACTATGAATCCAGCCAATTTAATAATCAAAGTATTGCCTATATAAAGGGTGAAATTGAAGCAACGTTGAGAGAAAACAGTCCGGTTTCTGTTATTTCCCCGCCAGAGCTTGACCCAACTGATAAACTTAAAATTATGGGGAGTGACTCTACTCTTCAAATAATGAATATTAAAGGGCGATCACTGGCTGATATGTCACCAGAATTATTGGAACGCGTTACACAAAAATATTCTGTAGATGGGCTTGCAGAACTTACTATTCAGCAAATGCAAACTGAGGGTTTAGTAGTACTTATTCGGATCATGAATCCCCAATCCAGAGAAATTGTATGGTCTAAAAGTTTTGAATCCTATCCGGTTGAAATAAAGGAAAAAGAGGATGTAGGAAAACGAGTAATTTTAAATTTTGGAGTAAAATTATTAGAAAACGAATCATTTACACTTGGAGCGGCGCCAGGCAGTGAAGTTGTTGTAGATTCACGTTCATTTAATTACAATTTTAATATCGTTTACAGGCAGCCATTAAATGAAAATAACAGTAGTTATCTTGGATTATTTACCGGAATTAATGTAATAAGTCCTGTTGATGATCCTGGTTTTGAAAGCAGATTCTGGGAAATAGGCCTCACATTCGATCAAGCCCTCAGCCAAAAAAGTGTGAATATAAATGATTTCAGGGTAATGCTTGGGATAGATGCTTCGATGTGGTTAGCACAGGGTGAAAGAGAAGGTGATCTTTTGACTATTAGTCCTTCTATCATGTTTAATTTAACCAATAATATAGGATTCGAATTGAATGGGATGGCGTTTCTGACAGAACGAACTATTAAACAGGCAGATACTATCTCACCTGATACGTATACATTCGGTCAAATAGGTTATGGAGTGACAGCTTATGTACGATTTTAAACACATACTCAATTTAACAGGCGTTTTTGTACTTGTTTTAATACAGGGATGTGCACCTGCTGAAACAATTTCTGACAATGCTAATACGCAAAATAATCGTAGTTCTCTAAACGATTTGAGAAACATAGACCAATCTCAAACTAAAAGTGATCAAATTGTTTTGAATTACGCCAACGAAAGTTCAGGGATACAAATTAAACTCGATCCCGACAGCGACCAATTTTACCTTGATCTTAAAGGTATGAAGCCTGCAAAAAAAGACACGGTTTTTATTGCAGACTCAACACTTATCAAACAGAGAACCAATGATATTCAGGAAGTATTGGCAAAATTCAGGCAAGCTCAGGACCTTTTTTACCTGGATGAATACACGGAAGCCTTGAGGTTATTAAACGAGACGCTTGAAATTGCAGAAACGGCAGATGCATACGCTTTAAAAGGAACGATTCATTTTATGATGGGAAACCGGAATGCCACCCGGCAAAACTGGAACAGGGCCGTACAGTTAAACCCGGATTTACCAATCCCAAGCATACCTGAGCTTGAAGAAATTATTGAGGATATAATTAACGATGAGCAAATAAATGAAGAGCCTGAGGAAGGTGAAGGGGAACAAGAACAGGAAGAAGGAGATCAATAATGAGAATATCAATTACCAATATTATCGGGGTATTATTTAGTATAGGAATTTTAGTATTTGGGATTACTGAAATCGTGGGTACTACCACATATTTAGCTTCAATTCCTTTTCTTTCAGAATATCAGTTTTTGAATATCCCCAGCTTATTTATTGTAATGGGCGGAATTTTAAATGCTGTTTTTATAACCTATCAGCCACGGTATGTAGGCAAAGCATTTTTTAGCCTCTTTTACTTCTTTAGCCAGGCAAAAGCCAGCGGGGATGTTCTTCAGACAGATCTTGAAAACATTCTGGAATGGAATGAGGAAATCAGGGGTAATCGTGTACAGGCTTTATCAAAATTAGAAGAAGAACACCAAAAAGAGGTAAGCGGATTTCTTTTTTCTTTAGTGAGCACGAACTACAAAAATGATGAAATCAGAGACTTTGGATCAAATAATATCGAAGAGCATTATTACCGCCAATTAGTAGTTGTGGATGTGCTCAGGGCAATGGGAGCCGCAGCGCCATCCTTCGGTATGTTTGGGACCTTATTTGGGTTAATTGTGATGTTAGGAGAGCTCGAAAATCCATCTGCTATGGGCCCTGGTTTAGCTGCAGCACTTATAACGACTTTATACGGCATCTCATTAGCCCGGTTTATATTCTACCCACTTGCTGAAAAAATTAAAAATGTAGCCCAGATAAACCGGTTCCGGGAATATTTTTTATTAGAGGGTATTATCATGATCAATGAAAAAAAATCATCCTTCTACATCAAAGATAAGCTGAAAACTTATTTGCAACGGGATTTTGACAGTTCTGAAGAATTAGAACTAAGCGGAGCATAAAGTGAAAAATAACGGCGGTGGCTTAGGCCATGGAAATCATATTGAGAAAGAGGTCCATGAAGAAGACCTTGAGTGGCTGTTGACATACAGCGACATGATTACGCTGTTGTTAGCATTTTTTGCGGTACTTATTGCGGTATCGCATGTGGATATAAACCTGTGGGAGCAAATGAAGCAAGGATTACGCTCAGAGGTTAATAAACAGGAAAACGTTCAAACTCCCCTGGCCGAAGTTAAGAAAGATCTTGATGAGAAACTCGCAGAGGAACGAGAGGCGGAGTTAGTAAATATTATTTTGGACAGAGATGGCATCAAGCTCTTTTTTACAAGCAGCTCATTTTATAATTCGGGTGAAGCAGTATTGTTGCCGACAGGACAAAATATTATTGATAAAGTAACTCAGGCAATGAATGAACTTGGTTATTACCAATTTAAAGTGGATGTAGAAGGCCATACGGATAATGTGCCCATCAGTACAGAGCGTTTTCCGTCAAACTGGGAACTTTCAGTGGCCCGGGCATCTGAAATAGTTAAATACTTCATCCAGGAGGGAATTTCAGGAGATCGATTGAAAGCCTCCGGCTATTCCGATACCCAGCCCGTAGTTCCGCATGTTGATGAGCAGGGCAATGACATCATCGAAAACCGGGCTCTTAACCGGCGCATTGTGATCAGAATTTATTATTGATGGGTTAGGTTGATTTGTG
>JBBDLQ010000151.1:1305-2605 GCA_040878765.1 Balneolaceae bacterium | reverse complement strand
TATCGAAAGTATAAATCCGCCCAGGGCATCCCTTCGGGAGAACTCAGGTTATAAGATCGAATGTTCTGGCGGATTACAAACTTCCTGCAGCAATTCATCCAAAAAAATACTCGGTTCTAAGGCCTTGGATTTCCAGTTCGGATACAACCGGTCAAGAAGTTCAGCTTGTGCCCAGCCGCTATAGTAGAACATAGTTTCGCTAAATCCCAGATCACTGCGAAGCTGCCGGACTTCTTGTTTTCGATGATCTTTAGCTCCCTTATAGAAATTAAAATCGGGATCTTGCTCCATTTCCGGCAACGGAGTGTATTTATACTGATCAGAGGCCAGCATCCAGCTTTTAAGCTCAGCATATTTTGCAAGCCCCTCCAGCCATTCGCGCTGTTTTTCGTAATAAATTAAGGTGGAATCGATCCGGCTCCGCCGCTCTTCACGGACTTCAAGCCATTCTTTTACAATAGGTTTAATTTCATGAATATCATTTTTGATCAAAGCTTTAGCCAGCAGATGACGTTCTTGAACCCAAATTTCCCTGAATTCAGCATTTCTCCAGGGATATGAATTATGGTATGTGTTCAGGTTTTCTGCAGATTTGAGCCGGCTATAGGAATGCTTTGCCTGAAAAGCATGAAAAGACTCATGTAAAATACCGGCAATATGCCAGTCGCTGTTAAATTTATTAATAAAGAGACTGTAAGGCATTATTGGTTTCAGGAAATTAGGCAGATCTTCTTTTATAAGCTGCATCAGGTGAATTTGAGTCCAGTCCTTGGTAGTCATGCTGGCTGCGAAAACACCTCCTATTTCAACAATAAATGCCTGTGGGCTTTCCCCTGATTTTGGAAGTGCCTGTCGGTGATAAGGGTAATTATCAAATACTTTTTCCCATTCGCTGCCTTCTATAGTTTTATAAGGAACCCTTATCCAACCAGCCTCCGGGTTATCCATTCCAATCAAAAAAGTATATCCTTCATTATAAATGAGAATCGGGATATTCTCATCTCCCCATCCAGGCCAAACTTCATTTCCAAGGGTTGTTCTCAGATGATTTACTTCAGCCACCCTGATTTGTTCGGTTTCTGTGAGTTGATTGAGCAGAGGTGATTCGGTTGGGATGTTTAAATTTATGATGGAAACTCCCATTAATACTAAGCCGATTAAGAGTAAACTAAATAACCCGGCTATTCTCAATTTAGATAGGCACCCTTTTCTTTTATTGGCCATAATTTTCTCCTTACCATCTTATTTCTATAGTGTAGTAAAGAATTTTATTATGAATAAATGATGAAAAGCGGGAAGG
>JBBDLQ010000151.1:0-1205 GCA_040878765.1 Balneolaceae bacterium | reverse complement strand
CGTTCAATGGGGGCCGTATCAAAATGTTTTACATCATTCCGGGTATTGAGGTAGCTTTGAATTTGATCCCGTAAAATGCCATCCCCTTTACCATGAATAATTTCCACCTCATTCATATTTCGAAAAACAGCCCGGTCTAAGTATTGGGTGACTTCATGCAGGGCATCTTCGGTTCGCTTTCCCCTAACATCCAGTGATGGTTGCACCATTTCGTTGGTGAGGGTACTGTCGCCTACAATCATGGATGAACGCGCTTTTGATTTCTTCTTTTGGGGCTTCTCTACTTTTACCAGGTTTTTGAACTTGGTTTTGAGCCGTAATCCGTCGGCCTGAACCACCGCATTTTTTCCATTTAATTCAACCAGCTCCCCGGTGGTATTTCCATCCTTAAAACGCACGAAATCACCTATACGGGGAGGATCTTTCGATATCTGTTCCCTTGATTCCTTTCTTTCCTCAATTTCTTCCAGCGAACGGTCAATGTCTTCTTTCTCACGGTCCACTTCCTTGCGGATTTCTTTGATCTCGCTTTTATCTGCTTTGTTTTGCTCCACAATGCGCTGAACGGCCTGCTCCACACGCTGGTTTGCTGAATCCATAATAGACTTGGCCTCTTTCAGGGCTTTTTCCCGAATTTTCTCTTTGTCTTTTTCGATGGCCTGAATTTTATCTTCATAGCGTTTTCGCTCCGATTCCGCTTTCGCTTGAAGGGAGGTATATTTTTCCTTTAGATCAGCTGCCTGCTGAGATTTTGTTTCCAGTTCTGTAATCAGGGATTCCATCTTGTTTTTAGCATCACCTAATAAAATTTTAGATCGTTTTAGCACTTCGGCATCCAGATTCATACGCTGGGCAATTTCAAAAGCATAACTGCTGCCCGGAATTCCTTTTTTAAATTTGTAGGTGGGTGAAAGCGAGGACTGATCAAATTCCATAGAGCCATTTACGGCTTTGGGATGCTCATGGGCAAATATCTTTAGCGAACCGTGATGCGTGGTAACAATCACCTTGCAATCCTGCTCCAGCACTTTTTCTATGAAGGCCTGGAAAAGCGCTCCACCTTCTTCAGGATCGGTTCCCGCTGCTGCTTCATCGATCATTACCAAACTTCCAGGTTCAAATTGCCTTATGGTTTCACGCATCCATTGCAACCGGGATGAAAATGTACTCAAATCATTTTCAATGGATTGATCATCTCCCAGATC
>JBBDLQ010000150.1:7085-16298 GCA_040878765.1 Balneolaceae bacterium | reverse complement strand
TGGTAATTGGAGCCTCAGGTGCAGTAACCGGGATATTAGTGGTTTTTGCCATGCTTTTTCCAACCGCACCAATTATGTTATTTCTGTTTCCGCCCATTCAGGCACGTTTTTTTGTAGCCGGATGGATTGCCATTGATATTCTGTTTTTGGGAAGTTCGGATGGCGTAGCCCGACTTGTTCACCTTGGAGGAGCATTGGGCGGTTATTTATTAATCAAAGCCCATCAAAACGGAACCGATTTAAGTTTGGTTATTCGGTATGTAGAATATCTGTTTGGCAAAGTAAAACCATCCGGTAAATCACGATCCCGGAAGAGTAATATGAGTATAGTCAGAGATGCAGAAATTGTTGAAGAAGTGGACCAAACCGAACTGGATGCAATTTTAGAAAAAATATCCAAAAGCGGATATGATTCACTTTCAAAAGAGGAAAAGAGAAAACTCTTTGAACTAAGCAAAAAAAATTAATTTACTACAAAGCACAAAGCACAAAGCACAAAGCACAAAGCACAAAGCACAAAGCACAAATATGGCGGCAATAAAACGACGCAAATCTATTCAGGTAATGGTGGGAAATGTTCCCGTTGGAGGTGGAGCTCCCATTGTAGTTCAATCTATGACCAATACTGACACAGCCGATATAGATGAAACGGCTGATCAAATTGAACATTTATACCGGGCTGGCTCAGAGTTGGTTCGTATCACAGTAAATAATGATGCATCAGCCAAAGCAGTTCCTCATATCAAAGACAAATTATTAAAGAGGGGTATACCTGTTCCTATAATTGGAGACTTTCACTACAACGGGCATAAGCTTCTTACTCAGTATCCCGATATGGCCAAGGCATTGGCTAAGTTTCGGATCAACCCGGGAAATACCGGAACTAAAGCAAGAGATGAAAATTTTATCACCATAGTTGAACAGGCTATTAAATATGATAAACCGGTTCGAATTGGGGTGAACTGGGGCTCTCTCGACCAGCAGCTGCTTGCTCAAAGAATGGATGCCAATAATGAACTGACCGAGCCAAAATCAGCCAAAGAGGTAATGCTGGATACCATGGTGGAAAGTGCCAAACGTTCGTCAAAACTGGCTGAAGATGTGGGACTTCCATCCAATAAAATAATTATAAGCTGCAAGATGTCGGGCGTGCAGGATGTGGTAACGGTATATGAGCGAATTGCCGAAGCCGTTGAATATCCACTGCACGTAGGGCTCACCGAAGCAGGCATGGGCATGAAAGGAATGGTTGCCAGCGCTTCTGCTCTTTCAGTTATTTTACAACAGGGGATAGGCGATACCATCCGGGTTTCCCTTACCCCGCAACCCGGTGCCGACCGTGCTCTTGAAGTACAGGTAGCTCAACAAATTTTGCAGTCCCTTAAAATCCGCAGTTTCATTCCGCAGGTTACTTCCTGCCCGGGATGCGGACGAACCAAAAGCACCTACTTCCAGGAACTGGCAGAAGAAATTCAGGATTACATAGTAGAATCCATGCCGGTGTGGAGAAAAGCCTATCCCGGCGTTGAAGAGATGGATGTGGCCGTAATGGGGTGTGTGGTAAACGGACCAGGTGAATCAAGAGCGGCAAATATCGGGATCTCACTTCCTGGAACTTTTGAAGAGCCCAAAGCACCTGTTTACATTGATGGCGAACATTCTACAACGTTAAGGGGAGATAATATAGGCCGGGAATTCCGTCAAATTCTGGATAATTATATCAAAGAAAGGTACGCAGGGGAGAAACCGGTTAAGGGGTAGAAACCACACTTAATGAAAGCACTTTCAAAAAATTCTCAGGTTTTGATTGAATGAATATGTAAAGTTATTTCATATTCTTTCATTCCATTTGTTTTATGAATTATTGGTACTTCATAATCACCATTATTATAAACTGATAATTAAGAACTTACCTTATTAAAATTTTCTCTTTATCCTATCAATATCTCAGGGAAAAAAATGTTCATGATTTTACGAAAAATACTTGATACTTTGTAAGCGCTTACATTAAATTAAGAAGGAGTGGAAAAAAAGGCGCGCAATGTTAAAAGTGTCATCAAAAATTTTAGTTGGACTGTTGTTAGCATCAGTTGCTATATCTTGCAGCCAAAGCGAGATTAATGAAAATGTGCTTGCCAAAATTAATGATTTGGAAGTCACCGAAGCCCATTTCGAATCTGCTTTTAAGAGGTATTATTATAAATCTGGCCAATCGCTTGAACCTACCTATACTGTAAAATCCTCCGTACTTGATACCGAATTCAATGTTTACGTATTGGCTACGTATGCCCGTCAGTTAGGCATTGATGAATTGAATGAAACAAAAAAAATGCAAGGTATGATCAGGAGAAGGGTTCTTACTGAAGAATACCTGACTCAAAACATATTGAGTAATGTTGAAATTTCGGATGATGATATCCGGCAGATGTATTTAAAGTTTAATACGCAGTTAAAAGCTTCCCATTTATATACGCCCACGAAAGAGAAAGCGGATTCGCTATATAAATTATTGGAACAGGGGAGTACTTTCGAAGAATTGGCAGGCAGCGTTTTTCAAAATAAAAGACTTGCTGAGAGCGGGGGCGATCTGGGATTATTTACCGTAGATGAAATGGATGTCGCTTTTGAAAAAACAGCATACGGCCTTAAGATAGGTGAAATATCAAAACCGGTTAAAACGGCGCAGGGTTATAGTATTATCAAATTAACCGACAGAATTACTAAACCAATTCTGACTGAGTATGAATTTGCGGTTCACAAAAATCAGCTTGCCTATTTTGTAGATAAACAGGAAAAGGAAATGGCTACCAGAAACCATATGTATCATTTCCTGGAAAACCTGGATATAAATAGTGAAATGCTTACAGATATTTGGCAATCTATACAAAATAATTACACTGCTTTTCAGTCTTCAGATCCTGAATTTCTGAGTACTCAAAGCCTGAATAAACAAAGTGTTTTGGCAAGTTATAAATCCTTTGATATTACAATAGAAGATTTTAGGGAAGAACTTGGATATACGCCGGCTGAAAACCTTAATAATGTTCAGGATGTTGCTTCATTTACACATTTTGTAAAAGGTATCGCTTATCGCACATATTTACTGAAGCAGGCACTTGATGCTAATCTTGATAAAACCGAAGAGGTAAGAGCCTCCATCGACCAAACCTATTATGTGTATTTGGCCCAAAGGGCTGAGGATGCCATTCGTAATGATATTGAAATAACGGAAGACGAGCTTGAAAAGGCTTATTACGAAAATCCATCTAAATATATTAAACCACTTGAATTAGATCTTTCCCGTATTGTGGTTTCAACGGAGGATGAGGCTAAAGATATCCTGCAGCAATTAAACAATGGTTCGTCTTTTACAGAAATGGTTCAGCAACTTACCATTAGGAATGAAGAACGACTTACCGATGGGCGATTGGGATATGAATTTGTCCAAAATTACGGGTTTATCAGCCCCAAACTTTCTCAACTTCAACCGGGAGATTTATCTGGTGTAATTCTATTTCAAACCGGCGAATATCATATATATAAATGCCTGGGCAGAAAAGAAGTTGAGTCCCTTTCCTTTAAGCAGGCAAAAGCAATGGTGCGAAGCGAGCTCGGTAAAAAGAAATTTAAAGAACACAGATCCGAAATTATTGAGCAGGTTAAACGCCGGCATGAGGCGGTGGTGAATACTCAGAAGCTCAAAGAACTTACTATTCAAATCTGAAAATGGTTTTATGAACATCAAAAGACTTACCATACTATTTATAATTTGTTTAGTTCCGGCATTTGTCCATGCGCAATCTGGTAAAATTCAGGGGAAGGTAATTGAGGCCGGAACCAATGAACCTCTGATAAATGCAACGGTGTCGATTGCTGGTACAACAATAGGTACCGTTACCGACCTGGATGGAGAATACCTGCTGCTTAATGTGGAACCGGGAACATATACCCTGGAAGCCAGATATTTAGGTTTTGCCACTGCTGTGGTGCAACAGGTTATCGTTCGAACCGATCTTACAACTACCATGAACTTTGAACTGGAACCGGAAGCCTTTGAAGGGGAAGAAATTGTGGTAGTTGCCGAACGGCAAACTGTTATCAAAGATATTACCAGTTCGGAATCGCGGGTGAGCAGTGATGAAATCAAGAATTTACCTGTACAGGAAATTGGTGATATTGTACAGCTTCAGGCCGGTGTTAACGTAGATAACAGCGGTGGAATTCACATACGCGGCGGACGTACTTCCGAAGTTTCGTATGTGGTAGATGGTATCCGGGTAACAGATGATTATGACCGTAGCCAGGGAGTTAGAATTGAAAATGAATCTATTCAGGAACTTCAGGTTATATCAGGTTCCTTTAATGCAGAACACGGTCAGGCAATGTCGGGTATTATTAACGTGGTTACAAAATCCGGAAAAAATAATTATGAAGCCTCTGTGCGAGCTTGGGGTGGCGGGTATATGGCGACCAATAAAAGCGGATATTATGATGGAATTGGCACGGATATAGCATCTTATAATCCACTTAGGATGAATAATTTTACCGCTTCCGTTTCCGGACCTATTGTTGAGGATAAACTTACATTCTTTGCCACTGCCCGGAGATTTGAGAATAAAGGCTGGTTAACAGGGCGGAATGCATTTTCACCTCATGGCGCTTATTTTGATACGCTAAATCCCGGTACCGACTTCAACACCTATCGCACCTTATATAATGAGCAGGTGAATTTGGATGATCCCTGGTACTCCATTGATACAACAATAATTTCTGGTCAGGAACGATTGATTTTGAGGGATGACGGAACCCGTGATAGTTCACTGGTTGATATGAATACCTATGAAACCCTGAGTTTCCAGACAAATCTGCAATTCAAGCCCTCATCTTTATTGAAATTTAATTTGATTGGTTCGTATGCAGAGGAAGTTAGCAGCGGGTATAATCATCAGAATAAATTAGTCCCTCATGGTCAGTCTAATGGTTATTCCAACAACTATTCTTTAAACTTTAAGACCACAATTACGCCCTCATCCAGAACTTTTATTACCCTGAACCTGGCTAACCGGTTTAATGAGTTTAAAAGCTATTTATATGAGGACCCCTTTGACCCGCGCTATTTCAATTATGATAATATTGCACCATCTCCAGAAGGATATGGTTTAGGTTCACCAAGTAATGGCCAATTTTCTTACTATGGAACAACAAATAATCATTTCTACCGCTCTACCTCTACAACCATAGCTAAGGCAGAAATCTCTTCCCAAGTGGGTGATTTTAACTTCATAAAAGGCGGGCTAAATTTTCAGAATGATATAGTTGAATTTCAAAGTTTTGGATTAGCTTCACTTGAAGGTGATGATATTTCATTACCTGAAGATTTTCCTGAAGAAAAAAAGCCATTTGTTGAACTCGGAATTCCTTCTGTTAACACTCCGGGTCACTCAAAATTTTCTGAAAACCCAATCAATTTCAGTGGATATGTGCAAGATAAAATTGAGTATGAAAACCTGATTGTTAACGTTGGTTTTAGATTCGATTATTTTGATCCTAATACGCAGGTACCAGCCGACCTGGAAGACCCGGATATTCGATTCCCGACCAAAGCCGAGAACAGGTACCGGGATTTAAATGGAAATGGTCAGCAGGATAATGGGGAGCCTGACATCACCCTGGAAGAGCGACAGGAATATTGGTATAAAGACGCTTCTGCTAAATACCAGTTTAGTCCAAGATTGGGGATTGCATTTTCCATCAATGAGGGAGGGGTCATCTATTTCTCTTATGGATATTTCTTTCAAATGCCCTCCTACAACTTCTTATATACCAACAGTCAGATTTTATTAAGACAGGGAAGTGGTAATGTGGGTACCGTATTTGGTAATCCGGATCTGAATCCTGAACGTTCCATTCAATATGAATTAGGCTTAAAACAGGAAATTTTTGAAGGTACCGCTATAGAGGTTACCGGATATTATAAAGATACCCGCGATTATGTATCCAGCCGGCCACAAACAACCGGAAATTCATCCATTAATTACGGAATTTATTTTAACAGGGATTATTCCAGTTCACTTGGTTTTACCTTTGCCTTCAATCAGTATGTAAGCCAGAAATTCAATTTCAGCCTCGATTATACCTTTGGTTCAGTAGAAGGAAGTAATTCTGATCCAAATGCTGAGTTCTTCAACATATTAAACAGCGGTGTACGTATTGACTCAACCGTTCAGTCACTGACCAAGCTTATTCAGCCCCTGGATTGGGATCGGCAGCATATTGTGAACGGATCGATGTTTTATACCGGAAATTCATGGGGAGCAAATATGTTAGCCCGCTTTTCAACGGGGACCCCATACACTCCGGCCACAAATATTCCGGGGGTAAACACCGGTCTTGTTGCATCAACTAGGAACCTCCGTAACACTGCAAGGCTGCCTGCACGCTTTACTCTGGACTTAAATACGTATAAAAATTTCAATATAGGTGAGTCGGAGCTCGAGGTGTTTCTTAATATTTATAACATACTTGATTCTAAAATAGTCAATAACATCTATAACGATTCAGGTGAAGCATCAGCTCCATTACCTGTTAACATAGTTAGTAATGCAGACACCGGTTATTATCAAAGCCCTGGTTTCTATGCCGAACCAAGAAGAATTCAATTTGGAGTTCAGTTATCATTTTAAAAAATATCAGAATGAATACCCTAAATAAAATTTCAGTAATTGTCCTCTCCCTTTTTATAAGTATTCCAGTAGTTGCCCAGGATGAGCATGAGCCCTCTGAAGAACGATCAGATTTTGATCAGCGTAAAACTTCTATCATGGATGGTAACCTGCTTCGGGCCTCTTACCACAATACCGGGCATGCGGGTAAAAGGGAAGATATTCCAAGTCAATTGATGTTCGAGTACCCGAGAAATACCGGCAGGGAATACATGTATTTTATGAGCGTGATGGTAGGTACGGAAGTTCCCGATCAAAGTACTGCAGATTCTACGGATACTATTCCGATGGTTGATGTAGCATCGTATAAAACAAACCGAGATGGCACCCAAAACTGGTCGTTTAATCCTGTTACAGGATATCAAAGGGATAATTCTGATGAACTCGCCCGGAGCGACAGGGGACCGGGTTCTCCACTGGGAAATACATGGCCTGATTTATGGCCCGACAAGCGTGAAGATGGAGGGGACGGCTGGGCCGGTTCATGGAATGGATTTTTTGGGAGAGACCAGTTTAATGCTGATGTCGAGTTTTATTATAAAGCCGGTGATGATATGTACACTCGTTATAGCAATTCAGGACGCTATCAACCGGATAAGACAGACCCCACCAGGGGTGGGCTTGGGTTTATATTGGATACTAGGATACTTGCATGGTCCCAGACACTTGTTAATGCCACGCACTTTAATATTTTTGAAGTAATAAATGACGCTTCTTACGACTATGACCGGGTAGCTTTTGGGTTATGGATAGCCGATTGGATAGGCCGACTGGCAAGTGGGGGAGATGAACCGGTGTTCGATGATATTCGCTCCATTGCCTATCTTAAAAATATAAACCGGAACAATCCTCCACCTGTTTTTGACGGTCCCATTGGGGAAATGGGCATCCAGTTTTTGGAAACCCCGGGAAATGCTGAAGACGGTATAGATAATGACGGTGACAGTAATTTTTACAATCCTGCTTCAGAATTCTACGATCCCGATAATGAAAATCTTTATACCTTATTACTCGAGGATAATGGGGGTTTTTTCCCATCTGTAGCCGCCAGAGATTCCATAATTCCGGAATTTACTGAAGATGATTTCCAGCCAAGAACTATTAATGAAGGAGATAAAATAGTTCGCATTTTAGAAGATGGTTCAAGGGTAATAGATGTGTATCCTGCTGGGGGCGGAACTATTATTTCACAAGGTGTTGAAAGAGAATTGCCAGCAGGGGGTAATACATTTTATGAAGATAATTTTCCGATAGAAGATGAAAACTTCGGTGTTCATTATGACGGACTGGATAATGATTTAGACGGCCTTATTGATGAAAATACACCCAACCATCTTGAAAAGCAGACATTTATTAATAATCAAGAGGAGGATATTCCTGTACGGTATATAAATTATTTGTATTTCAGTTCGGGTGATACGCTTCAGCGTGGTTTAATGGTGCCCAACCAATGGATTCGTGAGCGAATGGAAAATGATGCTGATTTTGCAGAATTGGTAAACGATACCTATAACGGCCGGTTCCAAAATCACTTTACCAGTGCCCCGATGATTGACGAGGCACGAAATGATTTATTTGATAATGATATAGATTGGGAAGAAAATCTTGATGATGTAGGGATACAGGGGAATCCTGATAAATTCAGTGAAGGACAAGGAGATGGAAAAGCAACCTCAGGAGCAGGTACCTCTTTTCCTGGCGAACCGAATATTGATAAAACGGATGTAAGTGAGTCGGACCTTATCGGGGTTACCAGGGTAACCATTTTTGATGAAAGAACATTAGATGTTGGTCTGGATGCTGATGTATGGCAATCCTATTTAATACCGGGTGAGTTTGTGAAGGAAACCGGGGATGAGAAAGATGTTTTTGTTTCTTCCGGCTTGTTCCCGTTGCGTAAAGGTGCATCTGAACGTTTTGCAGTAGCTATTACGGCGGCTCAAACGAAAAGTCAGTCGGCCCAGGCAGACCGCGATAAGATTAACGACAATTTATTTCAGGCTAATGAAGCCTATGAGGCAGATTACCAGTTTGCGGTTGCTCCTTCTCCACCTATTGTAAAAGCAGTTGCGGGTGATGGAAAAGTAACCTTGTATTGGGATACCAGCTCGGAAGAATCCTTCGACCGTTACATCAACCGGATAACCGGGAATGGAAATGATTTTGAAGGATACAAAGTGTACCGGTCTACCGATGATGCCTTTGAAGATGCATTCACCATCACCGATGCAACCGGTAATGCCCAGTTTTATCGTCCGCTTGCCATAATTGACAAAAATAACGGGATAAGAGGATTACATCCAATACCTATAAACGGGGTGCAGTTTAATTTGGGTGAAGATACCGGAATACGCCGTACTTTTGAGGATACAGATGTGGTAAACGGCCGTAAGTATTATTACGCCGTTACGGCTTATGATTACGGCCTCGAATTAGCAGGAATTGCCCCTTCAGAATCCCCGGTACAAATAAGCCGAAATCCGGATGGTTC
>JBBDLQ010000150.1:0-6985 GCA_040878765.1 Balneolaceae bacterium | reverse complement strand
TTTTCGGCCAACGATGAATTCCGGTTCCGTTTAGACCAGGAAAATGTACCTCAGGTAGATGCGGATTCAGCCAAAAAAGCATTGGATGATATCCTGGTTATACCAAATCCATACATCGTTTCGAATGTGTATGAGCCGAGAACAACACGAACCAACCGGCAGCATAACAGGGAGCTTCATTTCACCAAAATGCCCGCCCCCTCAACACTCAGGATATTTACGGTTTCCGGGGTTTTGGTTGAAGAAATTCAAATATCACCTTCTGATTTGACCGGAGGAGCTTTTGGCGGCACCTACATCTGGGATATGCTGACTAAAGATAATCTTGAGATCAGCTACGGGGTATATTTGTACCACGTTAAGGCACCTGGTGTTGGCGAGAAAACAGGAAAATTTGCAGTTATCAAATAACACGAATATGAAGAATTTTAATAAATATATAATCGCTGCCTTTGTCTTCTTATTGTTAGGAATGGACGTAAATGCACAAATTACGAAGGTGGGTACTACTGCGGCGGAATTCCTTCGCATTCCTGTTGGGGGACGGGCCTCGGCAATGTCGGCAATAACGGCAGATCTGGATGATCCTTCAGCTATGATATTAAATCCTGCCGGACTGGCAAATGTCAATAATAATCAGGTGATGCTTGAATACACGGATTGGTTCCTTGATTTGCAGCATTCGTTTTTAGGAGTAGCTATTCCTACCAAAAAAGGTGTAGTGGGAATTCATGTACTATCACTTTCGATGGGTGAATTTGAGGAAACTACGGTAGAGGCGCAGGGTAAAACCGGAAGGACTTTTAATGCATATTCCATTTCGGCCGGAGCATCCTATGCCCAGTATTTAACCTCTGAATTTGCGATGGGCGGTACGGTTAAATTCTTATATGAAAAGATCTTTAATTCCACCGCTTCAACTCTGGCATTTGATGTAGGAGCCATGTATTCCACCCCGTTTGATGCTCTCACCTTTGGTGTTAGCGTAACCAATGCCGGATCAAAAATGCAAATGGACGGTGATGATTTAATTATCTCGTCTGATCCTGATCCGGATGGGGAAGGGAACTATGAACCCGATGCCAAGAGGGCAACGGATGCTTTTAAGCTGCCATTAATGCTGCGGGTTGGGTTTGCATGGGATCCTATCAAGACCGAACAATTACGGGCGACACTTACGGTTGACGGGAACGCCCCGTCAAACAATGTACAGAGTGTTAGTGTTGGTACCGAGATCGGCTTACTGAACAATCAGGTTATGCTGAGGGCAGGATTACCATATCTTGGTCAAGGTGATAAAACCGAAGTTTTTAATGCCGGAATTGGATTTGATTACCGGCTCAATCAAAGTTTGAAATTAGGCATCAGTTATGCCTATCACAGTTACGAATATTTAAGTGATGTAAACAAGATAAGCTTACAGATATATTTCTGATAAGTTTTAATTTAAACAATAACATAAAAAAGGAGTCAGACATGACTAATTTTTACACACAATCAATATTTGGCAAGATAGCCAAATATTTAGGTGGAAGTTTTTTGATGTTGGCAATGGTTTTTGCTGCCTCATTAAACATCCAGGGGCAAACAATCTTTGAAGAAGGATTGCGAGCTGATACTATGCCAGATGGCTGGGCTGCGACCGATGTAACTTTTACAACATCGGCTGGCGGTTATGCTAGATTTACAGGAGGAAGTGGAGTATTAACTTCACCTTCTTTTGATTTATCAGGAGTTACAGGTGCCACATTATCATATGCCGTTGCCCAATATGGCAGTGGTGATTCTGGTCCAATAACAATTGAAATTTCAACTGACGGAGGAACTACCTGGGATGCACAACTTGATACAACGGGAACTCCAACGAGCTCTACGTATCTTGCAGAAGAGGTTACCTTGGACGCTGCTGTTTATGGACAAAGCGATGTAATGATTCGTTTTTCATCTTCAGAATCCGTTTCTGATAAAAGATTACGAGATATATTAGTTGTTGGCCCTGATGGAGAAAGTATTCCTGAGGCCATTGAAGTTGCAACTATTGCAGACCTCAGAGCAGGAACCGCTGATGGTGAAGCCCGCTATAAATTAACTGGCGAAGCAGTTATGAGTTTTTATGATTCATATCAAAACCGCCGTTATTTAACCGACGGTTCTGCATCAATTTTTTCTATCGATCCAAATGGAAACCTTGATAGCAACGCAGATACTATTGGTGTTGGTATCACAGGTTTAACGGGCACATTAAGTGTGGAAAATGCAGGAGCCTTAATTCAGTTTACACTGGATTCAGAATCCGAAGATGCAACCATAACCTCAACTGAAAATGAACTAACACCTGAAGTAATTACTTTGGCAGATTTATCACTTGATGATACAGGTAAATTAATTACAGTTGAAGGTGTAACATTTCAGGAAACTGGTACTTTTTCAACTGGTACCAACTACACTATTGAAGACGGTGATGGAAATACATTGACCTTCAGAACTGATTTCTTTAATGCAGATTATATCGGTGAAACAATTCCTGAAGAAGCATTAGATATTACTGGAGTAGTAGGAGGTTATGCATCTTCACCCCAAATGTTTGCACGCAGCTCCGCTGATATGGTCCCATCAGCTATAGTATCCGCAGAACCCGTAACCGTAACTTTCCGCGTGAACACCTCAACAATTCCTGATACGTTAGGAGAAGATGGTTTTGTTCAAATCCGTGGTGAGTTAAAAGCCACTTTAGACAGTGCTTCTTATGGTGCTCAAAGCGTAACCTGGGATGAAGCCTCAACTCCAGTTGCTGATAATGCAGGCGGTGATTACTGGACCGTAGACGTTACTATGGCACCCGGCGATACCCTTGTTTATAAATACTGGGTAGGACTTGACGAAGCTACAGGTGCTGCACCAAATGGTGGATGGGAAGCAGGTGACAATTATATTTATACGGTACCTGATGGAACTTCAGAAGATCAAATGCTTGATCTTGTATACTATAATGTAGGTAACGGCAGAGTAGCGCCATTTGCAACTGAAGAAGACAGTATTACGGTTTACTTACGTGTTAACGTTGGATTCCAGGTTCAGGAAGAATCATTCAATCCTGAAACTGATGAAATTGGTGTGCGAGGAGATCCCATTTTCTTTAGTGCAGACTATGGTTGGGATGCATCAGCTTTATTTCTAGAAGAAGAATTTGTAAGCGGTAATAACCATATGTATAGTGGTGCATATAGAATACATAAAGATTCTGCTGCTGCTATTCTGGGTGAAAGCGTTGGCTACAAATATAAATTTGCACCCGGTGGAGATGATTCTTCAGATCAGGGTTGGGAAAGTAGAGGAAATCGTTTCTTTGATGTACCCACCACTGATACTACAATTCATTTCGGATACTACAATGACAAAAAACCAGTTGAAGGTGAAGTAGATGTTATTGACACTAATCTCAACTTTGAGGTAAATGTTGGTATTCTGGAAGGACTTGGATATTTCAACTCTTCTATTGATACTGTAGCGGTAACTGGTACATTCAATGATTGGGCAAATCTGGATAACAGAATGTCTTTCAACTCCTTCTCAGGAACCTATGAAAGCAGCACAATTCCATTAACCGCAGCAGTAGGTTCAGATGTAGCATATAAATATTACATCAGATGGGATGCAAGTCGTGACGATGAAGATAGCCCGAATTACTTCCCGCTTATTTCTGCAAACGATGACGGATGGGAAGAACCAGGTATTACCGGTGGCGGTAATCGTATTTTCGTTATTGAAGATGCTGAAAACCAGCCAACACAGTCTGAGTTCTTTAACAGTGTTCCTCCGGAAGGCCTCATCACTGAGTCTAATACCGAAGGTGGTGCATTAACCGTTACTTTCCGCGTGAACATGGAACCTGCAACAAGTACAGATCTTGCACGTCCATTTGATCCGGCTAACGACTCTGTATTCATAAGTGTGGAAACACCATTTTTTGCACTTACCAACGATCTGCCAACGTATTCAGATGAGATCGCAACATATTCACCTGAATTGTTAGAGCGTTTGATGTTTACAGATGAAGACGGTGACATGATCTATGAACTGGATTTTGAACTTACCATGCCAACATTGAACCACATGGGTTTCAATATTGTATTTGGTGAGCCAACTGCAGCAGATGGTGAAATTGTACAGGCAGGACCCGGTGGTACAGAGCCCGGTCGTCGTTACTATCAGTACGTTGTTCCAAATATAGCGCAAGTTGGTGAGGACTACATTATTACCTGGCCATCCACCTTTACCTTCCCGGTACTTGATTGGGAACCAAGCGAAGCACTGCCATTTGAACTTCCGCCAGATTACACTAAAGTAAATGTATCTAACGAAGTGAAAGGAGATGCTCCTGCAGCATTTAGTTTAGCGCAAAACTATCCTAATCCGTTTAACCCAACAACCAACATCAGATTTGCTCTTGCACAATCTGTAGATGTGAATCTGACGGTTTACAATCTGTTGGGCCAAAAGGTTAAAACTCTTATTGGTAATAAGAGAATGAATGCCGGTTCACACACGGTTGCATTTGATGCATCCAGCCTGTCATCTGGTGTTTACTTCTACCGATTAGAAGCCGGAAGTTTTGTTTCAAACAAACGAATGACATTGATCAAATAGATCATTGATCCAATTAATTTAGTATTACTCGCAGGTACTTTGACCGGTGCCTGCGTATTCACTCAACTTATTTCGATTTGCCAGCAACTATATACGATATCGCCAAAAAAGCAGGTGTTAGTATTGCCACCGTATCCAGGGTGTTCAATAACAGCGCCAAGGTATCTGACAAAGCCAAAAAGAAAGTTCTGGCTGTGGCGGAGGAAATGGGATATCATCCCCAGGCATTTGCACAGGGCCTGGCCAGCCGCAAAAGCAATACGGTAATGATTGTTGTGCCGGTAATTTCGAATTACTTTTTTATGGAAGTGCTGGGCGGGGTTCAGGATAAACTGAGCCAAATGAATTATGAACTCAGTATTTTTAACATCTCTCCAAATAAAGACATTCAGGAACAAGTTGAGCACGTACTCAAACGCCGTTGGGCAGAAGGGTATTTGTTTGTATCCATTCACCTGGATGAAAGCTGTTGGGCTAAGCTGCAGAAATATAATGTCCCGATAACACTGGTTGATGAACACCACGAAGCCTTCGACTCTGTCAGTGTTGATAACGCTCAGGGTGCTTACCGGGCGGCTAAAAGTTTATTTGAGGAAGGCTATGACCGGGTAGCAATGCTTTCGGCCCTTGAATCCTCCAAACCCATTCGTGACCGGATTATTGGCTATAAACAGGCGTTAAAAGAATTTGATATTCCATTCGACGAAAAACTGGTAATAAAAGGCGACACCATGTACCGCGATGGTTTTACCGAACGCGCAGGGTATGAAGCTATGATCAAGATCCTTACCATGGATCCGACTCCCGAAGCTTGTTTCTGTGCATCCGATATACAGGCGGTAGGTGCCCTTAAAGCCATGCAAGACACTGGGAAATACATCCCCATAATTGGTTACGATGACATTGAACTTGCCGAGTATATGGGGCTTTCTACTATTCGTCAGCCCATGCGGGATATGGGCTTTTTTGCCACTCAAAACCTTATCGACCGGATGAATAATCCCGATAAAGCCGTTTCACAAACCATCTACTCCCCCGAACTCATTATCCGTTCATCCACGGAACTGAATGGTAAAAAGTTGGATGCTTAAACAAACAATTTATAAGTCATTATATATGAAGTATTTGAAATCTGTTCTTATTGTATTTTTTGCGTTTTTATTTACGAACGTCAATGCGCAGCAAACGGTGGATGTTACCTTCCGTTATTATACCAACGATAATGCCATTCGCGCATTTGTGCCTGGAAGTTTTAACAATTGGGGAAATAATACCAGCGGCAGAATTAATACGGATGATGGTTCTTTAATGATGGAGGATACCGTTAATGGATTTTGGTATAAAACAGTCACTCTGAATGTAGGTGGGGGCACTTTCAGTTATAATGGTACTGATGGATATGCCTATAAATTCCACGAACAATATAACGAGGATGGCAGTGATTGGGATTGGTTTACCGATCCGCTAAATCCAATTGCGATTGGAGAGAACAGCGACTCATTTTTAGAAGTAACACATCCGCTCATTTTTCAATTGCAGCCCTCCGAAAACGATATTACCGATGAAAGCTCTGAAATCTGGGCAACGGTGGCAGCCATGGATTCTGATTCCATTGATCTGGCAGCTTCCGTATTCTATTTGAACGGAGATTCTGCCGGTTCCTTTGAAGGATTATATGATATAGAACGCCAGCTTTTTTCAATCACAGAAATTGATTCCCTTGATTTACTGGTAGGTGAAAATCTGCTAAGAATTGAGGCTGTTACTCAAAGTGGCGCCAGCAAATCTGACTCGGTGAGTTTTGTGTATCTGCCTGATATTGACCCGGTACAGGAAGTACGGCCACAGGGATTAAGAGACGGAATTACTTACATGGATTTTGGAATAGGAGAGGTGGCGCTATCCCTGTTTGCTCCTGGCAAAGATTATGTGTTTGTAATCGGGGATTTCAATGACTGGCAACCTTCTGAAGAATACCTCATGAAAAAAGATTCACTAAATGCGGACAGTGCATGGCACTGGATTGAATTCAATGTACCAACTGGTCAGGAATATACCTTCCAATATCTGGTGGATGGAGAGCTCCGAATTGCAGATCCTTATTCAGAATTAGTACTTGATCCCAATAACGATCAATATATATCCAATGAAACGTTCCCAAACCTGAAAGCCTACCCGAATGGGAAGACAACGGGTTACGTAAGCCTTATTCAGCCCGGAAAAGAAGCTTTTCCATGGGAAGAATTTGCTTTTACCCGTCCAGCTCAAGAGGAACTTATGATCTATGAGCTGCTGATCCGGGATTTTCTTCACATAAAAAATTACCAGACCCTCACGG
>JBBDLQ010000149.1:12705-16532 GCA_040878765.1 Balneolaceae bacterium | reverse complement strand
GCCTATAAGATGTGATTCACCGGCCTGAAGGCCGGAGCAATTGGTTTTTTTAATCGAACTCAGGTTTATAATATTTAATTCGCAAATACTCGCAGGCATTCCGAACAGTAAGTTAGGAATGAGGTTAAAATGGGGTGCTATTTCGCTCCAACGCAGAGCGTTTGGAGCGAGGCATAAATTACTACTATGCGAAAATCTGCTGCATCTGCCTTATCCGTGTTCAATCACCCTGCTTTTATCTCAGCAATCATTTCTTCAAAAGCAGTCAGCGTGTTGATGATGTCATCGGAAGTGAGAGCATTGCTTAGAAAGAAAGCCTCAAACGGAGACGGTGGTAAATGAACTCCGCGATTTAACATTCCGTGAAAGATCTTACTGAATAACTCCTTATCAGTTCGGTTGGCATCATCAAAAGTCTCTACAGGGCCTTCACAGTAGAAAACACCTACCATGGATCCAACTCTGTTGATGGTATGAGGAATATTGTGCGATTTCAGTATTTGAGCAATTCCGTTTGCCAATACCGATGACTTTTTCTCCAGCTCTCCATAAATCCCGGGATTTTCCTTCAGCTTTTTGAGCAGGGTAAATCCGGCAGCCATCGCAAGAGGATTTCCAGAAAGCGTTCCCGCCTGGTAAACAGGGCCTGTTGGCGCTACAAAATCCATAATTTCCTTCTTACCCCCATAAGCTCCAACTGGCAAACCGGCCCCAATAATTTTTCCATAGGTCACCATATCGGCCGTAACCCCATATACTTTTTGGGCTCCCTGGAAATCCACGCGGAATCCAGTCATTACCTCGTCAAAAATGAGAACAATATCATGATCATCACATAGATCCCGTAATCCCTGTAAAAAACCTTCTTTGGGTGGAATACATCCCATATTTCCGGCTATTGGTTCCAGGATGATGGCAGCCACTTCGCCTTTGTTGGCTTCCACCAGCTTTTTAACAGAATTTAGATTGTTGTAATCCGCATTAAGGGTGTCTTTGGCGGTTCCCTCAGTAACTCCCGGGCTGCTGGGCTGCCCCATTGTTAAGGCACCACTACCAGCTTCAATCAGGAATGAATCTCCATGACCATGATAATTACCTTTGAATTTGATGATCTTGTTTTTACCCGTATAACCCCGGGCAACACGAATGGCACTCATGGTGGCTTCGGTGCCGGAATTAACCATGCGGACTTTATCCACGCCGGGAACTGAAGAAGTAATCAATTCTGCCATCTCCACTTCCAGTCGGGTGGGTGCCCCAAAAGAGGTTGAATGTTCGGCCGTTTGCTGAACCGCTTTTACCACATCAGGATCTGCATGCCCCAGCAGCATGGGCCCCCAAGAACTGATATAATCGATATAACGGTTGCCGTCTTCATCCCATAAATACGCACCTTTTGCTTTAGTGATGAAAATCGGGGTTCCTCCCACACTGTTAAAAGCCCGAACCGGGGAATTTACTCCGCCGGGAATTACTTTTTCTGCTCGTTCGAAAAGTTCTTTGCTGTATGGGTAGTTCATAATCTTTTTGGATCAATTTTTACTGGCAGTAGCGGCGCGATACATCTCGCCGCTACTGCCATAACATATTCAAAATTAAATCTACCAGTTAGACTGGTTTCTACGCTTTGCGTTGGAACCAAACACAGGTGGAAATTATCTTTTAATTAATTTCGCCGCCTCTTTCGCAAAATAGGTTGCAATCAAATCGGCACCGGCACGCTTAAAGGCAAGCAGTGATTCCATCATTACTTCCTCTTCATTTAGCCAGCCTTTTTCGGAAGCCGCTTTAATCATTGCGTACTCGCCGGATACATTATATACCGAAACCGGGATATTGAAAGTCTGCTTCACTGCCCGAACCACATCCAAATAAGGCATTCCGGGTTTTACCATTACGATATCAGCTCCTTCTTGAATGTCCAACTCAACTTCGCGGAGAGCTTCATCCACATTGGCTGGATTCATTTGGTAGGTTTTCTTGTCGCCAAATCCCGGGGCAGAGTCGAGGGCATCCCGGAACGGGCCATAAAAAGCCGAGGCATATTTAGCGCTGTATGCCATTATTCCGGTATTCACAAATCCTGCCTTATCGAGTGCTTTCCTCATCGCTCCAATACGTCCGTCCATCATATCAGATGGTGCCACCATATCGGCTCCGGCTTTGGCATGGCTTACCGCCATCTGTGCCAGCACTTCCACAGATGGATCGTTCAAAATCTCGCTGTCTTCCACAATTCCATCATGTCCATAGGAAGAATAAGGGTCCATTGCCACATCGGTCATCACAATCAAATCCGGGTAATTTACTTTTATGAACCGGACTGAACGCTGCATCAGCCCCATTTCATTCAGGGCTTCCACTCCTTCATTATCTTTTTTGGAATCTGGTACCTTCACAAAAAGCAAAACCGATAATATTCCAACTTCAATAAGTTCTTCCAACTCTTTCCCCAAAGTGTCCAGCGTGTAGCGAAAGTAACCGGGCATGCTGGAAATTTCTTCTTTCTTGTTCTCCCCTTCTATAATAAATATTGGGGCGATGAAATCGGATGGATGTAAACGGTTCTCCTGTACCATCTCACGGATGGCGGATGATTGGCGGTTTCGTCGTAATCGTGTGGTTGGGTATTTCATATTTACTTCTTATGTGAAAGGTGAAAAGGCAAAAGTGAAATGAAAATAAATAACTTTTGCCTTTTCACCTTTCTCCTTTCACTTACCTATAATTTATCCAATCAATTGGTTTCAAATGTTCAACCAATTCCGCTTCGGGACTGCCGGGTTCGGGCTGATGATCATATTCCCACCTAACTTGTGGCGGCAAACTCATCAATATCGACTCAATTCGTCCTTTGGTCTTTAGACCAAACAAGGTACCGCGATCGTGAATAAGATTAAACTCCACATATCGACCGCGCCGGATCTCCTGCCATTTCCTTTGCTCTTCATTGTAATCTATATCTTTTCGTTTTTTTAGTATAGGTAGGTAGGAATCGGTGAAGGCAAAACCAGCTGCTTTGGCAAATTCAAATAATTCCTGTGCAGTACGATTCTCATTCGGTCGTTCATAATCAAAAAATAAACCTCCTATGCCACGGCTTTCATCCCGGTGGTGGTTGTAAAAATAAGCATCGCATTCATCTTTAAATTTGGAGTAATATCCCGGATCAAATCTATCACAGACTTCTTTGTGAATTTTGTGAAAATGCCTGGCGTCTTCGGGAAATAAATAATACGGAGTCAAATCTGCCCCCCCGCCAAACCACTGATCTTTCAGCTCGCCTGTATCCTTGTCATACAATTCGAAATAGCGATAATTGGCGTGAACCGTAGGCGCAAATGGATTCCGGGGATGAATAACCAACGACATACCCGTTGCAAAAAACCTGGATTCCGGCACCCCAAACTTCTTCTGCATTGCCATTGGTAATGCCCCGCCTACAGCCGATACATTCACCCCACCTTTTTCGATTACATCCCCATCTGCAATTACCCTGGTACTTCCATAGCCAAATCCATCCCTTTCCCAATTTTCAATTCGAAATTTTTGGGTGCCTTCCACATCCTCTAATCCATCGCATATATGCTGCTGAACGTCCGAAACGTATTGGGTGAATTGGGGTTTTATGGATATTAGCTTTTTTGAGTTCATTAGTTATATCTCAAATTTAAAGAATTTACCTTAATCAACCACTGCCCTCTCTCTGGATTGTAGCAGAGCTAAATCCTGTCTCTCTTCGAAGAGAGACAGGTGCTTGCCTATGAAAATATATTGCCATTAAATCTACTTACTTGATCAATGGCAAGGACCTGTGTCCCTCCGGA
>JBBDLQ010000149.1:11038-12605 GCA_040878765.1 Balneolaceae bacterium | reverse complement strand
AATATCTGAAATTCTTTACGGTATCGACGAATGTTTTGGCATTTTCAACAGGAACATTCGGTAAAATTCCATGCCCAAGATTCGCAATATAATTTCCTTTACCAAAACGTTGAATCATTTCTTTTGCTTCGGCTTCGATTTGTTCCGGTTTCATTAGCAATTTTGACGGATCGAAATTTCCCTGAACTGTTTTATCTCCGGCAAACTGCCGGGCGTGTTCGGGGGTGCAACCCCAGCCGATTCCAAAACCGGCTACATGGGTGCCCGAAAATAACGGATAACTCCACTCGGCATCCTTGCAAAACATGATCAATGGCACACCATAATCTTCGGAGGCAATTCTTTTTAAATGCGGGAAGGCAAGTTTATTGAAATCATCTGGCCCCAAAGCTGCTGCCCACGATTCAAAGACCTGTAAAACCTGCGCTCCGGCTTTCACCTGTTGGTGCAAATACTGAATGGTCAATTCCGTCATTACTGTCAGTAATTTCTGAGCCGCTTTTGGTTCTGAAAACAAAAAAGATTTTGCCGTTGAAAAAGTCTTTGAACCCTGACCTTCAACCAAATAGCAAAATAATGTCCACGGTGCCCCTGCAAAACCAATAAGCGGAACACGTCCGTCTAAAGTTTTTCGGGTCAATGTGAGAGCATCATATACATAATTCAATTGTTCCTCAGCGGGAATGACATTTAGATTTTCTACCTGTTTTACCGTTCTGATCGGATTGGGTAAATACGGACCAAAACCAGGTTTTAGCTGCACTTCAATATCCAGGCATTCAATAAGCACTAAAATATCCGAAAACAAAATAGCGGCATCGGTTCCTACAATATCGATGGGCTGAATAGTGATCTCACAGGCCAGTTCAGGGGTTTTTACCCGCTCAAAAAAACTGTATTTCTTTTTGATTTCCATGTACTCTGGAAGATACCGCCCAGCTTGTCGCATCATCCATACCGGCGGACGTTCCGTTTCTTTGCCTTCAAGAGTATCCAGCAGTAATCTGTTTTTGAGTTCGGGAAATGACATTTTTGAAAATATTAGTTAAATCGGCCTTAAGGAGGGTGAATCTTGATACTCCTTACTGCTTCCGCATATTTCTGCTTACAAGTAAAATTCCTGAATGGATTCCATCAGTGAATCCAGCGTTGAATATTCCGGAGTGATACAATGTTGCATTCCGGCTTCATGGGCGGCTCCTTCGGTAGTTGGACCAATACAAAATACCTGCATATTTTCAGATACCGAATTCTGCTGACTGAATGACTCAACAGCACTTGGGCTCATAAATACGATGCCATCAAAATCCTTCAGATCATCCATTTTATGTCCGGTCAATTTAGTATGATATACTTCCACAGAAGTAAGATTCACTGAATCCCCAAGTAGTTTTCCGAGGTCCGCTGCTTTCAGGTTACCGCAGAAATGAACCACTTTCTTTAGTTGCAGATCGTGCATCATTTCAGCAAGAGCAAATGCATTGTAGTTTTCAGGAAACGATACATCTAATCCAAGCTCCTCCAGCTTTTCGGCTGTTTTAGCACCTACTGCAAAAATGTGTTTGGG
>JBBDLQ010000149.1:7057-10938 GCA_040878765.1 Balneolaceae bacterium | reverse complement strand
CAAGCTCCTCCAGCTTTTCGGCTGTTTTAGCACCTACTGCAAAAATGTGTTTGGGAATTTCAAGGGTATCGATCTTTGGTGAAACAGCTTTCACGGCTTTTTTACTGGTAAAAATCCAGGCATCTGTTTTTTCAGGAAGATTGGGAATCCATAAAGCCGGCATCAAGTATTCGATTGTGATAAATGGTTCGCTCTCAATCAGGAACTTACCGTTTTCCAGCATTCCTCTTTTTTCCTCTGAGAGCTGTGTTGTAAATACTATTTTGGGTTTAGTCCTCATCACCGGCGTGATTTAATAGTTCGTCAGCCCCTTCGGATTTCAAAATTTTCGCCCACTTTATTCCGGCCTGAGCTGCAGCTTCTTCCATCGAAACCTCTCTTTTGATATCCAATCTTTGGGAACCATCCAGAGATAGCACGGCTCCCGAAAATTTCAGCATATCATTATCAACAGATGCATATGCCCCAACCGGAGAGGAACAACCGGCCTCCAGTTCTTTTAAAAATGCCCGTTCTATTTCTACACAAATCCGGGTTTTGGGGTGATCAATTTTCATGAAAATATCCATGTACTTCGAATCCTTTCGTGCAACAATTCCTATTGCACCCTGAGCTGGTGCCGGAATCATCCAATCCAGCATTTGACTGATCCGGCTAGTGTAGCCAATTCGTTCCAGTCCGGCTGCTGCAAAAACAGCACCGTACCATTGGTTTGCATCAACTTTATTCAGCCGTGTGGGCACATTTCCTCTTAACCCAACTACTTCATCGTCCGGAAAACGATTCTTCCAAAATGCTGTTCTTCGAATACTACCGGTAGCAATAATTCTTTTATCAGAAACTTTAGGATCAACCGGTTTTACAAGAACGTCCAATGGATTCCCTCTTTCTAGCACCGCCGTCAATTCAAGTGCATTGTGAAATATTGTGGGTACATCTTTTAAGGAATGAACGGCCAGGTCAATTTCTCCGGATATAAGTGCGTCATCAAGTGCTTTAGTGAAAACGCCTTTGTCACCTAATTTGTTAATAGGAATTTCCTGTTCCTTATCCCCAAAAGACTCAATTTCCACCAGTTCGGTAACTACTCCGTGCTCCTGGAGTTTTTTAGCGGTTTGACTTGCCTGCCACAGTGCAAGTGTACTTTTCCGGGTACCAATTCTAAGCTTCATCCCGGGCCTTCTCGAATTCTTTATCGATTCGGTCTATATGAATTGCCATTATCTTCTTCTTAATACGGCGGGTAACTTCTTCCATTTGAGCGTAGGAATCATTATCCATTTTATTTTTTACACGTTCCAGCTCTCCATCTGTAATATCATCCAAACGATGTTCAATTTCTTTAATTCGGGGAAGCAGATAACGGGAGCGTTTAATAGATTTGAGAAATTCTGCTTTTTCCTCTTCAATAATTTTTTTGATCAGCGGAACAGATTTTTCTCGTTTTTCCAGGGCTTTTTTGTTGTCCTCATGTATGGAATCCATATCAACAAGGGATACCGTTTCAAGATTAGCAACCGCAGGATCCACATTTCTGGGAACGCTCAGGTCGAGCACAAGCTGTTGTTTTTTAATGCCCTGAAAATGACTTGTAAATAATATTGGTTTATGTGCACCGGTAGCCGTAATTATCAAATCGGCTTTTTTAATTTCTGCTTCCAAATCAGAAAAAGCATGTGCCTGAATATCAAATGAAGATGCCAACTCCTTGGCTCGATCAATTGACCGGTTCACTACTGAAATATGATCTGCTCCGTTTGAAACCAGGTTCTT
Source organism: Balneolaceae bacterium (assembly GCA_040878765.1). Classification (GTDB taxonomy): domain Bacteria; phylum Bacteroidota; class Rhodothermia; order Balneolales; family Balneolaceae; genus Gracilimonas. Next base: position 9,165 of record JBBDLQ010000149.1, on the reverse strand, counting down.
GCATGACACTTTCCCCATCTTTCCGGCTCCAATCAAAAGTATCTGGATGTTTGACAGATCCGAAAAATGATCAAGGGCTATCTGAGTTGCTGCAAATCCCACGGATGCCGTCCCCCTCCCAAAATCAGTTTCTGTCCGGCTTCGCTTATGTACTCGAAAAACAGATTGAATAAGCTGGTGAAATTCTCCTGACAAGCCTTTTTTCTTAGACTTTTTGTAGGCTTGTTTAACCTGCTGAATGATTTGAATATCTCCTAAAACCTGGGAATCAAGACCAGTGCCCACTTCATATAAATGGTTATATGCCTCTTCATTGGTATGGACATAACCATGTTTATCAAAAAAATTGCGATCGGTATTGGTAGATTTACACAATGCAGAAATTAACACTTCGGGATCACAAAAAGCATATAATTCGGTTCTGTTGCAGGTATCCAACATTAAAACTCCACCCGGTATATCTTCGGTATGAAAGTTTAAAAGCCTTCTGCGATGGTCATCCAAATAAAATAATTCACGAATAGAAACCTCACTTTGCCAGTGAGAAATGCCTATTACACTAAACCTCATAAATAGTCATTAGAATTTTTTCCGCACAGTTGGTTGCATTTTATTTTTTAAATATGAAAAATATGCAACATATAATCAGCTTTTAAAAATAGCCTTATTGACTTCTAAAAGCAGCTTTTTAAAAATACTGATTTTTATTACGCATAAGATAACCCTTCTTTTATTCAATTGTGATTCATAATTTTTATTAAAGTGATTTATTTTTACATGGAAATTAAATATTAATCAGGGCGGAATTTGGTTCGCAAGCTAATGTGTTTTAATCCAAAAACAGGTCGAAGTTCGGAAATGCTATTCCTATATTCACTTCTCAAAAATCAGCAACTGAATACATTTAAAAATGGATCTGCAAATTACAGGTAAAGTCACCAAAATTTTAGAAGAACAATCAGGTGAGGGGAAAAACGGGCCATGGCGAAAACGGGATTTTATCCTTGAAACTAAAGGTCAATATCCGAAACAAGTGTGTATTACACAGTGGGGTGATAATATTGATCAGCACGCCGTAAATGAAGGGGATGAAATTACGGCTTCTATCGACATCCAAAGCCGGGAATTTAAAGGCAACTGGTACACCGATGTAAAAGCCTGGAAAATTGAGAATGCACAGGGAAGTGTTGAGGCTCCGCCAAGTGCTCCGGGGCTCACACCTGAGGGAAATCAAGAAGTAGATTTGGACGACGATCTTCCTTTTTAGGCCTGTTAACTGGATGTTTCATAAAAAAGCCACTGTCTCTCAAACAGTGGCTTTTTATTTCTGAACTGATCTCATTCATTACTGGGAGCAATATTGCTATTGAAAATATCTAAATACATCTTCCAATCTCCTTTCTCTTGCTTCCAGATGACGATATACTTGGCTTGATCTAATACTGTGCCATCTTCCGCTTTTAGGTCTGCAGAACTTACTTCCACTAAAACCTGACCATGCCTTTCGACATCACCCGTGAATAAAACGATCTCACTGATTCCCATATCCATCACTGCTTGCCAGTAAGATTGGAGATTTTCTTTTCCGCTTATAGTTAGTGAATTAGGCGGCAAAAGTTTACCATCAGAGGTATAAAGTTCAGCCATACCGGCTGCATCCATATTTTTATATGTTTCCATAAAAACAGCATTTCGTGCCTCAACGGCTTTTTTGTCTGCCTCATTTGGATGATCTATGGCTGATTCATTCAACCCGCTAAATCCAACTAAAGTCAAAATTGCTACTAATACCGACGTGATTAGTGAAGTTTTATATATTGTTTTCATAATAATGTGTTAGTTAATGTTTGATCGTTGTTATTTCCGATCATTTTTTGCAAATCAACCTCATATCAGGAAATAGCATGTCTTATGGATATCTGATCTATTAATCAGACTTTGATATTGTCTGAACTCTCTTGACTTCATCTTATAAATTGAAACACCATTAACAGATAGGAAAGCAGTTTCAATTAATGCCCTATATAACTTTATTTTTGGAATAAAATCAATAAAAAAAGCCACTGTCTCTCAAACAGTGGCTTAGGATCAACCTATGAAAAAGCTAC
>JBBDLQ010000149.1:0-6957 GCA_040878765.1 Balneolaceae bacterium | reverse complement strand
AAAAAAGCCACTGTCTCTCAAACAGTGGCTTAGGATCAACCTATGAAAAAGCTACTTTTCAGAATTGAATACCGATAACTCAATCCGTCTTTAATTAAGTATAAAATATGCACTATTTCACCGCATGATTGTGCGGTATTTGTAGCTTTTACCACCTGATATGCATTCTATGATCAGCATATTTAAAAAAATGCTTTATATAGGAGGGGTTGTAATCACCGTCTGAAAGTCGATTAATGGGTGATTTTATAGTGTTCCCAAGGGTTACAGAGAAACCCCTCGTTTCCATGGAATGAAATCGTACTGTCCCAAATCCATAGATTTTGCCGATTTTTTGCCACTAGCCACATTAATAATGTAATCCAGAATTTCAGCACCCATTTCTTCAATGGTTTTTTCGCCGGCAATCACCGGCCCGGTATCTATATCGATGATATCCGACATTTTTTCAGCCAGTTTTGAATTTGAAGATAGCTTCAATACCGGTGCAATAGGATTTCCGGTTGGGGTTCCGAGTCCGGTAGTAAAAAGAATTATATTGGCTCCTGAACCAGCCAGGCCCGTAGTAGATTCTACATCATTACCGGGAGTACAAAGCAGGTTTAAGCCCGGTTTGTTAGCATACTCGGTGTAGTCAAGTACATCTGCAACCGAGGAGGTACCACCTTTTTTAGCGGCTCCCGCCGATTTCATAGCATCGGTAATCAAACCGTCTTTTATGTTTCCGGGAGATGGATTCATGTCAAAACCAGAACCGGCATCCACGGCAGATTTTTCATACCTGCGCATAATATCTACAAACTTTTCAGCAAGTTGATCATTATTCATTCGGTTGATGAGTTCCTGCTCAACGCCACACAATTCGGGAAATTCAGACAGAATAGCTTTACCGCCAAGGGCTACTAACAAATCACTGGTATATCCTATTGCAGGGTTGGCCGAAATTCCTGAAAAGCCATCAGAACCTCCGCATTCCAATCCTATAGTTAGTTTACTCAAAAGTGCCGGTTTACGTTCAATTTCATTGGCCTTTACCAATTCCATAAAGGTTTTGGATATGGAATTCTTGATCAGATCCTGCTCGGTTCCAGTAGCCTGTTGGTCGAGTATGATAACAGGCTTTTTGAGGTTAGGATTTATAGCTTTCATGGCATCCTTAAACATACTGATTTGTGCATTCTGGCACCCTAAGCTAAGAACAGTTGCGCCCGCTACATTCGGATTATTGATATATCCGGATAATAACCTGCATAAAGTTTCTGAATCCTGACGTATACCGCCGCATCCCCCCTGATGGGTTAGAAATCGAATTCCGTCAATATTTTCAAAAACTCTTTTTCGGGTAGTTTGCTGTGGTTCTTTAACCTCAAGCTCAATCTCTTCACCATTAAGCTGATTATTTTCATAGCGATCCACAAGCGTGCTAACCATGCTTACATAGGGATCTTCCTTTTCAAAACCCAATGCCTTATTAAAAGCTTTTTTGATGGTTTCAATATTCCGGTTTTCACAAAAAACCAAAGGAAATACCAGCCAGTAATTTGCCGTTCCAACCTGACCGTCTTCCCGGTGATATCCATCAAAAGTTATGTTCTCCCATTTGGATACATCCGGTTTTGTCCAGGAAACCTTTTTTCTGTTTTCAATGCTGTAAGTATCCGATTTATGGGTCAGGTTTTCGGTTTTAATGGCCTCCCCTTTTTTGATGGGATACTTGGCCAAGCCAACCGTCACATTATACATGTGCACTTCGTCTTTGGTATCAAAATCCTTGAGGGCAAATTTGTGCTTCGCCTTGATATATTCCTGTATGTGTACCTCTTCCCCGTTTATCGAAACAATGGTTCCCTTCGGCAGATCTACAAGGGCAACACCTAAATCGTCTTTTTCGTGAATAGTAATCGCTTCAGTCATAATGAATTAAATATTTTGAATCGCTTTTGTCATTTTATTTTCCGAGATGGAATTATAATACTTGAGTACCAATTCAGACATTCCATCTACTTTTGAGAGGTCCTGATCCCACATAGAAGTATTTGTCAGTACATCATTAACAAGGTCTTTAGCCGGGACATTTTTTCGCTCCTTGAAAAACTCGATATTTTCTGCATCATCTTTCAGCTCATCAGCCCGATCCTGATATAGTTTGATCAGGCAAGCCAGTGCAAAAACAAGCCGTTTAGGCAATTCACCTTTTTGGTCCAGGTAATCCAGAACGGTGGGCAGCACCCGCACTTTAAATTTGGAAACAGAGTTAAGAGATATATCAATCAACTCGTGGCGGATAAACGGATTTTTGAACCGGCCTAAAATTTCTCCTGCAAATTCCTTCGGATCTCCCCCCGGTATTTGAATTGTTGGAACGATCTCATCAAAAATGATATCATTCATTACTTTTCCAACTACCTCATCTTCAACCGCTTCCTTAACCGTTTCCAGCCCGCTGAGCAGCCCAATTTGCACCATCGAGGTGTGAGCCCCATTCAGGATGCGCACTTTTTGAGTTCGGTAAGGAGTGATGTCATCTACAAATTTAACATTTAATCCGGCTTTTTTAGCTGGAAATATTTTTTGAACCACTTCAGGTGCCTGTACTATGAATAAATGGAACGCTTCTGATTTTACTACCAGGTTGTCTTCATATCCAATTCGCTCTTTGATCTCATCAATTTCATTTTTTGGATAGCCGGGTACAATTCTGTCTACCAAGGTATTTGAGAAAGCACAATGTTCATTTACCCATTTTTTGAATTCACTCCCCAATTCCCATAATTCAATATAATTCAGGATACACTTTTTGAGATTATCCCCATTTTGCTCAATTAATTCGCAGGGCAGAAATGCAACAGCTTTGTCAGCATCCCCATTAAAATGATCGAACCGGTGTTTTAAAAGCTGAGTGAGTTTTCCCGGAAACGTATCGGCAAGTTCATTATCAGCAGGGAAATCATTGTCTTTAAATTCAATTCCGGCTTCGGTGGTGTTTGATACAATCAATTCTACCGTCGGCTCTTCAGCCAGTTTATAAAATGCATCAAGATCTTTGAAGGGATCTACCGCCCGCGAAACACAGGTAATTTTCTTTATATCGTCAATGGTATTCCCGCCCTCAATTCCTTGCCGCAAATGATGATATAAACCATCCTGCTTCTGAAGGTAACTGACCATACCTCTTTCAATAGGCTGAACAATTGCAACACTTCCGTTGAAATCCGTTTTTTCATTCAGGATATCAACCATCCATTCAATAAAAGCCCTTAAAAAATTACCTTCACCAAATTGAATAACTTTAAGTGGATTTTGTATTTCATTTTTATCTCTGGTCAGGCTTTTCATATTGAACGGTAATTGGTTTATATAATATAAAATTAAGTTATCGGTTAAGTAACGTACTGTTTTCTGCTGCAAAAGTAAATGAATTCCTTTAAAAATAGTGATGAGAGCCGATTAACCTATGGTATAGTCCATTTATTGTTGAAATTTTATTCCGAAAGCTATAAGACCGAAATGTTTTAAATGATAGGCTTCAATTCTTCGATAAAACTTAGGTAAACCTGAGTTCAGGACAAGAACATGATTTTGCATTTGCAGAGCCTGCAAAAATAATATTTATGGTTATATCAGGGTCTCCAGTCTTGTTCTTCTTTAGGTTTGTTATCCAGTACTTCTTCAATTCGTTCAATTACCTCATCATCCACTTTCTCAATAATATCCATGGTTTTCATATTTTGCTCAACCTGCTCAACTTTGGAAGCACCTGTAATTACCGTGCTTACATTTGGATTATTCAGGCACCATGCGAGTGCAAGTTGTGGCATTGAAATTCCAAGATCTTGTGCAATTGGGGCAAGCTTTTTCACTTTATCTATTTTGGCTCGGCCTTGCTCGGTTTCAAGCAGCTTTTTCCTAAGCCAGCTATATTTTTTCAGATCAAGCCTGGAGCCTTCGGGAATTCCGTCATTGTATTTTCCGGTTAATAATCCACTGGCCAGCGGACTCCATATCGTTGTTCCCAACCCGATATCTTCATATAAGGGTGCGTATTCTTTTTCTACTCGTTCCCGTTTGAACATATTGTATTCAGGCTGTTCCATAAGCGGTGGACGAAGATGTTCTTGTTTCGCAAAATCATAAGCTTTCCGAATTTGATAGGCGCTCCACTCACTGGTGCCCCAATACAAGGCATTCCCTTCATTTATCATCTGATTCATCGCCCAAACAGTTTCTTCAATGGGGGTATATAAATCCGGACGGTGACAGAAAATCAGATCCACGTAATCGGTTTGCAGCCTTTCTAATGCGGCTTCTGTTCCCTCTTTGATGTGTTTGAAAGATAGTCCGTTATCATTTGGGCCATCTCCGCCCCAGAAAATTTTAGTTGAAAGGACAAGGTCGGATCTTTTCCATCCGGCTTTCTTGAGTACTTTACCCATGATAATTTCTGATTTCCCGGTTTCATAAGCCTCGGCATTGTCAAAGAAATTGACTCCCGCATCATAAGCGGTTTTCATTTGATCATAGGCAATATCGGTATCAACCTGTTCACCAAATGTTACCCACGAGCCGAATGAAAGTGCCGATACTTTTAATCCTGATCTTCCTAAAAACCTGTACTGCATAATTCCAATCTCCGTCTTATTTCAAATTAATTCTGTTATCTGTAATTGACAACAGGACTGAATAATTCTCCGTTCTGTGAATGCTAAATTCATTTTCTTCAGATCAAGTACAAAGTGGTACTTTTTATTCAAGTAAATTCATTTTATGGCACCCATTTCTCCCCATATTAAATTCCCTTAAATAACTATTATTCTATTATTAATCATTCATTAATAAATATTACATCCTGATAATAAATCAGATTTGGTTGAGAGACGCTTCATGTAGTATATTATCAGGAGTTGCTTGAAACAAAAGCTCATCCTTCAGGCAAAAAAACGACTTTCCCCGCATTTCACTTCAAATTAACAGCCACTTAAAATATATTTTTAGTGGTCATTGGTCGTGGTAAACCGCATCCCGAAAATCTCTATGTAAACGGCCGTCAAAAGGGAATTTCTGCACAAAAAATACTGCAGTTAAATCATTAACCGGATCAACCCAAAATAACGTGCTGGCCGCTCCGTCCCAGAAAAATTCACCCACTTCTCCCTTATTTTCATCAGGTGTGGCTGGCGGACGAAGCCGAACTGCAAAATCAATTCCGAAGCCAACCTGACCCTTTGTGGGCAGCCACAGGCGCTCGGTTACATCATCCGATAAATGATTGGTTGCCATAAGTTCCACTGTTTCCGGCTTCAGAATTTGGATCCCATCCAATTCACCTTTATTCACTAACATTTGGGTGAAAGCCATGTAATCGTCGAGTGTTGAAGTCAATCCCCATCCCCCCGGAGTTAATGTTACTTTGTTAATATTAAAGGCATGAGCCTCATCATCAGGAATTCGATTTAGGTTTCCGTCATTATCTCCAGCATAAGACGAAACCATCCGATCACGATCTTCTTGCGGTACATAATATCGGGTTTCGTTCATGCCAAGCGGATCCAGGATATGCTCTTTCACATATTCATCAAAAGACTGCCCCGATAGTTTTTCAACCAGGTAAGCCTGAACATCAACCGAAGGGCCATAATACCATTGCTCTCCGGGATGAAAAACCAAAGGCAGGCTCCCAAGTTTCTCGGCAAAATCTGCAAGTGAATTCTCATGATGCAAAGGGGCAGCCTCCTCAAGTAAACGGCCTACATATGGTTGGTTTGTATCATTGGCAAAGCCGGAAGTATGACGTGTCAGATCCCGGATAGTCAGGGCACTTTTTGACTCTATAAGTATTGGATTTCCATTTGCATCATCACCTTCATATACTTTTAAATCCAAAAACTCCGGGGCATATTTAGAAACCGGATCATCAAGCTGAAAAGCACCTTCTTCATATAAGGTCATTAAAGCAACTCCGGTGATGGGCTTAGTCATCGAATATATTTGAATGATGGAATTTCGGGCCATTGGAATTTCGGCCTCACGGTCAGCATAGCCTGCGGCATTGAAATAAACCTCATCTCCCTTTTCAAAAATCAACACAGATGTGCCGGCTACATAGCCGGAATCGACAAAACTTTGCAGGGTTGAATCAATACGAACAATGGCGGATTCGTCTATCACCCATTCACTATCCTTTTCCTCATTTCCTGCACATGAATTCAATGTTATGGCCACAACTAATAATAGATATACAACCCGATTCATATTCACCTCCCAGATTTAAAATATGTTGATTTAAATATTGAAATTATTTCATATACCAATTAGTGAAAGTATAATTAATTGGTATGTAATACATTTTTTAATTCCAAACTGAAAATGATTCTTCCCGAAGTATAAAGTCTTACGGTCCGGATATTATTAACCTGAGTTCTGCCTGTGAATTACGATGTATCCAACACAGGGTTTGCAATGGACAAGGATATTGTTATTCCACACAACATTTGTTGAATCTTGATTTTGCAGATAATTGCTATGGTGGGTGATTTTTATTTGTTTTCGCTTCCTAATTGGAACACATAATTACTGCATTAGCTGACGTTTTCCATGATCATTTTTTATGAACACCCACCCTCAATTTGCCTGATAATTTTCTTCTGGGGTTGTCGTATCCCTGACATCAATCACATTATATTCGTGGGAATGATTTACCAACTCGAATGCCAGTTCATCTATATCCTCCGAACAGGATTTTATCGGTAAGTAGTACTTCGTAATCAAGAAATGTGAAGAATTTGTATAGTATCCCTGTTGTAACCTGTATTACATTTAATGAATAAAAAAATACCCTCATTAACATTCGATTCTGAAGCAGAAGATATTTATCTTTGGCGCCTTACTCATTTGAGTGAAAAGCAAAGAATTGAACAGGGCCTGTAGCTCAGTTGGTTAGAGCAGTCGACTCATAATCGA
>JBBDLQ010000148.1:0-16533 GCA_040878765.1 Balneolaceae bacterium | reverse complement strand
TCCGATTTCATTAGCCAATACTGCTTGTTAGCCATAATCTCTTAGTTAATTGAATTAAACTTTTGATTTTTTTGAAGTAAATGAGTTAAAATTATGAATTTTGAATTTTGAATTTTCAATTCAATTCATAATCCAAAATTTCTCATTTCAAATTATACTTTTTAACGTACCACAAAATTGTTTGGCGAAGCATTCCGTCAAAATTCTGGGAGGGCTCCCAGCCAAGCTCGTTTTTAATTTTTGACGCATCAATGGCATACCGAAAATCGTGGCCCAGGCGGTCGGTTACAAAAGTGATCAGGTTTTTATAATCCCCATCGGGACCTTTACCCACTTCTTCATTCAGGATATCACAAATTTTACGCACCAGGTCAATGTTTTTCCATTCGTTATTGCCGCCAATAGTGTACGTTTCTCCGGCTTTTCCTTTATTAAATGCTACGTCTAAAGCATCACAATGATTATGCACGAACAGCCAGTCACGCACATTTTCACCACTGCCGTATACTGGAATTTCATTATGCCGAATAGCATTTCGAATTACCACAGGAATGAGTTTCTCATCATGTTGATGAGGGCCGTAATTATTAGAGCAATTCGTGGTCACCACATTCATTCCGTAGGTTTGAAAATAAGAGCGAACAATAAAATCGCTGCTGGCTTTGGATGCTGAGTAAGGCGAATTCGGGGCATAAGGAGTTTCCTCATTAAAGAACCCCTCGCCTTCCAGTTCCCCATAAACCTCATCCGTTGAAACATGCAGAAAACGATTATTTTGCCAGGTCTTTTCATCATCTTTCCAGAGCAACCGGCATTCCTCTAAAATATTAAAGGTACCCACGATATTGGATTGAATAAATGGTTCCGGGCCCTGAATAGAATTGTCTACATGAGATTCTGCAGCCAGGTGAAAAACGCCCTCCGGCTTAAAGTTTTGAACTATGTCATGTACTTCATCTCTGTTCACCAGATCCACTTTTTTGAAATAGTAACGGCCTGAATCTTTGAGTGATTTCAGGTACGACTGATCAGAAGCGTAGGTGAGTTTATCGAGGTTATAAATTTCCCAGTCCGGGTGGTTTTCAAATAGTCTTAATATCAGGTTAGAGCCGATAAAACCCGCCCCTCCTGTTACAATAATGCGCATTTTTAAAAAAGGTCCTCTTCTTTAATTGATGAAAACAATGGTAATTTACGGTCTTTTTCCGAAAGTATTGGGCGGCTAACATCCCAGTTTACGCGAATGGTGGTATCATCCCAGCGGACCCCTCTCTCCCCATCCATATTGTAATAATCCGAACATTTATAGGAAACAATTGCTGAATCAGAAAGCACTGAAAAACCATGGGCAAATCCTTTGGGGATATACAACAATCGTTTACTTACATCTGAAAGTTTAATGGCAACATAATTTCCGAATGAGCGTGAATCCTGACGAAGATCTACTGCTACATCCAAAATAGAGCCACTTAAGCATTGTACTAACTTAGCCTGGGGATTTTCAATTTGGTAGTGAAGTCCGCGAACCGTGTCTTTAAAAGATTTGGAGACATTATCTTGTACAAAATGGTCATCTATACCGGCTTCCTTTAAAACAGACTCACGGTATGATTCAAAAAAATAACCGCGGTCATCTTCAAATACTTTTGGTTCAATAATTTTAACAGCAGGTATGCGGGTTTCTGAAATATTCATGCTTTTAAATCAGCCAACAGTTTAGTTAATCCTTCTTGCCACTCAATAAGTGAAACGCCGGGAATGTTAGCAATTTTTTGGGTACTTAACAGGGAAAATGATGGACGGGCTGCCACAGTTGGAAATTCAGAACTATTTACGGGTTGAATGTTGACTTCCATTTTAGATTGCCTGAAAATTTCATCGGCAAAATCATACCAGGTGATTTTTCCTATTGAGCTGAGATGAAATACCCCCGACTTATTTTGCTGCATTAACTGCCAGCAATTTTCAACAACATTTTCAGTAAATGTGGGGCATCCATATTGGTCGTTTACTACTTTTAATTCATCCCTTTCTGAAGCCAGCCGAAGCATGGTCTTCACAAAATTATTGCCAAATTTTCCACAAAGCCAGGAAATGCGAATCAGTAAAAAATTACAGCCGGATTGCCGGACCGCTTCTTCCCCAGCCAGTTTACTTTCACCATACACATTTATGGGATTCGTAGGGTGATCTTCGGGATATCCATCCGGAAGTTTTTCCAGGTCATTGATAGTTCCGGGAAATACATAGTCGGTAGAGAAGTGAAGCAGTTTTATTTGATTGGAAGCGCAATAATCCGCCAGGTTCCGAACACCTTCTCCATTTACGGCGAAGGCTTTTTCCTGATCTTTTTCAGCTTCATCAACTTTAGTAAAAGCTGCACAGTTAATGATGAAATCAGGCTTCAGGTTCCCCATCACCCGGCGTACATCTTCGTGATCTGTTAAGTCAAAATCGGATGAAGGAAGCGATATAAATTCGACGGCTTGTTTATTCAAAAAACCTACCCATTCCCTGCCAAGCTGTCCGTTCCCCCCTGTAACCAATATTCTCATTTTAACCTCGTACTAACTTGTTAGCAATTCGGTAGGATTCCGGCGTTCCGGCATCGGTCCACCAACCTTCCAAAACTGAACTTTTCATAGCTCCTTTGCTTATATAGAAATTGTTGACATCCGTTATTTCCAACTCTCCGCGGCCTGATGGTTTCAGCGTTTTAATACACTCAAATACCGTTGAATCATAGAAATATATCCCGGTTACTGCAAAATCAGATTTCGGTTTTTCCGGCTTTTCTTCAATCGAAATAACATGTTCTCCATCCACCTCAGCAACTCCGTATCTTTTTGGATCAGGAACTTTTTTAATCAAAATCTGAGCGCCGGTTTCATCATAATTATCAACCGCTTTTTGGAGTGAGGATTCAAATATATTATCACCCAAAATTACAATCATCGGTTCCTCCCCTGCAAAATTTTCGGCGAGTCCCAGTGCCTGCGCAATGCCACCAGCCTCATCCTGAACTTTGTAGGTAAACCGGCAGTTAAAATCATTTCCTGAGCCCAACAGGTTCACCACATCACCCATATGATCGGTGCCTGTTACAATCAGGATTTCTTCGATCCCAACCCCAGTAAGTTTTTCAATGGGGTGATAAATCATGGGTTTGTCGCCAATGGGCAGCAAATGTTTGTTGGTTACTTTGGTAAGCGGATATAAACGAGACCCTGTTCCGCCGGCTAATATGATTCCTTTCATCAATATTTTGTTTATAATTTTTTAATACAAACAGGCTAAGGAATATTCATTATTAACTCAACATGCAATTAGATAGCTTTAAACAATATTATGGGATTTCAGGACAATCTTAAATGCTTCTAATGCAGTTAGAATTGATTAATCTATGTGTTCACGGTTGGAATACTGACTATATTTGTTGTCAAGAAAATTAATAATGGAAAGACTCTTTAAAATATCATCTGCGCTTGTTTTTTTCCTGTTTGTACTAACTATGCAGGTAAATGCCCAAACCGTGACTCCCGCTACCGGCGGTACTGGCATTTCAGCTGATAACTTTGCTACTGGTACATGGACTACACTTTCAGGTCCATCTATACAAGAAACCTCTCCAGGCCAGTTACAAGCAGGCAATATTCGTTTTCAGGTACCCAGCGGTTTCATTTTTGATACCGGAGGTACTGACCCAACAATTACCGTGACTCAATCTAAAGGAAACAGGATAACCGTGACGCTCACCAGCCGAACAAGTTCTGAATTAATTTTTGATCTTACCGGTAATAGCGGGGGCTCCCCACCCAACAATCCCCATTTAATAGAATTCGGAAATATCAGAATTCGTCCCGCCCAAGGCTCTCCATTAGCCTCCGGTGAAATAAGAAACGCCGGCAGTGCTGCTCCTGGGGGTACCCAAAATTATGGTACTCTTTCCATGATTGCCGGAGCTGATAACAAAATCAGGGTTGAGAATGCCGCTACTTCCGGCGGATCTGTTGTTAGTACCCAGGATGTTGAAGCAGGCTCTTCCATCACTGTGTATTCCAATGTGCGGGATCAATTCAATAATTTTAAACGAAATGAAACGGCCACCTGGTCACTTCAAAATATAACCGGGGGTGTTGTGAGTGGTGACCTTTCCCCATCGGCTGCAAGTGCTACGTTTACCGGAAATTTAGTAGGTAGTGCTAACATTCAAGCAACTTCCGGTGGATTATCGGTTGTTCAGTCCGACGTTATCAGTGTGGTTCCCTCAGATGCCACCACACTTGCTATTTCCACACAACCCTCGGCTACTGCCACAGCTGGCGTTCAGTTTGCCACACAACCCGTAGTACAGATACAAGATGATTACACCAATGTAATTACAAGTGACGACTTTACTCAAATTTCAGCAGCAAGGAATTCAGGATCAGGGACTTTACAAGGAACAAAAACGGTAACTGTAAATGATGGTGTGGCTACTTTCACAAATCTTAATCATACAATAGCCAATACCATTGACCTTTCTTTTTCCGCTTCAGGTTTTTCAAATGTTGTTTCAAATTCAATTGATGTCAGCCCGGCTGCTGCTGATAGTTTAGTTTTTACCGTTCAACCTACTAATGCAAACCGCAATACAAATATGAGCCCGGCAGTTGAGGTTCAAATTGTTGATGAATTTGGAAACTTTGTGGCTCAATCCGGGACAGAAGTTACCCTATCGATTAGTTTTGATAGCAATTCACCTACTAGTATTAGCGGAAATGTGGAAAATACTGATGCAAACGGATTGGCTACATATAGTTCCCTTTCATTTAACAAAATTGGGCAAAAAAGAATAGAAGCATCTGCAACTGGCCTCAATACTTCAGAAGAAAGTAACAATTTCACTATAGCCGATGCTGGATCACTTGCAGGATTTGAAGTCGAAATATCAGGAACCGGTACGATAGGCACACAAACGGCCGGCACTCCATTTGATATTAGAATTGAGGCTGTTGATGGTATAGGTGATTTATTAGATGGAAATATGGGGCGAGACAATTTCTCCGGAAATGTTGATTTAACCACTACCAGCGAATTTTCGGGTACTACCACAATCACAAGTGTAGGACCATTTGTAAATGGAGTTTATGATCCCCATAATGTGGAGTTAATTTTATCCGGATCAAACATTTCCATTACTGCAACCAATAGTTCGGGCAGTGAAGCCGGAAGTAGTAATTTATTTACAGTAAATCCGGGAGCTGCAAATATCGACAGTTCTTTTATTTCCGTCTCTGAAGACACATTAATTGCCGATGGAACAAGCGAATCGGAGATCACAGTTCAACTTAGAGATGAATTTGGAAATGACTTGATTACAGGTGGCGATAATGTTGTTATTTCAAGAACCGGAACCGGAACACTTTCTTCTGTAACAGATAATTCCGATGGTACTTATACGGCCACGCTAACCGCCTCAAATGATGTAGGTTCTGCTACCATTAGTGCAGAAGTAAATTCTTCTGCAATTACATCCGGTGACCCAGAAGTTGTTTATACCTTTGGAACCCTTTCTACCTTCCTCATTGAAGCAGCAGCTGGCGGGAATATTGGTACACAAACGGCCGGTACATCATTCAATATACAAATAACGGCTCAGGACGCTTATAATAATACTGTAACAACATTTAATGGAACCGGCAATACTACACAAATTACTTCTACTGCCACTTTATCTTCTGGCGGCGGTACTACTGCAGAGTTCACTAATGGGATACTTTCATCCCATGCTGTTACTATAACTTCAGCCGGATCAACTACTATAACTGCTCGTAAAACTGCATCTACTGAAAGCGGTGTAAGCAATAGTTTTACCGTAAACCCCGGAGCTGCGGATGAAACGGTATCAACGATAACTTCATCTCAAAGTTTTCTTCAAAATAATGGCACCGATCAGGCAACTATAACTGTACAACTTAAAGATCAGTTTGGGAACAATCTTATTTCCGGCGGAAATACCGTTGTACTTTCAGTGACAGGTGCATCAACATTAAGTGCTGTAACAGATAATGCTAACGGTACTTATACCTCTACCCTAACCGCAGGTACCACTTCAGAAACGGCAACTATAACCGGTACAGTTGATGGTCAAAATATTACCGATAATGCTACAGTTACTATTACCCAATTCAATGTATGGCAGGGAGATGGTGGTGGAAATCCTGCCGGAAGGTCGGATTGGGGGACTGCAGGGAACTGGAGCCTGGGAAGTATACCTACAACTGGCCAGGTTGTTTTAATTGAAAGCGGCTGGACATATTATCCAATTATTAGTGATCAAGACCCGGTTATAGACTTTTTGAGTATTGAGGCAGGTGGTACGGTTACCCTTTCAAGTCGTATAATTACCATTAATAATGAAATATCAGGCGGGGGAAGTTTTTCTGGAAATAATGGTACTATCAATCTTAATGGAGATTCCAAAATATCAAATTTTATTTCTGGTTCTTCAACTGTTAATATGAGTGGAACTTCCACTCAATTTGTTGAAGGCGACTTTACAGCAAATATCCTAAACATCCAGAATGACGTTTCTTCAAGTGGATATTTGGAGGCATTTAGTCAAATCAATGTTGAAACCGGAAATACACTTACTATGACCTCAGGGTCAGATTTAGTAGCATTGGGAGACTTTACTGTAAATGGTTCCGTAGTGGGAAATAGTTCAAATTTTCAATTTGGAGGGGATATAACCGGTTCCAATTTCACCCTAAATAATACATCAGTCACATTAAACGGAACCACACTTCAGGAAATAAATGGCATTGAAGAAATTAAAAGCTTTACAATCGATAATACCGCGGGTGCCATTGTAAATAATGATCTTACCGTAACCGATACACTTTTTATCAATAATGGATTTCTAACCATTGCCTCCGGTTATAGTTTCGTCAGCAATGTTAAAGAAGGTTCTACTGCAAATATCAGAATGCAGCGCGAAATTAGCGGAAACCGGGGATGGCGGCTTATCGCACCTCCTCTTGCAAGTACCTATTCCGACTTTTTAGATAACACCATAACCCAGGGCTATCCAAATTCTGATTTAGGTAATGCCCCGGTAGATTCCCTTCAGCCTAACGTTTTATGGTACGATGAAACCTATGCCGGAACTGACAATCAACGCTGGAGAGCACCAACCGATGCAAATAATAACCTGACTCCAGGCCGTGGCTTGTTCGTTTATTTCTTTGATGATGTGGCAGCAGATACACGATATAATGAAGCCCTTCCTGATACCCTTGAAATTGAAGGAGAAGAAAATAATGGAAACGGAACCGAATTTACCTTTCCCGTAACTTTTACTTCATCCGCCGATACCGGCTGGAATCTTGTTGGGAATCCATTTGCTGCAACTATCGACTGGGATGACGGTAACTGGACTAAAACCAACATGGATAATGTGCTTTATGTTTGGGACCCGGCTACTAATGATTATTTAGACTGGAATGGAGTTTCAGGTTCGTTGGGAGACGGTAAAATAATGCCTTTCCAGGCATTTTGGGTCAAGGCAAACGGTAATGGAGCCCCTGCTCTTAAAGTTAACAAGAGCTCGAAAACAACAAGCGGAACTTTTTACGGTAAAGATCGGAAAGTTCCTGCTGCAATTGGATTTACTTTAACCGCTGAAAATTTAAATAAATCCATGCACATCACACTTACTCCTGATGGCAGTAATGGAAAAGATATACGGGATGCATACAGGCTATTACCATTTGACACGGATACTTATTTAGAGCTATATAGCTCGCTTGAAAACGGAACAGAACTCGCTATTAATAACCTTGCACGAAGTTTTGGTAAGGAAATATCGATACCAATTTATGTTGGTGGTTTTATGGATGGAGCACCCCTTAATGGTGATTATCAACTCTCATGGCCGGAATTTGGTGACATCCCGGAATCCTGGGTACTTATTTTGGAAGACAGGGATAATGGAAAAGAAATAAATTTAAGGAATGTAACATCCTATTCTTTTTCCTTGTTTCAAAACAAAGACAAACAGGCTATTACAAATACCATTCAAAATTTCACTATTAGAAACACACCAAATAAAGCCAAAACAAAGACTCAGCAAAATAATGCCCGATTCATACTCCGTATCGATCCCGGTGAGGATGCTGATGGTCTGCCCGACAAATTTGAGTTATTTAATAACTATCCCAATCCTTTTAATCCTGCTACAAGAATCAGATTTGCCGTTCCTATTGAGGGACCTGTGGAACTAAGTGTGTATGATATTTTAGGCAGAAAAGTAGCTACTCTTGTTAATCAAAATTATCATGCTGGTTTTCACGAAGTAAGCTGGGATGCCTATAGATTTTCGAGCGGCACATATATATACAGGTTAAAAACCAAAAATGGTGTTTTTACCAAAAAAATGAGCCTGATTAAATAGTATAGTCATCATTTTTTCAAGCCTGACTCTCAATCATCTGCGCAAAGAATATTAAGATCCTCTAAACTTAATTTCGTTAAATAATTCCTGCCTTATTTCAATTCCCGCTCAACTGGCTTCATAACGTCACAAAAAGTTACATATCAAGAATTTGGAGCCGAATTATAAATAAAATCTAATTAGATATTGATGCTGGGATTTTAAAAATTTAATTGAGGTCTATAGTGGAACAAAGTCATGGGTATTTGTTCTTTTAGGGTAATGTCCTCACTTAATTAAATGGTATAAAATGTCAGATTATTCGGATTTAATATTTTTAACGGCAGCCATGGTTGTTTTTGGAATGCTAACCATAAACACGGCGAGAAGTTTTCAAACCACTTCTGATACTATGATCAGATCGGATCTCGAATATCGGGCAATCGCTATAGCGCAGGATGAAATTGATGCCATCAGGTGGATACAAGCGAGATCAAAAAATGGGCCGAAAGTTCCTATGGATCCATTCGATCCTAACAACAATAACTTTCTTTATGATGATAATCCTATTCAGAAAACCATAACCTATGGAAGCAGCGGGCAATATTCAGAAACTTTTTCTGTAAACCGGGAAGCTGAACTTTTGGAAAATACTACAGATCAACGAACTTATAAGATTACCGTTACAGTAGAAAGCAGTGCGGTTAATCCCCCGCTTTCTGTTTCATTGGATTTTATAAGAACACTTACATTTGAAAATTAGGTACTGATATGAATCCAGGTTTTGTTACAAGTTTTGTTATTGGTGGGTTGATGCTTCTTTCAATATTAGCATACCAAATGAATATGGCTTCCTCAACACAGGAGACTACTTTAAGTACCATCAATCAGTACAATTTAGATAACCTGGTTGAAATTATGTCTGCAGATTTTGAAAGAATTGGTTTTAAAGATAATAATTCAAATGAAACCTTCGAAGATCCAATACTCGCTGCAAGTGATGATGAAAAGTTAGAATTCAAGATTTCAGATACCGGTGCTACCATCATTTGGTATGCCGATCCGAACGATCCGGTTTCGAGTAGTTCAAATCAAGATGACTATTATTTATACAGAATTGAAAGCGGGACAACAACCTCTTGGTTTCCGGTAACCTATTTTCAATTAACTTATAAGAAATTCAACGATCTTACACGCGAATGGGATGTTACTGCTGATCCAACCGAGGCAACCCGGGTTGAAGTTGAAGTTATAATTGAATCACAGGAACCCATTCGTTCCAAAAAATCGGGGCAGAATTCTTATCACCGTACTGCCTGGAAAAAAACTTTTACGCCCAACAATATTAATAAACCCTGGTAAACCAAGGAGGGCATTATGGGTAGAGCAATGTTATTATTAGTTAGCGGACTTGTTATTATCTCTGGTATCATCCAGATGAATAACACAAAAAGAACCGAACTGCTTCCGGCACGCACCGTAGATAAATATTACGAACAACAAGCACGAAATATATCCGGCAGCCTTATTGATAAAGCTATTAATAATCTGCTGATTGATATGGAATGGGAAGGTACCGTTACTACCAACGATAATTATTCGGGTGAGGGTACTTTAACAACGAGTGCAGATCCTGATAACCCATTGGATGAATATAAGGTATTACTAACAAGTTCAGCCAGTTACGGTGGGTATACCGCAGAAACCCAGGTTTTAATGAGCCGCGATTCATTTTCTAAATATTCTTATTTCACCGATGCGGAAAAATTACCTGACGGACAAGAAATATGGTGGTGGGACGGCGATGAAGTTACAGGGCCAATGCATACTAATGGAACATTCCGAATGTCGGGCTCACCGACTTTCAATGGTTTTGTATCCAGTCCTAATGATTGGGTTGGCTATACCGGTAATGAAGACAGTAATAATCCGGATGTACGCCATGGTAGTGATACTCCACAATTTAACGAAGGGGCCAATTTCAATTTAAACCGTACCAGGGACTTACCAAGTGAAGAACAATTAACTGAATTAGCTAATTTAGCTAGTACCGGTGGTATAACTTTTGCCGAAGACGCAGAGTTAGAATTTTATATAGATAGTAATGAAGGATTTGTAAAAAGAATCAAAGATTCAACTGAAACTTCATATCAACTTTCTGATTATAACAGTATAATTAGTGTGACTGGCCAAGCCAAAGTTAAAGGTATTGTAAAAGGACAGGTTACATTGCATTCAACTCAGAAAATAGAAATAATGGGTGATATCCTATACGATACTAGTCCAATAGATGATGTTAATTCAACTGACCTTCTTGGATTAGTTAGTGAAGGGAATGTAATTATTGATAAAGATGCACATACTGATAATGGATCTTCCAATTTAACAATTCACGCTTCCATTATGGCACTAAATACTTCTTTTGAAGTTGAAGACTGGAGTTCCGGTGACCCAAGAGGCACCTTAAATCTGCTTGGTGGAATAATTCAAAAAAACCGGGGGCCGGTAGGTACATTCAGTGGGGGTAGTGTAAAATCAGGTTTTACAAAAAGCTATGTATATGATGATCGTCTGCTCCAAACTATTCCTCCCTCATTTCCAAGGGAAAGTATTTTCTCCATTGTTTATTGGAAAGACAATCCCGTAGTGAAAAGTGATAATTGATCTTATTTAACAAATGCTGCTAAAGCCAAAGAAATTAATTTTATAATAAATTCAATTAAACAAATTCCTGTTATTCTATGAAAAAGATTTTCCTGCTTAGTTTTTTCCTTTTTATCCCTGCCCTTATTTTACATGCTCAAACCACGGTTACTTTTAACATTGACCTTAAGGCTATGATGAAAGACAGTACATTTATTCCCGGACAGGATTTTATACAGGTAACCGGCTCATTATATCCCCTTGGCAACAGGCGAGCCGTACGATTGAAAGATGAAGAGCCTGTGGATAGCGTATTCACAGCAGAGGTTGAATTCTCCCGACGCAACAATGATGAAAATCTAAAATTCAACTTTGAAATTGTAAAGCCTGATGAATTGATTTCAGAAAAAGGCCGGCGGACAATTACATTAACCGGCCAAAATATCATTATACCCCCTGTTGGTTTTAATTCCTTTGTGAGATGATTTAGTCATTTCGCTGCGAATGCCTGCCTTTGCCGCCTGCCTGCCCTGCCTCACCGACTAGTTTATCGGGACAGGTTCACAGGGATTGTGATGTCAGATAATTTGTTGACAAGAAAACCCTGAATGGGTCATGCGTGAATAACTCAGGGTAAATCCACCAGAGTGGATGCAACCCCGGTATATGAATCAAAACCCTAAAAACCCAAGGCAAAGCGCGGGACAAGCCCACACTGCCAGCCGCAGGTTTAGGCAGAGAGCCTTAAAAGGGTTGGCGGGCTGCCGAACACGCCTTGGTCGAAATTCTGCCCACGGCACTCCTTCGGAGGCCAACTGGAACAACCTTAAACGCTAACCGGGCGAAGCTTTTTCCTTTCTTTCATTCTATCCCCCGACACCTTATTCCAACTCCAATTTAATTGATTCTAATGTTACAAAAAGTTTAATAACAAGGTTTTGGAACTAAATTATAAATAGAATCTAATTAGAAATTGACTCAATGTACTTTAATATATGTACGTGATGTTTTAGAAATTTTTTGTAACAAATGTATAGGAGATTGTTCTTTTAGTTAGTGACCTCATCTAATTATATGAAATTAAAATGTCAGAGCATTCAAAAACCTATAGTATAGAGGGAAATTCAACTCAAATTGAAAATTTTTCTAATTAATTCTGATCATCACATGAGGTCTTCGTATTCAATAAATGTAAAATTCTAACATTAGAATTAACCTAAATATTTTTTAACATTAAAAATTTTTAATATTATTACCGAAGTAATTAATTAACTGGACAAAGATATGTCAGGATACACTGAAGTTTTATACGTGATGTTTGCCATGATCATCATTTCCACGATGGCGTTAAATGCAAACAGAGTTGTACAGGTAAATAATCAAACTATGGTTGAGGGACAGCTCGAACGTCAGGTTGTGGCTTATTCCCAGGATATCATTGAAGAATCAAGAGCCCTGGCGTTTGATGAAAATGCCACTTATGATGAAAACGGCAATAGTATTGTGCCCGTTTATATCCCCGGTGGATTTTCTGATCTGGGCCCTGAAACTGGCGAAACCAATCGAACATTATTTAATGATTTCGATGATTTTGATGGCTATGAAAGCACAGTTACCATTTCGGGAGTCGAATATGATGTTTCTGTGGATGTTGATTATGTTACTACTAACGACTATGCCACCTACACAACTACGAATGACAAATCTACCTTAAAACGAATTACAGTAAACATCCAAACAGACTTCCTGCAAAAAAACGCTACCTCTGGTAGAACTAACTATAACTTCAGCTTCATCAGAAGCTATTATGCGGATTAACCTATGAATTTCGGAATTATAATTAGCTACATAATTGCTGGATTTTTAATGCTTACTATTCTCATGGTGAATCAAAACGTGGGATTCAGTAATCAGGAAGTGACTACTACTTTAGTAAAAACCACGCACGCCCAAGCTATTTCTGATATTATCACCAATGACATTCCAAAAATTGGGTACCAAAAGAAAACCATTATTGATAAATCAGATATTTTTATTTCGGCCACCAATTATAAAATTTCATTCAGAAGTGATTTGGACAATGATGGCGATATAGAAATAATTACCTGGGATTTTGATCCGGATAAAACACCGGAGCACGCTAAAAACCCTCACATAAATACTTTGACCCGAACCGTAGAAGACGAGGATACTGGTACGAAAGACGTTACAAATATTTTAAGTGGTGTTACTGATTTCCAAATCAGCTATTACAGCACCTATGGTTCAACTACACCTATGTCATCTCCAATTGATGTTAATAACGTTGTTCAGATTGAAATCGCGTTAGAACTACAAAGTGATTATGAACTGGAACATCGAAATTCAACTGGCGATAACTACATTAAATCCAAATGGAAAAAAAGATTTTCGCCTGTTAACCTTAGACCCAATTAGGAGATTATTATGGGACGAGCCATGTTAATTATAAGTGCCGGGGCTATTATTGCACTTGGTATCATACAAGTAGGAATACAAACTCAACGATCGGGTATTGCTCAAAATTCAGCTACATCCGCTAATGAGGTTCAGATTCGCAACAAAGCTTTTACCTCTGCCCAGCTTGCTATGGAGCGCATCAATGAAAGTGCGGGCAGCTGGCAACCAACTCAAAATTCACCATGGATAGAGGAAATAGAAGGAGATTCCATTTCCCTTTATTATAATGTTTATACCACATCATCACCTGGGGCGGGTGCCTTCGCATATCTTGATGAGGACACGGTTGAAATTCATACCAAATCATGGTACAGAGACCCCAATTCCAATCATTTGAAAGAATTGAGACTTATTACTACCTATGTTAAATCGGCTATGCATTTTGTACCTGAATTTAAATCTGCCATGAGTTTCGCCACTGATGATTTTGATATAAGTGCGGGGGGTAGTTCCTCAATTTCCGGAAATGATGCCACCGGCGAATGCGCAGATCGACCAGCTATAACAACTGTAAGTCAGGATAAGGCGGATGAAGTGGCCGGCAATATTGACTCAAAACACCTGGAAAGTGATAGTGTTAATGTTTCATTCGACTCTACCCTTTCTTATGAGCCGGTAGATAAACTAATTGCCCGCTTAGCTGAATCTTCCGGTACTCAATTTATAGAAGGCAATTATCAAGGGGAGTTGGGTTCAGAAAGTGATCCCGGTGTTTTCTTTATTGAAAAAGATGCAAAACTAACCGGCGGAATATCAGAAGGTTATGGTATATTAGTAGTTCGAAGTTATGGTTCCCTTGCCTACGATTCTTCTGGTGTGGAATTAGATATTGCCGGTAACTTTAAGTTTAATGGGTTAGTGATTTTTGAAGATGCCTATGCCATGGATGGCAAAGGAACTCCCAGAATAAACGGCTCTGTTTTAGTTGGCAAAAAAGATGAAAGCACTAATAATATTATGGATGTTAATATAAGCGGTAATCTTCACATCCAATATGACTGCACTGCTGAAAAATACGCCCAGGTTGCTTCAGCTAAAGAGCTCAAACAAAACAGATACAAGAGACTGAGTACCTACGAATAAATAACCATAGATTTTACATTCCAATTCAATAAAACTCCTTATCTGCAGCCGGCATACACAAGCAGATAAGGAGTTTTTATATGTTTGAAACAATCTTCCGTTAAGTGGAGTTACAATACTCTAATTAAAATATATTAACTGGGAATAATGCCCATCAAGCGGGAACTTTAGGCAAAGAGAAATGTTAGTTTCAGCAATCACCAAAAGTATAATGAGAATATTTTCTTACTCCATAAGTCTGATAATTTTTTTACTGGCAACTATACCTGTAATTGCACAGAAAGGTAATGGCGTTAATGCAAGTATAAATGTTAGCGCTAAGGTTACTGCTGCAATAGAGTTAATTACGGTTCAGTCTATGCAATTTGGAAATGCGCAGCCCGGCCAAAGAGAAATTCATGTTAACCCCATCAACAGCTTAAATGCAGGCTATATGATTGCCATAGGAACACCTGAAGCCGAGTTTAGGTTAAACTACCTGCCTGAAAGAGAATTAACGCAAATTGAAGGTAATGGCTCCCTGACTTTTGTTTATGAAATAGCGGGGAATTCTCAGGAGGATCAGGCAACCTCTGAGATTCTGGAAGTGGATAACCGCAATATTCGTTTTAATAATGAGGGGCGGTATTACATTTGGGTAGGCGGACGTGTAAATCTTGAAAACGCCGCTCCGGGAAATTATGAGGGTGACTTTACTATAGAAATAGATTACATATGATCAATTGGATCCATAGAATGAATTTCCTTATTAAGCCTTTTATTTTGAAGGGCACTGTTTTTTCTATGTCCGGATTTTTGCTCACTGCCATCCTGTTACTAATCGGTTATTCACCGGCAAATTCCCAGGAAATTAACTTTGGTGAGTTCAGCAGTAAATATGCTGTTACCATATCTGAGTTAAATCCTGCCGAAGATTTAAGTTTTGGAATGCTTATTCAGAATGAAGGGCTAAAGTCTATTGAATTGCTGGATTCTAAAGTTTTAATGATCGAAGGGGTTAAATACCTGGATGTGATTGTTGATGTGACAGCTGATAACTATTTATTCCTGGATTCGGATGTAGCCTGTAATGGAACCAACTCAAATTGTATTCCATTTACACTTGAAGCAGCTTATGCTAATCGCGGAACTAACAATACCAATCAGGCCGTACTCATGCAGGTGGCCGCAAATGTAGCAAGTGCACAGTTTCCAATTTTAGCAAGGGGTAATCTTCCCCCCGGCCCTCCTCCTACTCCGGATTATGAAGGCTACAATCCTGCTCTATATAATGAAACGGCTTACTTATATATTTACGGTTCGTTAAATGTGGGAAATGTAGATGCCGGAAGTTATTCTGGTAACATTACCATTACAGTAAGTTATGATTAAGCCTGGACTACAGATATTAACACTTATCTTCATACTCGGAATCACCTCCTCCGCGCAGGCTCAATTTATTAACCTTCAGCTTCGGATAGAACCGGAATTAAGTGCAACCGTTGAGCAAGATCTTGATTTTGGCACCCAGGTCACCAACTCTGGCCGAACTGAAATTCAATTGGGAGATATAAATATGGGCGTATTTAAGATTCGGGCATTTCATACACAAAATGTCTATCTAAATCTTAACTACCCTAATGTTTTAGAAAATAATGAGCCCGGTATTGAGGCTGAAATCCCGATGGGTCTCAGTATGTCGTACAATAACTCCGGGGTGAATTTACCTGCTAATTCTTCCCTTCTGCCTGCTGATGGGGGCTTGGTATCCATACATGAAAGAACCGAACTTGAAAACCGAAACGATGTCTGGAAAGAAATGTACATCTATGTATATGGATATATCGAAATAGGTAATATCCCCAATGGCATTTACACCGGCGATATTGTTTTGAGTGTGGATTATGATTGAGCTTGAGTAACAACAATTTTTG
>JBBDLQ010000147.1:15437-16549 GCA_040878765.1 Balneolaceae bacterium | reverse complement strand
GCAGGTTCTCCAAAACAAGCCTATTCACTTCTGAAAGTGGTTTTTTTAATCCGCCTTGGGTATGCCTTTGGCAGAACTCAGGTTTAAAGCTATGACCATAATACCGTTATACTCATTTCCCCTTCCTCTTTAACATCAATAATTTGCATATTATCAAAAAAACGTTTTATTGATTGTACGAAATCTCATAAATAAGGGAGAAAGTAACTATGCAGGTTCAAAATATCTTACATCAAAAAGGAAGGGAAATATACTCCGTAAGTCCCGATGAAACGGTTTATAATACTATCGCCAAAATGGCGGAATTAAATATCGGTGCTTTACTGGTAATGGAAAATGATGCACTGGTTGGCATTATTTCAGAACGAGACTACCGAAATAAAGTAATCCTGAAAGGGCGGACCTCAAAAAATACAAAAGTAAAAAAGATCATGACTGATCAGGTGATTTGTGTCAATCCAAGTGATAGCATAAACCTGTGTATGCAGCTTATGACGGAAAAGAAAATTCGCCACCTTCCTGTTATAGATAATGAAAAAGTAGTGGGTGTCATTTCTATTGGTGATGTGGTGAAAACGGTTATTGCCAATCAAAAAGTAGAAATTGATTCACTTCGTGATTACATAGGCGGCGGTTATCCCGGTTAATTCTTCTAACCGATTAAATTACATCACTTTTTCTCGTTCGGGCTGAAGTCCGCGAATCCAGCGATTAACCACAAATTCATTATCTCGAATCCAGTTCCGAACCGCTCTGCGTTCATTATCTGGCAGTGCGGTAATTTCATCCATTAAAGCTCCTAATTGCTCTTCGCTAAGTTCAAAACGTTCAAAAAATAACGAAGCTCTCGAATGTTCACTGGTAAATCCTTTTCTGGCAATGGTGTGAATTTTCTCTGAATCACCATAAACATTTTCCGGGTCTTCCAGGAACCTCAGGTCATACCGATTGTAAATCCAGTGGGGAGTCCATCCGGTAACAACGATCGTTTCTCTCTTTTTAATGGCATCAATCAAAGCATCCGTCATGGATCTTTCACTCCCTTCCTCTAAACCCAAGGATAAATTGTACATTTCTATAGCCTTCTCCGTGGCATTCATGATACCAGCTCC
>JBBDLQ010000147.1:10554-15337 GCA_040878765.1 Balneolaceae bacterium | reverse complement strand
TCCTCCATTAAATCACAGTAAAAAGTTAATTACTTGTTTTAAAATACTGGTTTTATAGAGAATGTAAAGGAAGTTCATATATGGATATTTATCCTGGAAATGAGTTCAAATTCAATTAATTATTATACCCACTGTACTTTAGTTTTATAATCACATGTAGCATTTCAACCCAACAAAATGAAAGTTCTTTTTTAACATCTAAACCTGTGAACCCCTACCTTTCTTCAAAAAATATATGACCTGCACTCTCTGCTCTGCTGATACAGAACCATTTTATTATTACAAAAAAGAGGATCGGAATTATCGCCGTTGCCCTAATTGCAAAGCAGTTTTGATGGATATTGACGATTATCCTACTCCTGAGGAAGAAATACACCGTTATGAAAGCCATAATAATGACGTGGAAGATCCGCGTTACCAAAATTTTGTTTCGCCTTTAGTTGAAAAGATAACGGCCAAATTTGATATGCATACAATCGGCCTTGATTATGGATCAGGAACCGGCCCCGTTATCACTAAAATGCTAAAAGACCTCGGGTTTGAACTCAATGTTTTCGATCCATTTTTTGATAATCATCCTGATGTTTTAAAACAAAATTACGATTATATCGTGAGTTGTGAAGTCATTGAACATTTTCATAAACCATATCAGGAATTCAGTAACCTGAAAAATATGCTTAAGTCAAATGGAGCTCTTTTTCTAAAAACAGATCTCTACACTGACGACAAAGATTTTCATGCCTGGTATTACAAAAGCGATGAAACCCATGTTTTTTTCTATCACCCGCAAACATTTGAATGGATAAAATCAAATTTTGGGTATCGTGATCTGGATATAGACGGGCGGCATATCACACTTTCACTGTAATGAATATTCACACTAATTTATTGTCCTGTAGATAATTACAAAATAATTTTACAAATTTGAAGCAATTAACCTATGGGGCTTTTGCTTTTCGAATGTAGTAAAGGGTACAAAAGCTTCTCTAACCTTAAATACGTGTACTATGAAAAAACTATTTATAGTTTTGGGGATAATAATATCCATTGCAATCCTGGTTGTTACCGCTGGTTTAATTTATGTTTCATCTGCATTACCTGAAGTTGGACCAGCACCTGACATTCAAATAGAAAAAACTGCTGAACGAATTGAACGAGGAAAACACCTTGCAAATAATGTGATGGTGTGCATGCATTGTCATACTCCGCAGGAAAAAACCAAATTCGCACATCCCATAAAAGAGAATATGCTTGGGGCTGGAGGAGTTTTATTTGGCGTTGAAAAAGAAGGGCTTCCCGGCGATTACTATTCGCCCAACCTCACACCGTACCATCTTGGCGAGTGGACCGACGGCGAGATTTACCGGGCTATAACCTCCGGGGTAAGTAAAGACGGACGGGCTTTATTTCCTATTATGCCTTATCCTAATTATGCTAAAATGAACAAAGAGGATATTTATGCCCTCATTGCCTATCTAAGAACATTGGAGCCTATCGAGTCAGAAATCCCGGAACCTAAGTCGAATTTTCCTATGAATTTCATCATTAACACCATTCCGAAAAAAGCGGAATTAACGACAGAAGCTCCGGATACTACCAATCCCGTTGCATGGGGCAAATACCTGGTGAACGCAGCAAGTTGTATGGATTGCCATACTCCAAAAGAACAGGGAGCAGATATTCCCGGAATGGAATTTGCCGGGAGCTTTGAATTTGGATTGGATGACGGAAGTATTGTCCGAACAGCTAACATCACACCTGATACTATTACAGGTATAGGTTTATGGACAGAGCAAGATTTTGTAAACCGCTTTAAAACCTATGCCGACACTTCATTTCAGTTTGAAGAAATTTCCAGCGGCCAGTTTAACACGGTGATGCCTTGGGGAAATTATGCTCAAATGTCGGAAGAAGAACTCAAAGCAATTTATGCATACCTCAAAACAGTAACCCCGGTTAAAAACCTTGTAACACGTTTTACACCGGTTGAAAATTAACCACTTTGATTAACCATTTATCTGGTTCAAGCGTCCGCTTGGACCAGATTTTTTATTCCCCGAGCAAATTAAAACTGCCTACATAAAAATCAGGATCAACTACCATTTCATATTTCCCGTCTTCATTTAGTTCCATTCGCCGCCAGCTCGTCACAGGTTCTAACCGGGTTTTCTCACCATTGATTAAAACATCAACCGGCAGATTAAATCCCTGAACTGTATTTCCCCAGCGATACATCAGTTTTCCGTCCCTGAAGGTATATTCCAAAGTCGGAATGCGAATATCCCTCAGATACTGATCAAAAACGGGCGATAAATCACGATCCAGTTTTTTGCTGATATATTCTTCTACTTGTGCTGAAGTCACGGTTTGATGATAGAATTCCCGGTTCAACCCGCGAAGAGTTTCTCTCCAAAGTGAATCATCATCTGCAACCTGACGAAGTGTATGAAGCAGGTTTCCACCTTTGTTATACATGTCGCCTGAACCTCTTTTATTAACATCATAAGGTCCTATAAGCGGGCGGTCATTTTGGATACCTAAACGTAACCCGCGCACATATTCACCAGCAGCTTGTTCTCCGAAATGATAATCAAGATATAAACTTTCAGAGTAGTTCGTAAAGCCTTCATGCACCCACATATCCGCCACATCAGCATAGGTTATATTGTTAGCAAACCACTCGTGTCCGGTTTCATGGATGATGATAAAATCAAATTTCAAGCCCCAGCCGGAGCCGCTTAAATCGCGACCCAAATATCCGTTTTGATATCCATTTCCATAGGTTACCGAACTTTGGTGTTCCATACCCAGATACGGAGCTTCCACCAGTTTGTATCCATCCTCGTAAAAAGGGTAAGGGCCAAACCAATATTCAAATGCTTCCATCATCGGCTTCACCTGCGTGAATTGCTTTTTAGCTTTTTCCAGGTTTTCACGAAGTACGTAATAATCCAGATCCAGTGTTCCCTTTTCTCCGTCATACTTCTCACTGAAATGCACATAATCTCCAATGTTTATATTAACTCCGTAATTGTTGATTGGATTACTCACAAACCAGTGCCAGGTCTTGGTGCCGTCCCCTGGTTCATCCACTCCACGAAGCCTGCCATTTGAAACATCCATTAATGTATCGGGCGTAGTAATGCTGATGAGCATGCTGTCGGGTTCATCATACGGATGATCTTTATTGGGCCACCAAACGCTTGATCCAATACCCTGATTTGAGGTAGCGACAAAAGGTTTTCCATTTCCATCTTCCCGCCAGGTAAAGCCGCCGTCCCATGGGGGATTATTGGCAACCCTGGGTTTCCCGTTATAATGAACAACCACTTCCATTATTTCACCGGGATTCTGTGATTCCGCCAGTTCTACAAAAAATGCACTTCCCTCCCGTTTAAATTTCAATGATTTGCCATCTTGCCTGATTGATGAAATCTTAAGTGGCTTTTGCAGGTCAACCTGCATTTTCTGATGAGGCTCCAGCACTTTATACTGAATAGTGTTTTTTCCTGAAATTGAGCTGTCTGCAATATCTACTGCAACTTCGAGATGATAGTAGGTCAAATCCCACCAAGAACGTTCAGGAGTTATTGATCCACGTAAACTATCCTGCCGGTTAAAGTCCTGTTTACTCTCAAAAATTTGTGCTGTTGATGTTGTTGAAAGGATTAAAATAAACCCTGAAACAAGCAGTAAAATTAATCTGAACGTTTTTAGTTTCATATCATTTTTTAAAGATAGAATGACCCCCGTTTTTACGGTTTAATGCGGGTCATAAGTTATTATTTTAATGAATTTAACTTTTGCCATAAAACTTTATAGTAGTCCCTTAAACTTGTATATTAAAGCCTTTTAAATAATAGAATTTAATAAGATTAGTTAAAAACACCTTTTAAAATGTGAAATAACCAAAGCTAACATGTTTCACAGTGTTCTGATCCCCACCTAAAGGGAGAGTTTTTTAAATCAATAACTAACTACAAAATAGTAACTAACTAAAATTTTCAGGATTAATCATGAAAAAATTAACACTATTTGTTACTTCTTTAATAATGTTTTTAGGCTTCTATACTTTCGAGGCATTTGCCCAGGATGACGAGTCATCCCTTTCAGTAGGCGGAGCGGTACGCTATAATGTATTGCTTACGGATTATGAGGATGGAACTATTGATAATAATGACGCCCAATTTACCTGGGATACCTGGCGAATTAATGTGAATGCAAACCGGAATGGAGTCAAATTAAATTTTGAGTATCGCTTTTATCCCACCTTTAATACTCATTTTGTAAAACAAGGTTGGTTGGGATACGATTTTAACGATGAAAATAATATTCAGCTTGGTGTTACACAGGTCCCATTTGGAAATCTGCAGTACAATTCTCACAACTGGTGGTTTCAGGGAGCTTATTATGTAGGACTTGAAGATGATCACGACATGGGACTTAAATACACACATACTGCCGAAAACTGGGATTTGATGGCTGCCTATTTCTTTCAGCCTGAACCCGCAGGTCCGGCAGGTGGAGCAGCATCATTTGGTTTTGGCGGATCTGGCCGCTACTCCTATGATATTGTCCCAACTGGCAATCAATCTAATTATGAGCGTAATCAGTTAAACCTGCGTGCGACACGTACTTTTGAAATTGATAATGGAAGTGTAAATGTTGGAGCAAGTGGTCAAATAGGTCAGATTTGGAATCAGGCACTTGACGAAACAACTTCCCGCTATGCTTTAGCGGCTCATACCGATATCAACTACGGAAACTGGAATTTCAAAGGGCA
>JBBDLQ010000147.1:0-10454 GCA_040878765.1 Balneolaceae bacterium | reverse complement strand
CCGCCCCCTCAAATTTCGGGGCGGGATCTCCTTAGTGAAATTTTCGGATTTTGCTAAGGAGATCCGGGATGAAATCATTTATGTAGATGTGAAGAAATTCAAAATTTGATAAATCAATTAAATCTATAATCTATGGCTGCAATAACAGTACAAAACCTGTTTAAGATATTCGGGAATAATCCAGATAAGGCATTCCCTCTAATTGAGGATGGAAAATCAAAAGATGAAATTCTCGACGAAACCGGCAACACCATTGGAATTAACAATGCCAGTTTTGAAGTTAAAGAAAAGGAAATGTTTGTCATTATGGGACTTTCGGGAAGCGGTAAATCTACGGTACTTCGCTGCCTGAACCGGCTGATAGAACCAACTCGTGGTAAAGTACTTATTGGGGATGAAGACATCACCAAAATAAGTAAGGACCGGCTTTTGGAAATGCGTCGCAAAAAAATGTCGATGGTCTTTCAAAATTTTGGGCTTTTCCCCCACCGTACTGTTGCCAATAATGTGGAATACGGGTTGGAAATCAGCGGCATGGATAAAGAAGAGCGAAAACAAAAAGCTTACAAAGCACTCGAAAAAGTAGGCCTTAAAGGCTATGAAGAACAAAAACCCAGTGAACTGAGCGGTGGTATGCAGCAGCGTGTTGGGCTGGCCCGGGCGCTGGCTAATGACCCCGAAATTCTGCTTATGGATGAAGCTTTTAGCGCTCTTGACCCACTTATCCGCGCCGATATGCAGGATGAACTTTTAGAACTTCAGGCCGAAGTTCACAAAACGGTAGTCTTTATTACCCACGATCTGGATGAGGCTCTTAAAATCGGGGACCGCATTGCCATTATGAAAGATGGATATGTGGTACAAATAGGAACTCCCGAAGAAATTCTGACAAATCCCGCCGATGATTATGTAAAAGCTTTTGTGCAAAATGTAGATCGTACTAAAATCATTACGGCCCAGGCTATCATGCGTAAAGCTCCAACCGTTCAGGTTCCCAAGGATGGGCCTACCGTTGCAATCAGGAATATGGAAAAAGTTGGGGTTTCCACTACCTATGTAGTGGATGAAAAACGCCATCTGAAAGGGATTGTAACCATTGATGACGCCATTGCTCTCAAAGAAGAGGGTAAAAATGATATGGCGGAAATTATCAAACCGGATATTGAAGTTGCCGGGCCGGATACTCCCATCAATGCACTGCTTACAAAATCCATACAGTCTAAATATCCCATTGCTGTTATAGATGAAGACAGCAAGTTATTGGGAATTGTAGACCGGGCAACCATCCTGGCAGAACTGAATGAAAACGGATCTAATCAAACCGAAGCAGAACAAGGAAAATATAAAATATCAGAATAACAGATCATGATTGATATACCTGTAGGAGAATTTTTCGAATTTATCATTAACTGGCTCACCGACAACTGGGGAGGTTTTTTTGACCTTATTACGATCACAGTAAAAACCTTTTTAGTAGGAATTGAAAACATGCTTTTATTTCCCCATCCCATCATAATGATTATAATTTTATCGGGATTGGCTTGGTATATCTCGGGAAAAGGAGTTGGAATTTTTACTGTTATTGGGCTCTTTGTTGTAGAAGGCATGAATATGTGGGATGGAACTATGGAAACCCTTGCCCTGATTTTCACAGCGGTATTTATCGCATTATTGATAGGAATTCCGGTAGGCATTTGGGCCTCTAAAAGTAAAACCGTGGAAAGTATAGTACGTCCAGTACTTGATTTCATGCAGACCATGCCTGCCTTTGTTTATTTAATTCCGGCCGTGTTATTTTTTGGACTTGGACAGGTTCCGGGAATCATCGCAACGCTGATTTTTGCCATGCCTCCGGCCGTACGTCTTACTAATCTCGGTATCCGGCAAGTTCCGGAAGAAATTCGGGAAGCTGCTTTAGCTTTTGGCTCCGATTCCAAGCAAATGCTTTTGAAAGTAGAACTGCCTGTGGCTCTGCCTACAATTTTAGCCGGTGTGAACCAAACCATCATGCTGGCTCTTTCCATGGTAGTTATTGCAGCACTTATTGGAGCGGGCGGACTGGGACAGCCGGTAGTAACCGGACTTCAGCAACTGGATATCGGCCTCGGTTTTGAAGGCGGGCTGGCCATTGTAATACTTGCTGTATTTTTAGACAGGGTAACACAATCCATTGGAACTGCAACACAATAGAGAATTTTATATAACTAATGAATACAAACCAAAACCCAAACTTAAACAGAGAGAACCATGAAATCTGACAACAAATTACTAACGATGTTATCTAAGCTGGGCGTATTTGTCCTGGCAATTGGACTGATAACAGGCTGTACCGAACAACGGGGAGAAAAATCTGCCGACCTTGTATATGTAAACTGGGCAGAAGGAATTGCTTACACTAATCTTGCCAAAGTAGTACTTGAGGATAAAATGGGCTACGATGTAGAAATTACTTCTGCTGACGTTGGGCCTGCCTACACGGCCATTGCTCAAGGGGATGCCGATGCATTTATGGAGACCTGGCTGCCAGTTCTTCATGCAGATTACTATGAGCAGTTTAAAGATGATATCGTTGATTTAGGTATAGTTTATGAAGGAACCCAAAGCGGACTGGTTGTTCCCGAATATGTTACCATAGACAAAATCAGTGAGCTGAATGATCATGCTGACAAATTTGACGGTGAAATTACCGGGATTGATGCCGGAGCCGGTATTATGAAAACCACTAACCAGCTAATTGAGGAATACAACCTGGATTTTGACCTGATACAATCCAGCGGACCGGCTATGACTTCCGCACTTCAGCGTGCCATTGATGATGAAGATTGGATAGTAGTTACCGGATGGAAACCACACTGGAAATTTGGCCGCTGGGACCTGAAATTCCTTGAGCAGGATGAAGACAAAGTACTCTGGGAAAAAGGTAACATTCACATTATGGGCCGGCAGGATTTAGCTGTTGAAAAGCCCGAACTTGCCAACTTTCTTGCCAAAATGCATTTGACCGACCCCGAACTAGCTGATCTTATGGTAGCCATTAACGAATCGGATGAGGACAACGAAGTAGTTGCCCGGCAGTGGATGCAGGATAATGAAGATGTAATTGAAGCATGGATTCCCGCCGATGCTCAGGAAGCAGGCATGTAAACTGAATTCAGCCATATAACTAAATTCAAAAAGGAAATGTGTTAGCTCGTGTTTCCTTTTTTTATAAGATTTTAGGAATTCAGTATTCTAATTTCCCGCCAGCCGATCTATAATGATAATAGAGGTCGCTATAGCAGAAATAACAGGAGCCACAACGCCAACGTAATCACGGAACGAAGGTTTTCTTTTAACCCGAACGGTAATTGTTTGGTTATTTTCCAGCATAAAAGAATTCATGCCGTCAGGAAAAGGTTCTTCGAAACGATATTCAAACTTTTTGATTTCCTGTTTTTTATTCTCCGCATCATATTTCTGGATATTTATCTCAACCCGCATCTTAGACCAGTCTAGGTTTGTTTGTCCATCACGCAAGGTTTGCGGGCCAAAACTATAGGAAAGTAACAGTGGCAGTGTCGTTCCTTTAGGTACTACATACCTTCCTGAGCTCCCGATATCTCCCCAAACATTTACGGAATCTGTCA
The DNA here is from genome assembly GCA_040878765.1 of Balneolaceae bacterium. Classification (GTDB taxonomy): domain Bacteria; phylum Bacteroidota; class Rhodothermia; order Balneolales; family Balneolaceae; genus Gracilimonas. The sequence goes on along the minus strand of JBBDLQ010000147.1, from coordinate 6,828 downwards.
ATTGTCCTGGTTCGGCTATTCTTATAATTCGTTCCGCCATCCGAAACTGCTGAGATATAGGTGTCTGACGGTTTTGAGCTTGAACAAATTCAGTGCTGACAAATAATATTGATATAAAAAACAGGCCATATAGTAATTTCATAGGGTACAATAAGTTTGATCTTTAGCTTTTGAAAATAGAAAAAAAATAACTCGCAAATAATGATTTTAAAATTTGAATTCCAATAATAGAACTTCCCGAAAAATTATTGTTTCGCTGATTTCAAAATACTGAAATAACTAACTCACTCTCAGTAAATGCTCCGCATCCCTCCGTGAAAAACCCAGCTTTTCCAAATCCATTAAAACCTTCCCTACTTCGAATTCTACACGAATATTTTTATAAATATAGTTTTCTAAATCAACGATTGCACAAGAAGCCCGCTGATCACCATCACGGGGTTGCCCAACACTTCCCGGATTAATAAAATACTTATGGTCTCGTTTAAATTCTTTAAGGCCAATAGTTTCTGATACTAAAGCAGATCTATGAGTATGTCCAATAAAGCAAACATCTTGCCTGAGTTTGGATAACATTGGCCTCATTTTAAAAGCACTCTCCAGATACTCCCATCGGGCCGGGTTTTCCGGTGAAGCATGAACTGCCAGCCAGTTACCATTTCCACCTTCAACTGAAAGCGGCAAGTCACTTAACCAGCTAATCTGCTCTTTCGTAATTAACGATTTGCTTAATTCTATTAATCGGCGGTTTGGGTTTCTAAAATGTTTTAAGGATAGTTTACCTGTAACACCCGAATCATGATTCCCCAATACACAAATCATATTCCTTTCACGGATTAATTCAATACACTCAGATGGTTTGGGGCCATATCCTACAATATCTCCCAAACAAATCCATAAATCTGGATTTTCTTTTTCTAATGTAGATATAACTGCCTTAAGCGCTGGTAAATTACCATGAACGTCTGAGATGAGTGCTATTTTATTCAATACTTTTATGCATTATTTATAAAATTATCGATTATTTGAGTAAAAGTTGATTATAATTTTAAATGCCTTTTTATCTCATTGATTGTTCAGACATTAATGTACGTTTTTCTAAACTTTAAATTTAACCATTTTTCAGGTGCCATAGCCGATATTTCATGATTTATTACTACCAACAATCTTAATTGTTTGTTATTTTAATTTCTTATCTTAGCATGTCAAGTATCAACCTAATTTTTCTATGAGTTCTCCTATAAACGAACATCATTACCCGAATAAAAACGGGAATAACGGCTTCAATCAGATTACCGATTCATTTAATCAGCAAAATAATAATGCTGAGGATGAAATCGATCTGTTTAAGCTTTTTGGAACTCTCCTGCGCCATAAATGGACATTATTGGTTTTTCTTTTTGTGTTTTCTGCAATTGCTGCACTTATGGCGATTAATCAACTTCCGATTTACAGTAGTGAGGGAACCATATTTATTAGTGAAAGCAAGAATAGATACTCTTATGCTGGTTCGGATCTTTCAAACTTATTAACTACCACCTATGGAATTGGAGTAGGCAGTACTATTGCTAATGAACTACAGATTTTAAAATCCAGAACCCTTAGTGAAGATCTGGCCGATAGTATCATTGCAAAAGAATTTACTGCCACTGGTAAAAAATACCCTGTTCTTTGGAAGGCCTATCCTGAAGACTCAACCACTACCGGTCGCGACACTGTTGCTATGAGAATCAGGCAAACAATTAAAGCGGAACAAATAGACCGGGAGACAGACATTGTCCGAATTGGTTTTGAAAGTCCACTGCCGGAAGAGGCCGCTTTTATAAGCAACCTTACTATGGATACCTATTCCAGGTTATCTACTGCTCAAAATCGTTCAATGGCTTCTTCTGCTTTAAATTTTTTACGTAGTGAACGTGATAAAATAGAAACTGCTTTAGAAATTACAGAAGACCAATTACGAGCATTTATGGATGAGTCCAAATTGATTGCCGTGGATTCTCAAACCGAACAATTAATACAGAATATTTCTGTACTTGAAAGCAAAAAACAGGAAATTCAGGTTCAGCTTGTTGCTACCAATTCGGCCATTAATACCTATGAAAATCAACTCGAAGAAATAAAGCCAGGCCTTGCCGATCAGTTTTCAGAAAGTTTAGCACCCCGCCTTACAAATATCCAGTTTGCACTGGCAGAGCTTGAAACCGAAAAGCTGCTTTTAATTTCAAAAAATCCGGAACTAAAGGATAACCCGAATCATCCGGAACTGCAGCGTATTGATAATCAAATTGCTGAGGCTCAAAATCAAATTAAGAATATTGCCGAACGTTTAATCAATTCCAGTTCCAGTCTTTCGCTTAGTTTTCTTGGCAGTGAAACTGGAAGTATTGCAGAAAAAATCATCAAGATAAATGAAAAATTAGTTGAATTACATGTTCAACAATCTCAATTTGAAACTCAGGTTGAAGCGTTGTCGGAACGAATTCAGGTTTTTGACCGGGAATTTGACCACCTCCCTGAAGATATTATCTCATTAGCTCGATTAAAACGCGATGTTAAAATTAACGAGGAATTATATTTACTCGTTTCTAATCAATTTGCTGAAATGAGTTTATGGGAACGTACGCAATTTGGTATGGGCCGTCCCCTTGATTACGCCATGGTTCCTAAAACCCCCATTAAACCTCAGAAAAAACTTTGGGTGCTGATTGGATTTTTATTAGGTGGTATTTTGGGAGTTGGATTTATTTTTGTCAGGGAAGCCCTTGATGATACTGTTAAATCTTCCGAATCTCTAAAAAGATATAAAATTCCATTTTTAGGGAATATACCTGATTTCAAAATTATTGACTCGTTTGACTCTACGGAAAAACAGTATGTACAAGGCAAACCGGTTTCAAATCAGTTACTAACCTTTTTAGATCATGTCTCACCAATTTCTGAAGCATACCGCCGATTAAGAATCAATACGGTTTATGCAAATCCCGATAAAGATTATAAAGTTATTATGATCACAAGTTCAACAAAGGGAGAGGGGAAAAGTACAATTGCTGCAAATTTAGCGGTTACATTTTCAGAGGCTGAAAAAAGTGTACTGATAATTGATCTTGATTTACGCCGGCCAACTCTACACAAGATTTTTGGAGAGAATAAAGAACCAGGGCTTGTAGAATTACTATTCGATACTGCTGGTTTTGAAACTATCATTAAAGAATCAATCGCACCTAACGTAGATTTAATCACTGCTGGTAAGAAAACACCGGAGCCCGCAAGTGTTTTAGATAGCAAAAGATTAAAGAGTATCATTGATGAGCTGAAGACAAAATATGATCATATTATACTGGATACTGCACCCTATGGTATTATTTCAGACTCTGCATCCCTGCTGCGATTAACTGACGGTATCATTGTTGTGAGCCGGTTTGCAACTACTACCCATAGGGAATTAGAATTTACTCTTGATGGACTTCGACATTTAAATGCAGAAATTTTAGGTACGGTATTAAATGCTTTTGACCCTAAATTAAGCAGTGATTACTACACAAATTATTATTACTACAAACGCGCTTATAGTAATTACTACGAAGACGACAGTGTTTAAATAAACTTGTACAGTATATATAGCTAAAATAAAATATTCTGATCTTTAGCTAGTTGTATTTATGGAATAGGAATGAATAGGTAAGCAGAAATCAGGCTAAATACTTAATCTATTAGTCCCAGTATTTTTTCTACTGCCTCTTCCACCGATAAAGAGTCTGTATCAATTCTAAGTTCAGGATTCTTTGGAACCTCATGATTGGCATCAAAACCGGTAAGGCCTTTTATTTCGCCTTTTTTTGCTTTAGCATATAAGCCTTTTGGATCACGTTCCTGTGCTGTTTTTGGATCACAGGTTATATGAATTTCCTGGAATCTTCCTTCAGGGAATAATCTCTTTACTTCTTCACGATCTTTTTGATAGGGTGAAACAAAGGTGCAGATCACAATATTTCCATGCTCAAAAAATAGCCGTGCAAGCTCTCCCACACGCCGTATATTTTCCGTGCGGTCGGCGGGACTAAATCCCAGGTCTCCATTCAAACCATGGCGAACCTGATCTCCATCCAGTAATACTGTTTGTTTGCCGGCATCCCAAAGTTTGCGTTCAAGTTCTTTAGCAATAGTGCTTTTTCCGGCTCCGGATATTCCTGTGAACCAGATAAGCTGAGCTTTATGACCATTACGTTTTTCCCGTTCCTCAAGAGGAATATTCCATGGTTCCCAAACCACATTAGGAGACGCTTCCCTTGCCTTAGACTTTTTAGATCGATCTGATACGGTAGATCCTGCCCGCATCATTCCAGCGCCAACAGTTACATTGGTTGCCTTGTCAATTATGATGAAACTTCCCGTATGTTTGTTGATCTGGTAAGCATCAAAAAATATGGGCTGGCTGGATTTGAGCCGTACCCGGCCAATTTCATTCAGTTGAAGTTCATTCGCTTCTTCCTGATTCAAGCTGTCTACATTCATTCGATACACCAATTCCTCAGCAAAAACCTGTGTTGTTCGGGTTGTATGCCTCAAAATATACTGCTTGCCTAATTCCATTGGTTTCTCATTCATCCAGCAAACATACGCTTCAAAATTATTCCTGACCGTTGGAACATTATTTTTCCGCACAATCATATCGCCCCGGCTAATGTCGATTTCATCTTCAATAGTCAGGGTAACAGAATCTCCGGGATAAGCTATATCCAGGTTTTCATCACGTGTCACAATTTCTTTTATTTTGGATGACAATCCGGAAGGCAGAACCGTAATTTCATCTCCGGGACGAATATGTCCGGATGCAACTCTGCCCGAAAATCCACGAAAATTCTGGTTAGGACGAATAACATATTGTATAGGGAAACGGAAATCTACAATGTTTTCAGCTGCATCCACTTTTACCGTTTCAAGATGATGCAAAAGCGTTGAGCCTTTGTACCAATTAGTATGCTCACTTTTATCTACCACATTATCACCCTTAAGGGCAGAGATCGGGATATAAGTAATGTCGCTGACGTTTAGTTTTTTGGCAAAATCCCGGAATTCACCTACAATTTCGTTGAACACTTTTTCATCATAATCCACCAGATCCATCTTATTAACCGCTACTACTAAATGCGGAATTCTCAATAATGAAGATATAAAAGCATGTCGGCGGGATTGGGTTAGTAAACCTTTGGAAGCATCTACCAAAATGACGGCTAAATCTGCCGTTGAGGCGCCGGTAACCATATTTCTGGTGTATTGAGTGTGCCCCGGAGTATCAGCAATAATGAACTTTCGTTTTGGAGTTGCAAAATAACGGTAGGCAACATCAATGGTGATTTTCTGTTCGCGCTCTGCTTTAAGTCCATCGGTGAGCAATGCCAAATTTACCTCTTCTTCCCCGCTGCTCTTACTGCTTTTTTCGATGGCTTCCATCTGATCTTCAAAAATGGATTTGGAATCATAAAAAAGTCGTCCAATCAGCGTGCTTTTACCATCATCTACACTTCCGGCAGTGGTAAATCGCAGAAGGTCCATGTCCAGGTATTTGTAATCCGTATTCTCGTCTTTCACTTTTCCGTTGCTTTCACTCATTTCAAATAATAAAAAGTTCGTTAATCAATATTCAATGTTTAAAATTCACTGTTCTGCCAAAGGCACTCCTTCGGAGGATATTCTAAAAATATCCTTGACGTTTACGGTCTTCCATGGCAGTCTCACTTCGTTTATCATCATGGCGATTACCACGTTCTGTTTGCCTTGCTGCAGCTACTTCCTGGATAATTTCCTCCATACTGGAAGCATTTGATAAAACCGCTCCGGTACAGGTCGCATCCCCAATTGTCCGGAATCGGACTGTTTTTGTTTCCAGTCTTTCTTCTTCCATTCGATTCACAAAATCGGTATCAGCCAGCCACACACCACGCCGGTTAAACACTTTCCGTTCGTGGGCAAAATAAAGTTCAGGGATATCAATTTTTTCCTGGGCAATATACTGCCATACATCCATTTCCGTCCAGTTACTCAATGGGAAAACCCGGAAATTTTCACCCGGATTTTTTCGTCCGTTAAATAAATTCCATAATTCAGGACGTTGTTGTTTTGGATCCCACTGGCCAAATACATCCCGGTGAGAGAAAAACCGTTCCTTGGCGCGGGCTTTCTCCTCATCACGCCGTCCTCCGCCTAAAGCCGCATCAACCTGATATTCTTTAAGAGTATCAAGCAAGGTTCTGGTTTGAAGGGCATTTCGGCTAGCATCCGGGCCCGTTTCTTCTTCCACATCCCCGGCATCAATAGATTCCTGAACACTCCCAACAATAAGTTCTACCCCATATTTTTCAACCAGTTTATCCCGGAATTCAATGGTTTCGGGAAAATTGTGGCCGGTATCAATATGCATTAACGGAAACGGCACTTTACCCGGATGAAAGGCTTTGAGAGCTAAATGAAACATAACGATGGAGTCTTTCCCTCCAGAAAAAAGCAGTACCGGTCGCTCAAACTGAGCAGCCACTTCCCTCATAACATATATTCCTTCGTCTTCTAATTCTTTAAGGTGCGATTGTGTTCGTTGTTCACTCATGGGTTTTATTCAGTATATAATAAATATAAATTCTTTTGTTGATGTTAAAGGCTTTCCGCATCAACCAATGTATTCAAACCAAGTAAAAAATAAGGATTTTTAAAGGTTTCTTTATTGTATGTAAGGGGTGAAATTTTTTCGCCCTTTTTTGTGGAATATCTGTACACGGCATCGGCAGCTGCTGTATCCCATTCCATCGTTGGACCAAACCGGGGATATAAATC
>JBBDLQ010000146.1:10636-16643 GCA_040878765.1 Balneolaceae bacterium | reverse complement strand
TTATTAATCAAACAAAAGTGAATTATGAAATCATCAGTTTTAAATGTTGAAGGCATGGGATGTTCGGGATGTGTAGATACCGTAGAAAATGCCCTCTCTGCATTACCGGGTGTAAAAAGCGTAGAAGTTGATCTTGACGGCGGAACCGCGCAGGTTGAGTTCGACGATCAGGAAGTAAACACTTCAGAATTTGAAAATGCTATAAAAGATGCCGGTTATACCATGACCGGAATTCAGGAATAACGAGATGAAAAAAGCCACGCTTCAAATTGACGGCATGCACTGTGCCGGATGTGTAAATGCGGTAGATAAACAACTCAAAAACCTTGATGGAGTGAAATCTGCCAACGTAAATCTGGCTACCGAATCAGCTATTGTGGAATATGAGGGTGAGATTGGCATAGACTCATTTAACGAAGCGGTAACCAAGGCAGGATTTACCCTGTTACAGAATCAGTCAGAAGCCATATCTAAAGCAGATCAGGTTGAGGAGCGTGAGCAGAAGAAATATGAAAAGGCCCGGCGAAATATGATCTGGTCGTGGGCGCCAACCATCCTGATGCTGATCTGGATGCTCCCCATGTGGATTGCGGATTATATGTTTTTAGGGCATGTTTGGATGGAAGTTGGAATGATTGTGCTTTCCGGTTTTGCCATTTTTATACCGGGTTGGGAAACCATTACAAGCGCGTGGAAATCAACCAAAAACCTGAGCCCGAATATGGATGTGTTAATTGCCATGGGCTCGCTGGCTGCGCTTTCAACCGGTTTTGTGGCCTTGCTTCATAAACTGGGATTCGCACCCGATTTTCACAGCTTTGCTATGATTGGAGGCATGATCATGGCCTTTCATCTTACCGGACGATTTATTGAAACCAAGGCAAAGGGCAGTGCTTCACAGGCCATCCGAAAATTATTGACCCTGGGAGCCAAAGAAGCTTCGGTTATAAGGGATGGAGAAGAGGTTAAAATATCCATCAAGGATTTGAAAGCCGGGGATGTGATGATTATCCGGCCGGGAGAGAAAATCCCAACCGATGGAGAAGTGATTGAGGGAAGCAGCAGTGTGGATGAATCCATCGCAACGGGAGAATCCATGCCGGTTGAGAAATCTGTGGGCGAGGAAGTAATAGGCGCCACACTGAATACCAACAGCGTGCTTAAAGTCAGGGCTACTAAAATTGGAAACGAGACCTTTCTGAATCAGGTTATAAAAATGGTGGAAGAAGCCCAGGGAAGTAAAATTCCCATTCAGGATTTTGCTGATCAGGTAACGAAGATCTTTGTTCCGGTTGTTTTATTACTGGCGGTTTCAACCTTATCAGCATGGCTGATTTTCCCTGAATTTTTTGGCGGATTGGTTGAATGGGCTTCAACATTCATACCCTGGGTAAACCCGGAACTGGGTGCTACAGCACTCGCTTTTTATGCAATGATAGCAGTGCTTGTAATTGCCTGTCCGTGTGCATTGGGTTTAGCTACGCCAACCGCTTTAATGGTAGGATCTGGCCTTGGGGCCGAAAATGGAATCCTGATCCGAAAAGGAGAAGCCATACAGCGTATGAAGGATGTGGATACCATCGTGTTTGATAAAACCGGAACCATTACCAAAGGCAAACCTGAAGTAACAGATATCATTTCTTTTGGTGAGATGGAAGAAATTGAAATAATAGGGCTCGCGGCTTCGGTTGAAAATAATTCAGAACACCCGCTGGCACAGGCCGTGGTAAATGTGGCGAGGCAACGGGAAATAGAATTAGATTCTACTGCAGGCTTTGAGAATATTTCAGGAAAAGGCGTAAAGGCTATTTTAAAAAAAGGAGCTGTTGGTATAGGTACCGCTTCATTAATGGAAGATTTGAAGGTTGATATCAGTGAACATGCTTCGGCTCAAAAAGAAAACCTGGAAAATCAGGCCAAGACGGCGGTGTATGTTAGTTATGCCGGGAAATTAATAGGGTTGCTTGGTATTGCCGATGAAGTGAAAGAAGACAGTAAAAATGCAATTGCTGAACTCAGAAAACTTGGATTAAAAACCATAATGCTAACCGGTGATAATAAGAAAACAGGGCGTGCTATTGCCGATAAAGTAGGCATTGATGTGGTTGTTGCTGAAGTTTTACCGGATCAAAAATCGGATGAAATTAAAAAGTTACAGAATGCCGGCCGGGTAGTTGCTATGGTAGGGGATGGAATTAACGATGCACCGGCACTCACCCTGGCTGATGTCGGAATTGCCATTGGAACAGGAACCGATGTGGCCATCGAATCCGGCGATATTGTGCTTGTGAAAGGAGATTTGCCCGGCGTATTGAGAGCCATCAAATTGAGCAAAGCCACATTCACAAAAATAAAACAAAACCTTTTTTGGGCCTTTTTCTATAACCTTATAATGATTCCGCTGGCCGTGGCGGGTATGCTGCATCCCTTGTTAGCAGAAACCGCCATGGCTTTTAGTTCCATAAATGTGGTGTTTAATTCAAAACGGCTTGGGAAAACGAATTTAGACTAAATGGGTTTCTGTTTAATGACTTAAGCCTGTTTGATTGTGATATATGAAAGTGTTCATTTGGCTTCTACTTTATAAAACAAAATTGTCCTGAGAAGGTTATCTTTATCCCCGGTCATTTTTAAAACGAACAAATTAATATGAGTAATAAAAAAATTTTGATTTACGGAGTACTGTTAACAGCCGGTATTGCCACTTTTCTTTTTTGGCCAGGCAACACACCAACCGAGGTTTTTTCAGATAAGACAGAGATCGTAATGTATAAAAATGCTGGTTGTCAGTGTTGTACCAAGTGGGGCGATCACATGAAGGAAGGTGAATTTAAGGTAGAAGAAGTACCCACACCGGTTTTAATGCAGGTTAAACATGAAAATGGCATTTCCAGGGAATTAGCTTCTTGCCACACAGCAATAGTTGATGGTTATGTTGTTGAAGGCCATGTTCCCATAGAAGATGTACGCCGGCTGCTCAAAGAAAAACCTGATGCCATTGGCATTGCCGTACCCGGAATGCCCATCGGTTCACCCGGAATGGAAACACCGGGAAGGGCACCGGAAAGCTATGAAGTGCTGTTGGTACATAACGATGGAACTACAAGCGTGTATTCCTCTCATTAAGCATTGAGTTTTATATAGGTATTTATCAGGGCTCGTTTCTAATTGAAACGAGCCTTTTTGTTTTTATAAAGTAATCGAACACGAATCGCTTAAATTCATAATAAATTGAACTTTGTGAAAAAAGTGAAACAAAATACCGTTTAAGTACTTTATATAGGTGAAAACAAACTCAATTTAGAATTATGAAAAACACGATAGGTGGAATTTTAACGGCTGTAGGATTATTAGGAATTATCTTTTATGGATATCAATATTTTCAGGATTCAGAGTCATTTGAAGCCTTCGGTGCCGATGTAGCAATTAGTACGGGCGATTATACCCCCATCATCATATCTGCAGTTGTAATGGTAGCGGGAATAGTAATTTCCAAGCTCAATTTTAAATAAACTGAGGTGTGTAAAGTCGTAATTCGAAAATGAAATCAGATTGTGTAATGGCTGTGCTATAAACCACAAAATTTTTCACTCATTCCCCAAAGTTGCCTGGCGGCTTGCTCATCTCGTGCTGATTTACTGGGTATGGCAACCTTACGGTTTTTAAAATAAACTCCGCTCACCTGTTTTACCTCAGGGGATGTTGCAAGATTTATACTACCTCGTGCACCTTGTCGTGCGGTTTTAAGAAAAGGCCGGCCAATAAACCGAAAAAACAATTGTACATACCAGCTGCTGTTTTTTCCAAAATTGGTAGCAATCACACCGGGATGAAGGCAATTTGCCGTTATGCTTGTATTTTCCAGTCGCTTTGCCAGTTCTTTGGTAAAAAGAATATTAAACAACTTTGAATTGGCGTAGGCTTTCATGGGAGTAAAGCCGGATTCAAGCTGTGAATTTTCCGGGTTAAATTTCCCGCGCCGGTGTGCTGTAGAGCTTACATTTATGATACGGGCATTATTGGCGGCCTTGATGTTATCCAACAACAGATTTGTAAACAGGAAATAGCCAATATGATTGACCGCGAAAGTCTCTTCCAGCCCATCCACCGTTTCCACATATTTTGAGGCGATAAAGCCATGATTGTTGATCAAGACATCTATTTTATCATAGTCCTTTTTGATTTGATCCGCGGCATTACGGATTTCAGCCTGAATGGCAAAATCACAAAGTACTATTTCGATACCGGGATTAGCGGTTTCTGATATGATCTTTTTCCGGGCAGCTTCAGCTTTATCCTCATCCCGGCAAACCATTACAATATAAGCTCCCATGGCAGCTAACGCTTTGGTTGTTTCAAATCCTATGCCGGAGTTAGCGCCTGTTATTACACACAATTTATTGTTCATAAGTAGAGATCCCTCTTTAGTAATATTATTGAGATTATTCAGGAGTATATATTGGTTTGAATATGGGAACTTAATGTGAAGATTGGAACAGGATAACAGTTTAATGAAGTATCAAATTCCGTATCTTTCAGGAAAATATAGATTGAGATGATACAAGAATATTTGAATTCCATTGAGAAATTTGTTGTAGTGGGCGACCGCGTCCTGATCAAGCCACGTGATATGGAAACTCATACCCGTAGTGGATTAGTATTACCTGCTTCGGTTAAAGAGAAAGAAGAAATTCAAAGTGGGTATATCGTCAAAACCGGGCCGGGATATCCCATCCCAAACATGGATGTTGAGGAAACATGGAAAGGCACCACTAATACAAAGTATATTGGAATGCAGGCTGAAGAAGGCGATTTGGCTATTTTCCTGAAAAAACAAGCCTATGAAATTGAATTCGAAAACGAAAAATTTTTAATAGTTCCGCACGCCGCTATTTTACTATTGATAAGAGACGAACTAACCGCTTAAATGAATAAAGACTACCCTTCAGACGATAAAAAAAATAACCAAGAAAAAAACCAACCCGATCCCCCAAAACACACGTGGTTTGATGATGTTCAGGGTATTTTTGTCGGTTCGGTTATGGCCTCGTTTGGCATTGCTGTTTTTACCCATATGAATTTTTTGATTGGCGGTACGGCCGGGCTGGCTTTTTTAACACAATACACCACACCTCTGACTTTTGGCCCTGTTTTCTTTGTGATAAATATCCCGTTTTATTACCTGGCTATAAAAAAGCTGGGATGGGAATTTACCATTAAAACCTTCTTGGCAGTATTTTTGGTTTCATTTTTCTCTGAATTCATTCCACGTATTTTTGAATTTGGAAGAATTGACCCTTGGTTTGCAGCATTATTTGGAGGATTCCTGATCGGCAGTGGTTTACTAATGTTATTCAGGCATAAAGCCAGTTTGGGAGGCTTAAATATTTTATCGATTTATTTGCAGGAAAATCACAACATAAGTGCCGGTAAATTTCAGATGGCTGTGGATACCGTAATAATTCTTGCAGCCTTTTTTGTGGTTGATTGGAAAGCTCTTGCATTCTCAGTACTTGCTTCTGTTGCGTTGAATATCATCTTAGCTATTAATCACAAACCGGGTCGTTACCGGGTGATGAGCTGATTTCCTTTATGAGCTTAAAGTCATGAATTATGGATAAAGAAGAACAATCTCCGGATACAAATTCACCCCAAATATCAAAGCGCAGATGCCTGTTTTGTGGCCAGGAAGCCGAATTAATTTGGGTGCACGGTCATGGTCAATGCTCGGCCTGTGGAATTAATGCCGAAGAATGCTGCCGCGGAGAAACCTGTGGATAAATGGGTGTTATAGTGTTACGGTGTTACAGAAGAAATTTCCTTTAACACCGCAAAACGGAAACACTTTCGCTATAACACTATATTAATAATCATAATGCCAGCGGATGTCGATTCCCTGACGGTTATCATCACCCTGCGTAATAATAAGGTCCAGGTTTTCATTGAGTAGATATTCAAGAGTAAATAGGGTTTTTGGGGCCGAGCCGCTTATTTCATTTATAATGGC
>JBBDLQ010000146.1:2628-10536 GCA_040878765.1 Balneolaceae bacterium | reverse complement strand
GCATTTCCTTCAATTATATAATAGAGTGTTATCGGGGAGCTTTGTTTTTGAGTTGTTTGGGGTATATAACTTGTCCTGATATTTAAATCCGGCTCAGTTAGCGGCCCGCTGAAAGTAAAAGTTCCTTCATCAAGAGTAAACATTTTACCGAGTGGCCGGGCATAGCCACGTTCTGCATTTAGAACTCCAAATAATTGTAATTCTCCATCAGTTTGTTTTTGGGCATCCAGTTCACCCGTAAGTTCCATTTCGAGGTCTAAATACCGCCGGTTTCGTACCAAGAAATTCCGTTCAATCACAAACTGCATTTCTATGGCAAGGGAATCATACGGACTGAAGGAAGAGGCCTCTTCCCCTTTAAGCTCTACCGTTTCAACCGACCGTTCTCCAAAATCCCGAAGAAAAACAAACCCATTTTTAATGGTTAAAACCCCTGAAGCTTTCGGTTTATATGGCTTACCTGTTAGCCTGCTGTCCAGGTCAACCGTGAGATTATAGTCGGAAGTATTAGCCAGACGGAACCGGGTTGCTTTTGCTGCAATGTCAATTTTTGTGGGAGTCATACCCTCTAATTCAATATCCCCATTAGCCGAAAATGAGCCACTTCCGCTGCTGGCACGAAGATTATTGAGCCGTAATCCTGAATCAGTAAAACTGAAATCGGAGTTGATTTTTGATAGCGTTATTCCGGCAATTGGAACTGAAACCTCAGCATTACTTAATCTTAAATATCCTGTTGGGTTTAGTTTTTCCTTAGTTCCATTAACTAAGATATTTGCGTTGAGTGAACCACGCAGCCGGGACATGTATTGTTTATCCAGGAAATCATTAAACACCGACATGTTAAAATCATTTGTAAAGAAGTTAAAGCGTAATGAATCTGATGCGTCGGGCATAATCATTTCACGATTCAAAAAATTGATAGAAACAGGTAATTCTGCATCTATTGAAGCGGCTCTTTGCCCGCGGGCATCAATTTCAGCCACGGCGGTAATTTTTTCTTCCAAATGGTGATACTGGAACCGTGCAAAGGCTGAATCAATTTTAATTCCGGAAAGGGTGGGATCTCCTAATTTAAAAATACCGGCAAGATTTGGTTCGCGTACCGTTCCGGCCAAATCACCATTAAAACTCAAAACACCCTGAGTGCCTGTAATATCAAAGTCTTTCATCAGGTTTTCGAACTCTGATAGGTGGACCGGATTAATTACAAGCTGTGCAAACACAGGTTCATCGTAAAAAGAATCATCATAGGTAGAAGGGTCGGCGGCTATAAAGGGTAAATCCAGTGACCCTGTGATTTTATCTTCCCCTTCCATGGAAACATTTAGATTAGCGGTCAGCCGTTCAGAGTGTATGCTGAAATCCAATACCAGTAGATCTACATTGGTATTTTTGTAAGAAAGATCTGTGATATTGAAAGCCCCATTTCCTGTTAATTCGGAAGGGGCTTTGGCAAATTCTATATACCCCGAGAGTATCCCATCAACAAAACGCTCATCAAAAATAATATCCTGTATCACACCAAAATCAAAATCCTGTCCGCGAATCCAAAACTGTTGTTTAAGAGAATCGGCATATGGAACGGCAATGTTCAGGAAGGTGGAACTTTCTGAAATTAACCTGAGCGTATCGGTTTGAATAGCTGAATTCTGATAAGTTACATTAAAGGGAGATTGCAACGACAGTAAGCGTGCGGGCGTTTGAAAATCAAATTTTTGCCAGATTAAATGTGTACGCAGAGTTTCATAATGTAGGTTGTATGAACCAGATTGGGAAATTTTTCCAGCATCATCACTGACGATCTCAAGATTGAAATTTCCCGCAATGGAATCGGCTGATGAGATCCCATTTGAAGAAAATTGAATGTCCTGTAAATTATAAACCGCATAAGTGGGCTTGATTATATCCAATGTAAAATCATACCCATATGAATCACCGATCGATATTTTCGTTTTTCCATTGATTGATTGTGCTGAATACAATGTGTCGTAATAAACATCATTTAGCTCAATATTTCCGTCGAACTGAAGATTTTGCCCCTGAATTTCGGTAATGTCCCCTTTGATTTGGCCGGTTGCATTAAATATTTCGGCTCCAACCCATGGGGCCAATGGTTGCAAGTTCTTGATCTTCATATCCAGTGAAAATTCATTATTGGGATCGGATGGATCGCTCAGGTTATTCCGGCCAGAAAAAAACCCTTCAATAATTTCACTTCTGAGTTCACTTTCTGAAATGCTGAGTATGTTATCTTCATATTCTGCTGATACATCAAGCAGATTGAAAGAGGCCCCATTTACGTAACTGGAATCGATGAGTAAATGGCTGCTGAGCTGAAGCATTTCAGGGTCAAAATATCTCCCGGAACCATTTGCTGTCATATTTATTGTAGTAGGGAAATCTTCAAAGCCCGCTATATCTCTTGCATCAAAACCGGTAGTGCGGATTTTATATGAATATGAGGGAATTTCCCGCAGATAATCAGCAACTGCGGCTGTAAAAGTGAATTTACTATCAATAAGCTGTATAAAACCAATGGCATGTATGGAATCTTTACTTATGGTTCCGCTGATATTGAGATCAGAAAATTTTTGATTTCCAATTAACAAAGTATCAACTGCTAATGTTGGAGGCTTACTGGATGTTAAGGCATCAGATCTGTTATTTGTTCGTGGTTTTACAGGAAGGAAAATTTCAAAATTCCATCGTTCTTCGGATAAATCAAAACCGGAACCATTTAAATTAGCCCGGAAGTTTAGGTTTCCATTAAGTTCAGGATCTTTAAGCCACCACCCGGGATTGACATTTGAAACATGAACCGGAAGCTGCCAGCTTGGGCTCTCCGCAAACAGGCCATTGATTTCAGGGTAGGCATTAACCATATCATTTCCGTCCCGGAGCTGAACTTTGGCAAGTAACTTTTGATCCTTAAGAGTACCGCTGCCCAAAAGAGTTTCAAAAGTATAGGATTCGTATCGGATGGTATTAAAAGTGAAACCCCAGGTTATATCAGCGTCAGCATAATTTTCACTTACTGTGCCTTCCATTGTGAATTGAAAATCACTGATTTCTGCATCAACCGAATCGTTTGTGAAATAAGCTATATCCAGGTTTTTTCCCTGTAACCCGAATTTTTTAAGAGTGGGGGTTTCCGAAAAGGATAACTCGGAAGATAATAACAGATTTTCAAAGCCACGGCCATTTGCTTGAAGTTCAAGTTGAAATGAATCAGGATTTCCTCCGGCTTTTAAGGTTAGTTGAACTTCTTCCTCAGGCAGTGAAGTATCCAGATAAGGTTGTATATCTTTAAAGGAAATAGGACTGCCTTCGGTTTCGGAATTAATCAGATTCGTCTCCAGGTTTGCAAAGCCTTTTGTGTGAATAATGGAACGCCCCGTTTCTATTACCAACTGATTTAAAGTAACCAACTGATCTTGATAGGTTGCCGATGTTCGAACGGCTATTGGTTCCGGCAGCCTTCCTTCAGTTATCTGAAAAGAAAGAGAAGAAAGTGAAACGGATATATCATCAAATAAACGTAAACCGGCTGTCGCATTTAATTGGTTAATAATGAGTGTTGAGTCGGGCAAATAACTTGGGGATTGTACAAAAATGGAGCTGTTTTCAATTCCAAGGCTATCAATTTGTATCTTGAATGTGGGTGTTGATGAATCGGGTGTAATTTCATCATCATTTTCTGTTATAAGCAGATCCTGAACATTAAATTTTCCGGGGCCGGTTTCCAATAAAAATGCATTCAGGCTGGATAAGTGAATTTGTGATGCATTGAACGATCCTTTCAATAAACTCCAGATATGGTATTGAACACTTAAAGAATCGAGTGAGAAAAGGGTGTCTTCTTGCATTACCGTGATATCGGACACCTCAAAATCATTCCACAAATCACCGTTAATATCACCAATTGAAAGTGACCCGTTTATATTTTTATTGGTAATGGATACCACCTGATTCTTAGCCAGATTATGAACCATTTTCGTTTTTAACGATAATCGAATCAGGACAAGGATGAGGATCAGGCTAAATAAAGTCCATACCAGGGCTTTCAGGAATCTAAGGATGATATGTGGCTTTTTATCACTCATTAAAATGCTTGTCCTATACTAAAATGAATGCCCCATTTATCCCAGGCACTTCCATAATTCTGTCCCTGATAAATCCAAAGATCCTCATCAGTGGGATTTATTTTGTAAGCAATATCTACCCGGATTGGCCCAATTGGAGATTGATACCGAAGTCCACCGCCAAGCCCATATTGTATAGGGGTTGTTCCAATATCCATAAAGTTTCTCCAAACTTGGCCTCCATCCAAAAAAGTAGCCACCCCAAATCCCTTTATCAGCCCATTTAACTGAAACCTGAATTCTGCATTGAAGCTAATGGTAGCATTCCCGCCAACAGGAACAAACCGATCAAATTGGTCGTCTTCATCAAGAATGGGGCGTTTGGGGCCCAATTCCCTCCTGTTCCAGCCTCTTACGGAGTTTGTGCCGCCATTATAAATCCGGATATCGGAAGGGAGGGAATCTTGTTTGGCATAATATATTCCGGAAAAATTAATGCGTTTGGCAAATACGATATTATCGGTCAGGGAAGTGAATTTTCTGACATCGATCCCGGTTTTTTGAAAGCTGAAAGTTGATTCACCAAATAAACCGGAGAGCTCCCAAAATGGCTGCATCGACCATCCCTGTTTTCCACCACGCAATCCTTTTGAGTAATACATGTTCAGGTTAAAGGAAGATACATTATAATCCTGAACGCTGTCGGGTAAACTTTCCTGAGAGCTCGTGGTAAATTCGTTGTTAAGGGTAAATTCATGTGAAATGGTACCGGTCAGGTTTGAACTATACTGATAAATAAAACTATTGGTTATCCCGCCGCGGAAAATTTCATAAGAGGGCTCGAGATTGTGTTCAACGAATGGAGATATAATTAACGAGGACTTAGTATTATATAAGTATGGGAATAGGTAGTCGGTACTAAATCGCTGTTCAATAGCTGAGGCTTCAGCGGAAATTCTAAGTCGTTCACCTCTGTTCCTGACACTTCGGTGTGTCCAGCTGGCTTGTCCACGAAATAGCTTATAGATATCACTCAACCCTTCAAATCTTGTCAGGTTACCAACTCCAAAACGTAATTGTACGGTGCGTAAAGGCGATTCTTTTACCCGAATACGTATATTAATAAGAGAATCTTTGGGTTGATCCGGAATTGAAATTAAAGCAAACCGAAGCATATGATGATTAAAAATTTCGCGTTGGGCATTCCGAAGTTTTGTTTCACTAAATAATTCATTTTTCTCGATACCGGTTTCGCGGATTATATATTTAGCATCCAGATTGTCCTCCCCTTCAACAAGCAGCGAATCAAAACGGGCACGTGGGCCCGGGTTACTAATTAATACCACGTCAGCAGTTTTGGAAGTTGTATCAATTTCTGTTTCAACTGTACTTTCGGCATAAGGATATCCCAGGTTGCGTAATGCGCCCACCAGGTTCCCGATCACCTCGGATTGATTTACGGTTTCGTAGCGTTGTCCCGGGCGATAGGGTAAGCGTTTTTGGATTGCAGCAAATCTTTCGTCATTTAAAATCAGGGTGCTATCCTGTTTCGGTGAATTAAGAACAAATTGAACATCACTGATACGAATGGGCTGATTCTCAACAATTTCAAAAACGACCGTTTTTCGCCATTCTTTGGAATTATCTTCAATTCGATACGATACAAAAACTTCATTAAACCCACGGCGCTGATAAAATCGCTCAATCCGAATTACATCACGTTTTAGGTCATTTTCATTAAGCGCCATTCCTGGTTTTCTCCAGAATTGTAATTTTTTAAAAGCGGAAGGGGGCTCATATGAGATTATATTCTTGATAATAATCCCTTCATAAGTTTTATTTCCCTCAATCTTAATATTCCAAACTCTGGTGGTTTCAAATTCATCCTGAGAATAAGCCAGATTGGCTTTTAAGCAGAAGAATCCCAACAGCAGAGTAAGGCGTATCAAAAATTTTAAATTAGCAGTAACCAAATGTGTGATTTATCTTGATGAGTAAATAAGTATAACGGAAAGTTCAGTATCTTAGAAATCTTAGTTTCCGGCATTTATTGAATAACCAATGCTGAATTAATTAAACTTTTTCATGTATAGATATAAGTTTTATTACTTAATTATAGTTTCTGTTTTTTTCGGTTTAGTATCATGTAAAAGCAGCGAGGAATTTACCGGGTTTTCATACGATCCGCCTGATGTGACAAATACATCCGACAAAGAAATTCAATTTCAACCCAAAAGAATCATTGGTGTAGATTCGCCAAAAATTTGGGTAAGCAATGAATTTGAAGGTGCCCGCGCCAACGATTTTTATGCAATAAATGACTCCACTTACGAAGTTTATATAGCTCCTGAAAATCACCCCATAAATAACAGTCCATGGTTTGCTTTCAAAATTTGGAGTGGTACTCTGCGAATGGCTAAGATACAGCTAAATTATTTGCAAGCCACCCACCGATATCTGCCTAAGGTGTCGAGCTGGGTACAGGCAGACAGCTCATGGAAGGTTCAAATGGAATTGCCGGTGGAATATGATTCGGTAAACGGAACTGCAACTTTTGAAATGCTGCTGGCAGAAGATCCGATTATAATCAGCGCACAGCCTGTTATTACCACCAAAAATCTTGAGGAGTCGTTAAAGGAACGGGAGATTCTTGGAAAAGAATTTGTGAAGTTAAATAAGGCTGGTTTATCGAAAAAAGGCCGTCCGATTTGGGAGTTGGAGATCACAGAGATTTTGGAAGATAGCTATGCGCCGGTTTTGGCAATAATTGGACGTCAGCATCCGCCTGAGGTTACCGGGTACCTGGCTTCGCTTTATTTTTTGGAAGAGCTGACTTCTGATAGTGATCTGGCTAAAAAGTTCAGACAATCGTTCGTGATAAAAGCATACCCAATGGTGAATCCCGATGGAGTTGATATGGGACATTGGCGCCACAATGCCGGAGGTGTAGATTTGAACCGTGACTGGAAAAATTTCAATCAACCCGAAACCCGGGTAATACGAGACGCACTTTCGTGGATGAAGGGCAGTGAGAACCGAAAGATGTTTTATGCCATCGATTTCCATTCAACAGATGAAAATATATTTTACCCCATCAATAAAGAAATTAAAACCAATCCTGATGACCTAACACAGGAATGGATTGAAAAAGTGATAGCTGAAAATACGGATGTAAAATTTAACATTGAGGAGTTCGATACTTCCTCGCCAATTGCAAAAAACTGGTTCTTTCATACTTTTGGTATCGATGCCGTAACCTATGAAGTGGATGATCGAATTGAACACGATAAACTTGAAAAAGTGTCCCGTTCAGCGGCTCAGTCGTTAATGAGAACTTTATTGAAAAGATTTAATGAACAAGGTCTTGAAAACTAACTAATGGTTGCACATATTCAGGCAAATCTAAAATAAAATAAAGGGCAATGAAGGGTTCGCAAATATTAATGGAAGGAATTTATAATTGGAAACTCCGGCTCGTATTAAGTGCATTATTATGCTTAATGGGATTGGGAGTGCTGATCAGTATGGTGCTTGGACTTATTGTTGAACTAACCGTTTTGGATAAAACTATTGTTGGTATTGCAATATTTATGGTAGGGACGCCAGCTTACCTTATTGTCAGCAATTTGGCAAAAGTAGATCAATACACCATTGCAGGATTTTTGAATGAAAGCCTTAAAGAAGTGGATGGCGATGCCGAGGTTCTGGTTAAACCTGAAGATGAACTGGATCCGGAGGAAATATCACGCCGTGAACAACTCGAAGAATTCTTTTCCGAAAATCCATTATACAATTATCTGCCCAATCAGCCTGTTATACAGGC
>JBBDLQ010000146.1:0-2528 GCA_040878765.1 Balneolaceae bacterium | reverse complement strand
ATGAGTCATAAGCACAATCACCATCATCCTGACTTTGAAGATGCGTCCATCTGGAAGTTGTGGGTTTCAATATTTTTAAACCTTGCCATAACCCTGGCTGAATTTGTTGGTGGAATTTTATCCAATAGCCTTGCCTTACTTTCGGATGCCGTACATAACCTGAATGATACCATGTCGCTGGGTGTGACATTGGTGGCCAAAAAAATCTCAAAAAAAGGTTCCAGCTCCAGTAAAACGTTTGGGTATAAACGGGCTGAAATAATCGGCGCTTTTATAAACCTGATTACCTTGGTAATAGTTGCGTTATTCCTGATTAAAGAAGGATTTGAACGCTTTCTAAATCCTCAGCCCATCGACGGACTTACCATGTTTTGGGTGGCAATTGTAGGGCTTATCGGGAATTTTGCAACGGCCGCACTGCTATGGAAGGAATCAAAAAATGATATTAACATGCGGAGCGCCTTTATTCATATTCTGTCGGATGGGTTATCATCGGTCGGGGTAATAATTGGCGGCTGGCTAATATTACAATATCAGTGGTACATTGTTGATACTATACTGACCGTAATTATTGGCGTATATATACTCTGGCATTCCTACTATATGCTGCGCGAAACCATTAATATTCTGATGGAATCGAAACCTGAGAATATGGACATCGCTGAATTAACAGATGCAATGAAAGGAGTGGATAAAGTTTGTGGAGCCCATCATGTTCATGTTTGGCGGCTGGATGAACATAGTATTATGCTGGAAAGTCATATAGTGATAGAAAAAGAAGACCTTAAGGAAATGGAGTCCATCAAAACATCCATTAAAGAGATGCTTCATCATAAATTTGATATCCAACACAGCACCCTGGAATTTGAGTTTGAACCTTGTGGTTCTCCCATGCACGAAATTGCGCATAAGCACCAGCATTAATTAATTGGCATCATCCGGTGCGGAAAAATCCTGGGCATAAGGATTGGTTTCTGGTACAGTAACATTCACCAAACCATAATTTGCAGATTGATGGCATTTATTACAGGTTCGTATCATTGTTTGATAATTACGTTCAAACATAGCTTTGTCTTTTGCATCTATGGCCAATTCAATTTGCTCTATTTCCGGCGGTAACATTGTCTCTAATAGCTCACTAACATTCACTTCATCATCAACGTGATTGCCCTCAATAATCACTTCTGCAAGTTCCTCAATTTCATGGGCATAAATATCGGCCAATCCCCAGTTTTCTGCCATACCGGAGAAATAAAGCTTTGTAGCATAGCGCTGCATGAATGACATATGATAAATGAGAGGAACGGTGTCAGTATTTTGCTCATAGGAATCCATGTGACCCGGTTTTTGCGGCTGTGGTTGACAGGAAATCCAAATAAAAACAAAAGCAGTTACAATTAATGTCCCGATTAATTTGGTATAATTTTTCATAGATGAAATGATTATTAATAGATTAATTGTTCCAACAAGATAAATGTTATTATGGATTAGCCTTACATTAATCAAATGAAAAAATATATTCTACTATTCATTCCAATTTTTGTGATTTCATGTGGAAATCGCCCGGATGTAATTGATGATTTGAGTGATGCATCATTTCAGCTTTTAAACCAGGATAGTGTCGAAGTATTTTTCCCGGATGATTTTCAGGGGCAATATGTAGTGATGGGGTTTATTTATACCAACTGTCCCGATATCTGTTCGCTAATCACGCAAAACCTCGTCAAAACTCAAAAGGATATGAATTATCCGGAGGATGTCCATTTCATAGCAGCAACCTTTGACCCCGAACGGGATACCCCTTCAAAACTAAAGGCATACGGAGAAGTATTTGGAATTCGTGATAACTTCACTTTTCTGACCGGTGATTCTACCAATGTTTTTGCACTGATGGATAGTGCAAGGGTCAGAAGTCAGGTGTCAATGACGCAAACCACTGAAGACGGACGGGAGCTTTACTTTATAAATCATTCGGATAAAATTATGGTGCTCGACAAGAAGTCTCGCGTGATATATGAATATGGCGGAAGTCAAAAAGTAATTCCTTCCATTATAAAAGAAGACTTAAATCAAATACGATGAAAACGTTTATACTCTCTATAATTTTATGCGGATTGATGGCATTTACCTCCTGTACTTCTGAGAAAAATGAATCAACAAATAAAGCGGAAGAAACAGATCTAAAGGCGGCAGAAAGGGTTCGTCCTGCATCATCCGGAGGGACTACAGTTGCTTATTTTTCTTATACAAATGAATTAACTATTGCCGATACGCTGATCTCCGTAAACAGTACTGTGGCCGGCATGACCCAAGTGCATGAATCTTATGAAACAGAAGACGGGATGATGGGGATGAGGGAGCAAAAAAATATTATAGTTGATGGCGGAGAGACCCTCATTTTTAAACAGGGCGGATTACATATTATGCTAATGCAATTAAATAGAAATTTATCTGAAGGGGATACTGTGGAAGTGGATCTCATGTTCGCCCGGTCTGGAGAGGTTAAAGAACGAATCCCCGTTAAAAAC
>JBBDLQ010000145.1:0-2750 GCA_040878765.1 Balneolaceae bacterium | reverse complement strand
CCATACTTTAAAACTTAACAAGATTCGGGTTTTTCTTGGTTGTTCTGGCTACCCAAGGTTGCATTCACTAACGTGAATTTACCCTGGGTTATTCATATATGATCTTTTCAGGGTCTTCATCTCAACCAAAACGGTCATTGAATTATCTAATTAAAACAGACAGATAATTTTGCGTTTTGATTACTCCCCCGGAATCAATTTCATCGTACGAATGTCAGCTTCCTTAAAGAGTGAGCTATCCTGATGCAGCCACCGATATTGGCCATTTAGCCACATATCCGTTTGATCACCGTAATAATCCGAAAGGGGATTTCCCGATTGGCCGGTTGGAAGCACACTTTTACTTTTGCTCATATCAGATAGATCAGAAATTCTGCGGATGGATGGGCCGAGTACCATTTCGAAAGGATTACTCCAGCTATATTGACCATTATTAACACTCATCCCATGACTTTTAACGGGATATGGGCCTTTACTCAAAACGTTCTTTACAATGAGTTTTAACACGCCTGATGCTTCTGGATCGTCTGCAGCCTGAGAAAATAACGGAGGATCGAAACTTATTTTATGTAGTTGTTCCCAACGCCATTCATAAGGTTCACTACCAAGTGAATCACTTAAAAATAACAGGGCATCCTGCATACTTTTAACCACTATATCTTCTTTTGATTCCTTTGTTTCCGTAGATAAATCATCAAAAAGATTACTTTCGGTATCAATAAGGCTGGTTAAAGTTCGGACAGGAATATTCTCGTGGTGAATGAAATTTGAATAAGCGGCATCACCAAAATCATCCTTGAGGGTGTTTTCAACCAGGTTAATGAAGAATACATCGAAAATAGAAGCAGCTGTTGATTTCAGGTCATATTCATAATTCCAGTTTTCCAGGTACGAGACCGCTAAATCGAAATTATATGCTTCCTGACTCTCTATGATAGCCAGGATTTTTGGGGTGAATTTTGCAGCAAAAGCTGAGTAGGAGTCATTTTGCAATTCCTCAAACACCTTTGTATCTAAAATTTCATTTGATGTAAGAATTTCCTCAATGCGCTCAATACGTGATGGTGGCTCCCAAAAAGTTGCAATATAATAAGGATAACTATCGGTAGTGATTTTATTATTTGCATTGGCTATCCATCCGTCCTGGGGGTTTATTACACTTGGCATTTGATCAAATGGAATATATCCCTGCCAATCTTCCTGCGGATCCCAGCCTTTCCGAAAAGTAACGGGGTTACCGGTAAGGATAGGAAGCTTAGCCACTGAATACATCGCAATATTTCCGGCCACATCTCCATAAACAAAGTTCAAACCGGGAACGCTGAAGTGAGGAAGAGCATCTTTAAAATCCTGGAAATCATTAGCCCAGTTAATTTCATAAAGCGTTCTCATTTCGTTGGAAAACTCATAACCGACCCATTGCATCGAAATCACTTTATCTCCCGTTAATTCCGCGGTGGGATATATATCGGAAACAACAGGCCCATGTTTGGTATACCGGATCTCAAAGGATTGTTCATCACTATCCTTCACTTTTATAATTTCCCTGACTTTTGAAAACGGCTCATAAACAGCGGTAGAATCACTCAGGGAATCAGTTACAAATCGGCCGCGATCCTCAGGATCAACCTGCTCGAGGAAGAAATCGGTGTCGTCACTCATCATACTGGTGAAAGTCCAGGCCATGTTATCATTTTGCCCGATGATAACGGCAGGTATTCCGGCTATTGTAGCTCCCGATACATTACGGTCATTTAAGTTCAGGTGAACTTCATACCATTTACCGGGCATATCGAGCCCAAGATGCGGATCACCCGCCAACAGCGGAAAGCCTGAATTAGTTTTGGAACCATCTACCACCCAGGCATTGCTACCCACATGCGTACCTTCAATTTCCAGCAACTCCCGCTTTTTGATTTCCTGCCGAAGCATAGGAAGGAGAGAAGAAGTGAATTTCATTGATTCGGTATCGTCCAGTGACGTGGGTGCGTCACCGGGATATTGAAGCATAATATCATTAAAAGTATTGGGTGGAAGAGCTGCCTGAAGGTAACCATAAGTAACTTCACTCCACCAGCTCATATTTAGTTCCCACGCCATCAATCTGCTTATTGCAAGTGAACGGGCCGGAGTCCAGCGAAAGGGTTCAACATCGGCAAGCGAGAATTCTACCGGCAGCCGGTTTGAGTTATTTGCTACATAAGCATTTACACCATTTGAGTAAGCAGCTAAAACGGCCCGTTCCTGCTGACCAAGGGTATCAACAAGCTGTTGGGCTGTTTTCCAGAATCCCAGCGTACGCTGATATTTATCCAGATTAATAAGTTCCTCATCATTTCCAAAAAATTCAGCAAATCGGCCCTCGGCGGCAATTTGGCTAAGTGTCATTTGCCAAAGGCGATCTTGTGCGTGCACATAACCTAAGGCATAATACAAATCCTGCTCATTGTTGGCATAGATGTGGGGAGTTCCAAATTCATCCCAGTGAATATCCACTTCTTCGGCGAGCCCATTCAGGGTGATAGAAGCCTCATAATCGGGCAGAGGTTTATAAAATGTCCAGTAGAAAGCCAGTCCGGCAAAGCCGACAATTAGGATCAGGAAAAAGATCAGGAGCTTGACAAATGTATTCATGGATAGAAATTGATCGTTATGATTGGATATGGAAATTAAACAATCTGCAGGCTATTTAAATCTCTATTTTTTGATTTTGTAAAAGGGCTGAACCCCTTTGCTTGAGTACCGGAAGG
>JBBDLQ010000144.1:77071-87728 GCA_040878765.1 Balneolaceae bacterium | reverse complement strand
TTAAGAAATCTGTTTTTTTAACTAAGCCTCGCTTCTTAATTGGAGTGAGGCTTTTTTTTGCGGGTAAGTTTATTTACAAAATAAAAATAAGACCTGAGCTTATTTCAATAGCAGCATTTTTTTAGTTAAGCTGGTTAATTCTGTTTTAAGCTGATAAAAATACACTCCTGAAGAAAGATTTTGGGCGTTAAATTGAATTTCGTGACTCCCAGCCTGCATTCGCTCATCCACCAGGGTAGCTACTTTTCGTCCTAATAAATCAAACACCTCTAAACGAACCTCACTATTTACTGGTAAATTAAAACTGATCATTGTGGTTGGGTTGAAAGGATTGGGATAATTTTGAGCTAAACTAAATACTGAAGGAGTTTCTGCTCCTGGGTATTCCGTATTTACCCCCATAAGCTGGTTGGGATAAATGGCAATTTTCTTTTCCCCGCCAATTCCCGCTAACACATCCGGAAATCCGTCATTATTGAAATCAGCTGTTAGTACATTATGGATTGATGGGCGTAAAGTGTCTATTAAAGCTTGCTTTGCAAAAAGGGAATCGCCTGTATTTTTATACCAAAGTATGGTACCATCGCTGAAATTTTGGAATGAATTATTTGTAACGATTTCTCTTAAGAGTTTTGAAGCAACAAAATCCAGGTCACTATCTCCATCAATATCAGCAGCGGCAACCCCCGTGAAACCTACCTGCAGTTGTTCTGAATTGATGATTCTTTCACTCCATACCGTATCATTTTCAGTTTGGGAAAGCCACGTGATTTGAAAATATTCCGCTGAAGGTTGTGTTGAAGTTGGAATTGAAGTACCGGCAAACACCAAATCAAAATTTCCATCTTCATTTAAATCTCCTGAAAGAGAATAATAAGGATAATTAGTGCTTTGAAACTGATATTCGTAATATGGATAAAAACCACTATCGGATGAAAAAGCATAAATCTCGAGTACGGGTACATTATAAATCTCTTGAAATGGACTACCCGGATCAATTACCATTTCTTTTGTGTAAGATGTGATTAGTTCATCTTTACCATCCATATTAACATCTTCGGAAAAAGTCCCCTCAAGAGCTATAGCAATGCTAATATCTAAACCGGCTGCCGTTTTAGGAGAGGAAAAATTTAAATCGCTTTCATTCTCGAACCACAACATTTTATCAATAGCATGAAGGGAAATATCGAGATCGCCATCTCCGTCAAAATCACCAAGTGTAAATGATTGAATTTCAACTCCTATATCCGGTGAATATGGACTTTCAATCAGAACTTGCCCTTCATTAAAATATCCTCCCACATTTTTATAAAACACTAATTTATAATTCCTGTAAGTCGTTTTTGTAAATCCCTCTGCCTCTCGGTAAAAATGAGAACTTAATGCAAGAATATCTTCAAACCTGTCTCCTTCCACATCCAACACTTTTATTTCCTGCACATTAGCAATCTCATCATCTATAATTACAGGCTCACTAAATGAGAAATTTCCTTCATTCTTTAGCCAGGAAACTCCCTTGCCTTTTACTATTGAACCTGCTGCCAAATCGGGTAATCCATCATTGTTTAAATCAGCAGCCACTATATTGGAAATATGCCCAACGGAAGATTCGGCAATTACTTCCGGGGCTATAAAATCCGCCGTATTCGCATGTGCCATCCAGCTTAACTGGCTATATGAAAGGCCTACCATATCTTTGTTGCCTTGTGTATTAATGTCCATAAAATCGATGGTATTGTACGGATAAAGCGGATCGGCCAGCACTTGTCGTTCTTCGTACATCCCGCCTGCTTTTTTTCGGTACCAAAATATTCTGCTGGGTTGTTCATCATAGGGCTGATATCTGTTTGTAGTATTGAACACGGCAACAATGTCTTTGAGGCCATCCATGTCCACATCAAATTCGTGAATTTCATCATAACCTAATTTTAAAGAATCTATGACCTGGATTTCAGAAAAGGCCGTATCCCCATGATTCTCATACCAATTTAAATAACCATATCCGTGTTCATTGTGTTGCGGCTGTGATGATTTACTTGCATGGATAACATCCAAATATCCGTCATCATCAGTATCTGTAATCAGAAAATCTGCAGAATATTGGTTACGCTTCCAAAAATCTTGCTCTAGATCAAACCGATTATAATTGCTTTCAGTCTCACTTAGATATACGGTTAAAAAAATACTGCCCTGACTATTCAGAAAAACAATATCAATTTCTTCATCCGGATTAAAATGAGCTGTATCAAACATATATGCATCATAATGGTTCTCCAACACATTTCTTACCATAAGTTCTCCCTCCTGATTAAACCACATTTCCCGTAATGCTCCATTGGTTAAGTCAAAAAGTGATTTGATGAGTATCTTACCTCCTTCAGTTTCTATGTTTATTATGGTTAATTGTGTGGATCTGGATATCCCCTCCTCCAGTTCATATTCTGAAAATTCTTCAAATGAACCCGTTCCGTCATTAAATCCTACATATAGCGTTTTATCATTCCCTTGAACAAACCAGGCAATATCGGGAGCCCCATCATTGTCTAAATCACCTATATCCACGGTATTTATTGGAGCATCCGTAGAAATGATTTGTTGATATCCCCCAAACCAGCTAGCCTCCGGGTTTTCAAACCAACCTACCTGATGTTTTCCAATTACTGCCAAATCCTCGTAATTGTTTGCATCACGATTAATATCAATGGCCTTTATCCGTGTAATATCACTTACTTCGTTTTTGCCCAAATAAACAGGTTCTCCAAAACCTGAATTTTGTGCCTTTAGCTCAATAGGAATCATTACTAAAATCAGTAAAATAAAACGAAATGGTAATTCCGGGAACTTACTTTTAGAGGAAAATTTTTGGGTATTCATTTTCATGTATTAATTCGCAGATGCAACTTTTTAAATTAATCTAATAAATTGATTTTAAATATTCTCTTGGAAATAAAATGTGGCGATAAAAATTCAATTTTTATTACATTTCATGAAAATCAATTCGGAGGCCTATGAAAACGTACATTTTATTTTTCTTCGCATTTCTTTTTTCCATATCAGCTTATGCCCGGCAAGCCCAAACCCTGGAATATAAAACACTCGGTATTACCGTTACTGTTCCAGAAGGTTTTATGCACCAGGAAGGTGACGGCTCCCTGATGATGCAATCTCAAAGTATGCCAAATGCATTGTTCATTTTAAGTATGCATGAATATAGTTCTCTTGATGAACTAAAAATAGCAGCCGAAGAACCTTTTGCCGATGAAGGCGGGACCTATCTTGCTAAAAACGGAGCTTTGGAGGAAATTGGAAATGATGCGGTTGCCGGAAATTTCAAAGGATATGCCGGGGGATATCCGGCTGAGGCATATATTTTAGGGCGCTTAAATCCACATGGCTCCGGAGTTACCGTTTTAGGTGTGGTAGCAAATCAAATGGAGAGTATGGATAAGATCAGGGAAACCGTGCTTACCTTAAATGAAGGATTATCATTTGCAGAACGTGAGATTGGGGAAATAGTGGATGAATGGACGCAAAAGGTCATTAATGCGCGGCTGAAATACACCAGTAATTATTCTTCGGTTGATTATACAGATGGCGGTGCAAGTGTATATTCCAGTTCCTCCGAAACATTTGATATTTGCGGTAATGGATATTTCAATTATTATGGTTCTTCGGACATAAGTGCAGGTACAAATAGCGGTTCTGTTTCCGGGTATGGGGATTCCTCAAGCCAGGGTAACGGGAGCTGGAATATTGATGTAGATGCCGATGGCACACCGCTGTTGGTTTTAACATATAACAATGGAAATTCGGAGCAATATACACTCTACTACGAAGACGGATACCTTTATATGAACGATTATAAATATACCATCGGGCGGGGAAGTGAGTACGGCCCAAATTGTTATTGAGCAGTTTCCGGCGTAATTTCAGCTTTTTTGAATTTGAGGATGAAGACCGCCCCTTTTCCATCTCCATCACTATCAGCAAAAATTTCCGCATCCATGTCATTTATATAATTGGCACTGCTGTGGAGCCCAAAACCATGTCCTTTGTCTTTAGTAGTAAATCCCTGGTTAAAAACTTTGGCTAAATTTTCTTTGGGTATTCCGTGCCCGGAATCCCGTATTGAGAGATAAACATGGGTTTCATCTTCCCTGATATCAATCCTGATGATTTTCTCTTTACTTTCATCATTATCAGCCATGGCTTCTTTGGCATTCTTGAATATGTTAACCAACACGTGAACTAATTTTGTGTGCTGGCAATGCACCAGGCTTTCTGATTCGTAATTCTTTTCGATTTTAATTTTATGCCTTTCCGAAGAACCGGAGTTGAGTACCAATGAATCATCCACTATCTCAGAAAGTTTGTAGACACCACTGTTTGTTGTGGAAGTAGCATAACTTTGCTGTGCTGAAATTACTTCGTTGATGAGCTTAATTTTATTAGTGAGCCGCTTGCTTAATTTTATGATCTGATCTTTTTCATTTTTAAGCGGCTCTTCAAGTTTCAGATAATATTCAAGCAGTTTCTTTCCTTTGTCATTTTTGGTGATAAAAGTATCTAAATCATGAATATTTTCTCTGAGCAATTTATTGGCTTTTTCCAGTCCCTCTAGTTTTGATTTTTTCAAAGTATCATCAATCAGCGCAGAAGAGGTATTTACACTATTCAGGATATTTCCCACATTATGAAGCACACCGGTAGCAATATCAGCCATTCCGGCTTTATGTGCCTTTTCGATCAATTCTTCCCGGGTAGCTTTTAGGTCTTCAAGTGTTTCCTTTAGCTCCAGGTTACGTTGGTTAAGTTCGGAAGTCCTGTTTTTTACTTCTTCCTCAAGTTGCCGGTTATGTTCCCTGATATTACGAACGCGGTATCGGTATCCTGAAAACCCAATTAATAATATCAACCCCCCGCTAAGTAAATAAAACCAGGCTGTTTCCCAAAATGGCGGGGTAATTATAATTTTGACCGTTGCCTCCTCACTCCAGTAATTATCATTGTTTGCAGCTTTCACCCTGAAGGTATAATCACCGGCATCAAGGTTGGTATAGGTGGCAGATCGTCGTTTATCTACATAGTTCCAATCCTGGTCAAAACCATCAAGCATATAAGCGTAGGTATTGCCTTTGGTTTCATTAAAGTTGAGTGCAGCATATTCAAAAGTCAGGACTGATTCTTTGTGCGATAATATAATTTCCTCCGCTTCCGAAATATGTTTCTTCAGGGGTGAATTTTCACCGGGAGCAACAGGCTGATTAAATATTTCGAAATTCGTCAGCACTAAGGGATGTACAGAGGAATCTGCTTTTATGCTGTCTGGGTGAAAGCGATTAAAGCCATTTATGCCTCCAAAATAAAAATATCCATCACGGTCTTTATAATAAGCGCCGGGATTAAATTCCCTGCTTTGAAGGCCATTATCCAATCCATAGTTTATCGAAGTTTCTGTTTCGGGATTAAATTTGGCAATACCATCATGCGTGCTCAACCATAAATTTCCTTTTTCATCTTCCAGAATTCCATTTATAACATCGCTTGGAAGGCCATGATTGAGGGTATAAAGAGTAAAGACTTTATTTTCCGGATCAAATTTATTTAATCCACCCCCTTTTGTGCCA
Source organism: Balneolaceae bacterium (assembly GCA_040878765.1). Taxonomy (GTDB): domain Bacteria; phylum Bacteroidota; class Rhodothermia; order Balneolales; family Balneolaceae; genus Gracilimonas. The sequence continues at coordinate 82,101 of JBBDLQ010000144.1, read as the reverse complement.
AACCAAAAATAACCGTTGGAATCTTCATAAATTGCAATAATCACACTGTTGTTGATATCGCTGTTGTCAATAGTATAGGATTCAAATTTTTCTGTCTCCGGACAATATTTTACCACCCCGCTGCCGTAGGTCCCAATCCAAATATTTCCGTTCACGTCTTCATAAAATGAGCGTATGTGGCTAATATTCAATTCCCCGCCTAAAACTCTGACCGTATCATCCCCAAAACGTCTGAATTCCCTTCTATCCGGTCCCAGAATATCTATCCCTTCCCCATTTGTACCTGCCCAAATATTATTATTGTTATCAAGTAAAAGTGCAAAAACGTGATTTTGACTTAAGCCGGTTTCAGTATTTGGATTATGTTTGAAATGCCGAAAGGTATTATCCCGGTAATTAAAGCTGCTTACCCCGCCATTGTATGTACCCAGCCAAATGTTTCCCTCATTATCCTCCAGGATATCAAGAATTACATTACTTGGTATAGTATTTGGATTGCGTGGGTCATGACTTAAGGCAATAAATGAGCCATTATTCCGGTCAAATAAATTCAGGCCGCCGCCCTCACCACCGTCGGTTCCCACCCACATGTTACCATTACTATCTTCAAAGAAAGAAAGTACCGAATTGGCACCCAGGGAATTTTCCTGATGCGGGTTGTGCCGGTAATTTTCAAATTTTTGGATTTTTCGATCCAGAATATTAATTCCGCCGGCAAAGGTTCCTGCCCAAATTAAATGATCATCATTTTCATATAAGGAATAGACTGCATTATTATTCAGGCTGGTAGGATTTGAAGTATTTTGAGTATAGTGATGAAACACCCCGTTTTCACGATCCAGAACATCCAGCCCGCGGTTTTCTGTACCTATCCATAAAACACCCCGGCTGTCTTCCAAAATGGCAAAAATGGAATTATCGGCTATGGAATCCTGATCATTCGGATCATGACTGTGAAAAACAAAAGAATCATCTGCATAATTATACTGCAATAATCCCCTTTCGGCAGTGGCAAACCACAAGATCCCATCATCAGTTTCGTAAATTTCCTGAATATGAATATCACCAAGTTCTTCAGTGTACCTGAAAAATGCATCGGTTTCCTTATTGTATGTATCCAACCCATGAAGCGAGCCAATCCAAATAGTTCCCCTGCTATCCTGGAATACCTTTTCTATGTAATCATTGCTAATCGTTGTTGGGTCGTTCGGAACCGAATATAAATGCCTGTACTCATCTTCCCCTTTCATCCTAATATTCAGCCCATTATTTGTACCAATCCAAAGATTACCACTGCGGTCTTCCATTATACTGAACACAGTATTATCGGTAAGGCCTATTCCGGGGAATACTTCATTTACTTTGATCCGTGTGAAGTTATCCATCTCCCGGTTATACAAATTCAATCCACCACCTAAAGTACCAACCCATAAATTATTTTGACTGTCTTCGTACAAGGTGGCAATATCATCATAGCCCAGGCTGCTTGAGTCACCCTGATCATTTTTATACACTGTTATTTCATAGCCATTATATTTATTCAATCCATCTTGTGTGCCGATCCACATATAGCCTTTATGGTCTTGTAATATAGCCTTTCCGGTACTTTGGGAAAGACCTTGCTGTGGGGTTAAGTGCCAAAAATCGATAGGTCCGGGATGCTGAGCCTGAATAGAATTATTGGTGCCTGCCAATAAAAATATTGCAGCGGTAAGGATCTTAAAAAATTCCTGATTCCTCATCATATCATTTTTTTAATAGGATTTAACGTTCGTTTTGTAAATACTTACTTCATGAACCATTGGAATTAACGGGAAAGCTCAAAACAAATACAGCTCCTTTGTCACCTGCACTATTATAAGCCTTTATTTTACCACCCATCTCACTCATATAATTCGCACTGCTGTGGAGGCCAAACCCATGGCCGTCTTTTTTAGTTGTAAAACCATGGTTATATATCTTATCCAGGTGATTATGATGAATACCCGGACCGTTGTCTGATATTTCAAGTACCACAAAACTACCATCATTATATAAATTAATTGTAATAACCCCTTCCTTCATACCAGATCCCACAATAGCTTCTTTAGCATTTTTTAGAATATTTAAAATAACATGAACCAGTTTCGTTTTTTGAACCGAAACAGCGGCAACAGGCTGAATATTTTTTTCTATGCTAATATTATGTTTGTCGAATGAACTAGCGTAAATAATCAAAGCATCATCCAGAATTACATCAAGTTTCGCAATTTCATTATTTAAACCAACACTGGCATAACTTTGCTGGGCTGTTATTACATTATTGATCAGCTGTACTTTCTTCTCCATTCGCTGATTGTGCTGTTTAAGAGTTTCAAGTTCTTCCCTGATTGATTCATCAAGCTTTTTATAATATTCAATCAACTTCTTCCCTTTAGGATCATCCACTATAAATTGCTGAAGATTATCAGCACGATCTATTAACATTTTATTCGCTTTAAAAAGCCCTTCAAATTTAGATTTTTTAAGCACTTCACTAGTTATTGAAGTTGAGGCACCAATACTATTCAACACATTACCAATATTATGTACGACACCAGCTGCAATATCAGCCATACCCGCTTTATGTGCTTTTTGAACTAATTCATTGCGAGTTTCACTAAGATCTTCGAGGACACGTTCAAGCTCCTTGTTCTTCTCCTTTAGTTCTGAAGTTCGTTCAGCTACTTTATTGATCAGAATTCTGTTTTGGGTAGTAATTCGCCTGACCCTATAACGGTAAACTCCAAATATAAATCCACCTGCTAACAAAAATGATACTAAATAAAACCAAGTCTTTTGCCAAAAAGGCGGGGTCACAGTTAGTGCGAGTGTTGCTTCATCTTCATTCCAAATGCCATCACTATTAACGGTTCTCACTCTTAAGGTATAATCACCGGGGCTTAAATTGGTGTAGGTAATTGAACGCTTATTCCCTACTTCATTCCAGTTTTCTTCAAATCCTTCCAGTATATATGCATATCGAATTCCCTTTAGGGCATTAAAATTAAGAGCAGCGTATTCAAAAGTCAGTACTGTAGCCGTATGAGGCACGACCATTTTTGTAGCCTGACTTGCATGTTTATCAAGCGGCTGCCCCTCGCCTGCCTGAATTGTATTGTTGAATAGTTTAATATCTGTGAATACAACTGGGTATTCAAAAGGGTTAGATTTGATGCTGTCTGGGTGAAAACGATTGAAGCCGTTTATGCCGCCAAAATACATGTATCCCTGCCGGTCTTTATAGTAAGCCAGAGTGTTGAATTCAGTGCCTTGCAATCCGTCTTCAAGATTATAGTTAAAAAAGGATTCCTCACCTGGTACAAATTTAGAAATGCCGTTATTGGTACTCATCCAAAGATTGCCATGGTCATCCTCTAAAATACCTTTGATCTCGTTCCCCGGAAGGCCGTCAGACATATTGTAGGATTTAAAGCGTTTATTTCTAGTGGTTAAACGAAGGCTGTCACGGTCAAAAAGGGTTAACCCGCCTTCTTTTGTTCCTATCCAAAAATTATTTTGTGCATCCACATGAAGGGTTAATATAATATTGCTTCTTAAGCCGTTATCCCCTTCATAGAAATTCCATAATTCTTCGTCATCATTTAGGCCAAGAAGCTTTAGTCCCCCGCCATAGGTACCCACCCAGAAATCACCGTTTGAGTCAATTAAAATATCCCTGATAACCCCTTCTTCTGCCTGGAACTTCGTAAATGTTCCATCATCGTTTAACCTGCAAACTCCCGCCCCGTTCGTTCCAACCCAAAGGGTATTTTGCTCGTCTTCATACAATGAAAAAACATCATCGTGGCATAAACCGGAACTGTTATTGGGATCATGACGGTAATGAGTGAATGTTTCATTTTCGGGATTGAACCGGCTGATACCACCGTGGTAGTACCCAATCCATATATAGCCGTCACTTGCTTCCAAAAGGGCGAGTACCACATCGCTTGAAAGACTGTTCGGGTTCCCAGGTTCATGCCTTATGGGATAAAAATAGCCGGTGTTACGGTCAAAACGGTTTAGTCCACCGCCGTCCGTTCCTACCCAAAAATTTCCCTGGCTGTCTTCTAAAAAAGAGGTTACGGATTTGGCACTTAAAGAATGAGGGGAATTTTTATCATAGGTATAATGCTCAAACTTTGGCTCTTTTCTATCAATATAGTTGATACCACCTGAGTACGTCCCGATCCATAAAATATGGTCATCATTTTCAAAAATGGAGTAGATGGAATTATTGCTAAGACTTGCTGGATCATCCAGGTTTTGCTTATACCATTGAAATGTTTCTTTCTCATGGTTGAAAGCATTGAGTCCGTTGTTTTCTGTTCCAATCCAAACCACTCCCCGGCTATCCTCTAAAATTGCTAAAATGGAATTGCCGCTAATGCCTTCCGGGTCATTTGCATCATATTTGTACGAGTATAATTTATCTTTTTCCTTGTTATACCTGTGCAGACCATTGGTGGTGCCTATCCAAAGATTGCTTTTGCCATCTTCATATATAACCATAACATTATTTACACTGTTATCATCCGGATGGGCTTCTTCACCTTTAAAATGTTTAAAAGTACCCGTATCGGGATTCCAAAGATTTAACCCGTTATTTGTTCCAACCCAAAAATATCCGTCCTTGTCTTCATATAGATAGTTAATTTGATTCCCCCCTAATCCTGTTGAATCGTCCGTATTTGCATGAAATTGAATGAACTCTCCGGTATCCCTGTCTAATAAATTCAATCCGTTGTACGTAGCAATCCAAAATTCTCCGGTGCTTGTTTCTAAAATACTGGTTATGGAATTATCGCTTAAGCCTTTATCCGGATTTGAGTAATCTTGTTTGTAATGTGAAAATGAATTTCTGTCTCTGTTAAATAAATTCAGACCTGAACCGGTTGTTCCAACCCATAAGTTATTTTGGCTGTCTTCGTAAATGGTACTAATAGTATTTCCGCTGATTGTGGTTGAGTCGATTGGGTCGTGCATATAAACGGTCATATCATAACCGT
>JBBDLQ010000144.1:58166-76971 GCA_040878765.1 Balneolaceae bacterium | reverse complement strand
CTGATTGTGGTTGAGTCGATTGGGTCGTGCATATAAACGGTCATATCATAACCGTTATATTTGTTCAGACCATTACTTGTACCAAACCACATATATCCCTGGCTGTCTTGATATATTGCCTGTCCCGAGCTTTGTGAAAGGCCATCCTGCTGAGTTAAATGATTAAAATTTAATGTTTCAGGAAGTTGGGCAAGGCTGGTATTAGATAAGCTAATAAGCCATAAAAATATAAACAGGAAAACTGACACTTTCTGATACAACATAATGGTTTAGGAATTTCCTGCACTTGAGGGTGAAGTATTTATTTCGCCGGAAGATTTTTTGTGAATGGGAAAACTCAAAATAAAACTTACTCCCTGTTCATTTTCCTGGTTTTTAACTTTGATCCTCCCTTTCATCTCACTCATATAATTAGCACTGCTGTGGAGGCCAAACCCATGGCCGTCTTTTTTAGTTGTGAAACCATGATTGAAAATTTTATCAAGATCTTCATTTCTGATCCCGGTTCCATTATCGGTAATTTGGAGTATCACTTCATCATTTTGCTGATGTAGTTTAATTGAAATTCGTTTTTCAGAAATTCCGGATTCAACCAATGCCTCTTTTGCATTTTGCAAAATATTAAGGATGACATGAGCCAGCTTTGTTTTTTGTATATAAACCTGTTCGGTAGGTTCTATCGTTTTTTGAATGGTAATGGAAAGCTGTTCCATGGAATTCGCAAAAATGGTAAGTGCGTCTTCGAGAACAATTTTTATATCGGCTTCTTCTTCCCGGACACCCACACTTGCATACGATTGCTGGGCGGCTATCACATCATTTATTAAATGTACTTTTCGTTCAAGCCGCTGGTTGTGTTCTTCTAATAACTTAAATTCGTTTTTGAGTGCTATATCAAGCTTGAGAAAGTACTCCACCAGTTTTTGCCCTTTTGGATCATTTGTGAGGAATTCTTCCAGATTATCTTTATGCTCGCGTATAAGCTCATTTGCCTTAAATAATTTCTGCAACTTTGATTTTTTTAGCACTTCGCCGGAAACGGATACTGAGGTATTTACACTATTTAGCACATTCCCGATATTGTGAAGCACCCCGGTTGCAATATCAGCCATACCGGCTTTATGGGCATTTTCAACTAAAACTTCTCTGGTTTCTTCCAACTCTTTTAAAGCCTGTTTCAGGTCTTTGTTACTCTCCTGTAATTCAGATGTCCGGTCATTCACTTCCCGCTCAAGCAGTTTGTTTAACTGAGTAATTTGTCTTGTCCTGTATCTGAACCCACCGACAATTAAGCCAATAACAGCTATTGCTGAAAGCAGATAAAACCATGTGGTTCTCCAAAAAGGAGGAGTTATAACTAAAGCAAATTGCTTGCTCTCATCACCCCAATAGCCATCACTATTAGCTGCTTTTACTTTAAAAGTATAATTCCCTGGATCCAAATTGGTATAGGTTGCGGTATTTTGATCTCCCACATTATTCCAGTCATTGTCAAATCCATCAAGCATATATGCATATGTATAACCCAACAGCGGGTTATAATTCAATACTGAATATTTTATAGTGATGACCGATTCCGTATAGGGAAGTATAATTTGCTCGGCCTGATTTATATGTTTTTTTAAATAAGATTCTTCACCAATCGGGACTGAATGGTTAAACAGCTGAAAATCAGTGAAAGCAACGGGGTGCACACTGGAATCTTCCCTAATGCTATCCGGATGAAATGTATTGAATCCATTGATCCCACCGAAATACATAAAGCCGTTTTCATCTTTAAAAGCTGCATTCGGTTTAAATTCCCTGCTTTGAACACCATCACTTAATTTGAAATTTTTGAAACCTTCTGTTTCAGGATTAAACTTTGAAAGCCCGTTATTGGTACTCAGCCATAAATTACCATGATCATCTTCCAAAATTGCATTTACGATATCATTAGGTAATCCATCCTTTGTGGAATATGCCTCAAACTCATCTTTTGCAGGGTTATAGCGTGCCAAGCCTCCTCCTTTAGTTCCTGCCCAAATAATTCCGTCATCTGTTTCGTAAATACTTAATACCCTATTACTGCTTATTTTATTATTAAGAGTATTGTATTCAGTTACTGTAATGGATTTAGGATCAAACTTTACCACACCCCCGCCATAATTCCCGATCCATAAATTCCCCATGCCATCTTCAAATATTGCCCGGTTGTAACTAAGAGGTAAACTATTACTGCTTATATTAGAATCCAGATATCTTTGAAAAATACCCTGCTCTTCATCAATTAGTTTGTTTATGCCGCCACCGTTTGTGCCCGCCCATATGTAACCTTCGCTGTCTTCAAATACAACAAACACCTGGTTATTGCTGAGGCTTTTTGGGTCGTCACTGTCAAATTTGTAGGTTTTGAAGGTCTTTTTTTCAACATTGTAGCAAGTCAGGCCGCCGTTATATGTCCCCATCCAAATCCTGTTCTGGTTATCTTCAATAATGCTAAAAATTACATCACTGGGAAGGCCTTGCGGGTTTTTTGGGTCATGCCTAATAGCAGTGAATGATTCATTATCCTTATCAAACAAATTCAGGCCGCCGCCATCCGTCCCTATCCAAATATCCCCGTTTTTTGATTCTAATAATGCATAAACGGAATTCTCATTTAATGTATTAGCCTTGCCGGGAATATGACGGTAATGAGTAAACTTGTTTCTTTTCCTGCTCAGTATGTTTAATCCGCCGTCGAAAGTCCCTATCCAAAAAATATTATCTTTGCTTTCAAACAAACTGTAAATAGAATTACTATTTAGCCCATTAAGTTGATTAGCATTAGATTTGAAATAATAATTTTCGCCCGTATATATATTATGTGCAAATAATCCTTCATTTTCACTCCCAATCCATAATACACCCTGGCTGTCTTCAAATATTGAAAGTATTGAAGCAGAAATAATAGCAGGGTCAATTGCTTGATTAACAGGCGATATAAATTGCTTTGACTCTCTGTCAAAGATATACAGGCCATTTTGTGTTCCTACCCATAACCTGTTATTACTATCCTCAAATACTACTTCAATGTAATTAGTATTACCGCTGTTCTCCTCTTCTGAGATATAGAATTGCTGAAATGTTGTTGTTTCTTCATCAAAAAGATTCAACCCATTTACAGTACCGACCCACATATTGTTATTTGCATCTTTAAAAATATGCGTTACATAATTTGCACTAAGCGTAGTGGGGTCTTTTGGATCCGAAAAGTAGTTTTCGAAAGTTCTTGTACTGCTATTCATCAGGTTCAAACCATTAAAGGTACCGAGTAATAAATTACCCTCCATATCTTCAACAATGGTATGTACCGTGTTATCACTTAGTTTTCCGGTATGGGGATGTTCAGCGGCCTGATAAATAGTAAAATTTTCAGTATCTCTATTATATAAGTTTAGCCCCCCACCATCTGTTCCAATCCAAAGATTATTGCGGCTATCCTCAAAAATAATCTCGACCTCATCATTACTTAGACTTGAAGTATCAGCGGGATCATGTTTATAGATAACAATATTTTGATTTTGCCCTTCATATTTATTCAACCCTTCCAAAGTACCAAACCACATGAAGCCTTCACTATCTTGAAATATTACAGATACTGTACTTTGTGAAAGTCCCTCATTCGGGGTTAGATACCAAAATTCCTGATTAGCCAGGTTTTGTGCACTTAGCGTAATACTCACAAAACAAAGTATGATGGTACTGGTAATTCTGGTAATCATTGGCACATTTATTCTCTTTCCTTCCTAGAATCCGATACCCATTTTTTCACTTTAGCCATCAGATATGTTTTTGAAATTGGTTTCCCAATAAAATCATCTACCCCGGCAGCATATATTCGTTCTTTATCTTTTGGCATAACACTGGCAGATACAGCAATAATTGGTATTCTTGTATCCCCGTTTTCCTCAATTTTACGAATTTCCCTGGTGGCATTTATACCATCCATCTCAGGCATATACACATCCATCAGTATGAGATCGAAATCCTGTTTTTTAAATATGTCAACGACTTCCAATCCATTATTAACCGAAGTAATATGCATACCGTCATGAGCAAGCATTCGTTCAGTCATTAATTGATTGGTCTCATTATCCTCTGCTAACAAAATTTTAACCTTACGAGCAACACCTTCAACGTTATCATCACCTAATTCATCTATTTCAGATGTATCAGTTATATTTTCTGATTGTTCGGACCACATTTTATCTAATGTTACTTCAAACCAAAACTCAGAGCCTTTACCTTCTGTGCTTTCAACACCTACTTTACCTTTCATTAAACCGGAAAGTTGTTTACAAATTGAAAGGCCTAAACCTGTTCCTCCATATTTTCGGGTAGTGGAAGCATCCGCCTGTGAAAATGGATCAAATATCTGCTTCATTTTCTGCTCTGGAATTCCAATACCGGTATCCTTCACAGAAAATCTAAGTGTTACTGTTTTCTCGTCTTCATTTAACAGATCTACTTTTAATTTGATGGAGCCTTTTTCAGTAAATTTTACGGCATTGTTACCATAATTAAGTAAAATCTGGCGAATGCGCATGGGATCACCCATAACTTTTTCGGGGATGTCAGGGTGAATTTCAGATTTAATTTCAACGTCTTTATTCTGCGCAGAAAATTCGAGGAGCTTCTTAAGCTCTTTCAGGCTATCTCTCAGATCAAACGGAATTACTTCAATTTCCATTTTACCTGCTTCTACTTTAGCAAGATCAAGAATATCATTTATGATTCCCATTAAGGCTTTGGCGCTGTATTTAACCAATTCAGCATACTCTTTTTGTTCGGACTCAAGGTCTGATTCTAAAAGCAGGTCGTTCATACCTATAATTCCATTCATAGGTGTTCTAATCTCATGGCTCACATTAGCCAGAAACTCACTTTTAGCTTCTGATGCCTGTTCAGCCTTTTCCTTCATTAATTTATAATCGGCAACCAATTGGGTTAGTTCTTTTGTTCTCTCCTTAACTTCCTCTTCCAGTTTTTGAGTGTATTTAAGTGACTCCTGTTGCAGCTTCCATTTAGTAGTAAGCGTTAATGTGGTTTGCTTTAAGGCCGTTGCATCAAAGGGTTTTTTCATGAATAATAATTTATCCGAATTACCTAATTCAGATAAGATTTCTTCCCATGAGTAGTCGGAATAGGCCGTGCAAATTACGATTTCCGTATTTTTATGCTTGTCCCAAATATTTTTAATAGTCTGAATTCCATCCATTCCGGGAGGCATTCTTACATCCATAAAAATAAGTGAATATGGATTACCGTCTTCTGAAGCTTTATCAACTAAATCTATGGCCTCTTCTCCTTGATATGCGTGGTCAATGTCATATTTTATATCAATATCTATGATACTTGATCCGGATTCCCCATTCTCCCCGTCTGAAAATAATTCTGCTTCCATTTCACGTAATTCAGCGTCTGAATCAGATGAAATTCCTATAAGAATGGATTCAATATCCTTATGGATGGATGCATTATCATCTACAACTAAAATATGCCGATTCTCTGCCATATGGACTCCTTGCTCCATAATTGTGAATAACTAACCTGATAAAAGCCGCCAACACATTAAATTTTATTGGCATCCCTAAAACTCCTAGAAACTTTGTTTGTAACTGAATGTATCAAATTTAATGAATTATTAAAAAATTTTAATTTTTTAAATATGTTCCCAGGTTTCTCATAATGTTTACTATCAAATTATGACTGCTAAACTGAGTTTTTTTTAATAAGCAGGCAATAATTTTTAATTGAAGGACAGGTACCAGCAGCTGATTATATATAAAGCTTTTTCAATCTGTTATAACCCCTTTTTTAATTGCGCATCACATAGAACGGACACAATCCGCAAATGCTTTAAATGGGTGCAAAAATCCCCTTTTTGATAATCAGAAATCTAATTGAAGAAATTATCAGTTAAAAAATTAATCTAATAAGGTTTGATATTTCTTATCAAATTGTAGTTCCATCAGGTATAACTGTATTTTTCTTCACAATTACGATTCCATCTCGTACGTAATGGTATTTATGGTCGCCGTCTTCCAGATGCTTGCCTCCAACTATCCGCACATCGTTCCCGATGCAGACATTCCGGTCGATGATACAATTACTTATATAGCAGCGCTGACCAATACCCATGGCTGGATTTTCCGGGGTTGCATTTTCTACACTTGCACGAGCCTGGAAAATATCGTTACCCATAATTATGGAATATTCAATGGTAGTGCCCTTACCAATCCGAGACCGTATACCAATTACTGAACGGACAATACGGCTGGCTTCAATAATACAACCCTCGGCCATCATAGCGTGCTCAAGGGTGGTTCCCATTAATTTTGAAGCAGGCAACAAACGGGCACGTGTGTAAATGAAGTTTTCGTTGTCGTAGAGGTTAAATTCAGGAACGGTATCGGCAAGAGCTAAATTTGCCTCAAAAAATGACTGTATAGTTCCGATGTCGGTCCAGTACCCTCCATATTCGTAACTGCACACTTTTTGTCCACCCTCCACACATTTGGGTATTAACTCTTTGCCAAAATCGGTTGCGTCGGGATTGTCATCAAATAGCTTTTTAAGTACATCCCGGTTAAATATGTAAATACCCATTGAAGCCAGGTAATCCTTACCCTGTTCTTTGTATTCATCCGGAACTTTTGATTTCCACTTTTCTAATTCTTCAGCAGATGGTTTTTCTACAAAATTCTCAATGATTCCATCCGCATTGGTTTTCATGATACCAAAACCAGTGGCATCATGGGCATTAACCGGAATAGTTGCAACAGTAAGGTCTGCTTCGTTTTCTTTATGGCGCTTCAGTAATTTCTGATAATCCATTTGATAAAGCTGATCGCCAGACAGAATTAGAACATATTCATGTTCATGGTTTTCCATGTGGTGCACCGATTGGCGAACAGCATCAGCGGTACCCTGAAACCAGCCGGTATTATCCGGGGTTTGTTCTGCTGCTAAAATATCCACGAAGCCACTGCTGAATACATCAAAATTATAAGTGTTTTTAATATGGCGATTCAGGGAGGCTGAATTGAATTGCGTTAACACATAAATTCGCCGAATATTGGAATTCAGGCAATTGGAAATGGGTATATCAACCAATCGATATTTACCACCAACAGGAACAGCTGGTTTTGAGCGATGATCGGTTAACGGGAAAAGACGGGTTCCTCTTCCTCCTCCTAAAATAACTGCAATGGTTGATGAAACTTTCATATTGGATATCTTTAAATGTTAATCCTTAATATTTATTTTTAATTCTATCTACTTGTCAATGCACAAATCAATATCATTCAGGCTGCTTTAATAATAATTTATACATTTTGATGTATTCCTGTGCCGAACGTTTCCAGGAAAAATCGAGCTTCATAATTGTGCTCAGAACTTCTGAATATTTTTTTGAATCAAGATATAAATCAACAGCCCGGGTGATGGCTTTTGAAGCTACTTCCAGGTTAAAATCCTCGAATGTGATTCCATACCCGCCATCCTGTGAAATATCTACAACAGTATCTTTTAAACCACCAACGGAACGCACGATTGGTACCGTTCCATAACGCATTGCAAAAAGTTGATTTAAACCACATGGCTCAACTCTAGAGGGCATTAAAATGAAATCGGAGCCGGCATAAATTTGATGGGCCAGCTGCTCATTATATTCCAAAGTGGCATCAAAATATCCAACGTGATTGCCTTCCATATTTGCAAAAACCTGGTGTAGTTGGGGATCTCCGGTTCCCAGTAAAACAAAATTTACTTCATGATCAGAATACATAATTTGCCTGAATAAATCAGGAAGTAAATCGGCTCCTTTTTCTCGCACCAACCGCCCGATAAACGATATAGTCGGCAGTTTGGGATTCAGTCCAAATTCCTTGCACAAATATTTTTTGTTTTCTGCCTTGCCTTTTTTTCGGTTTCGGTGTTTGAAATTATACTCAATCAAATCATCGGTACCCGGATCCCAAACCTCGGTATCTATACCATTTAATATTCCAAGGGATTTACCCCGCTCCTGCTGAAAAAGCAGTTCAAGTCCGTTACTGTTTTCTCCCAGCTCATCCATATAGCTTTTTGAAACCGTAGTGATTTTCCAGGCAGTTTTTAGCCCTGCAGCCAACGAATTAAATTGACCATCCCAATCAAGTAAACCAAGTTTATCAATATTAAAGGCAGGCAATAATTTATAATTCTCAATATCGTGTTCCCCATGATACTCTGCATTATGAACAGTTAAAACGGTGGGGATATGTTCCATATCACGAAAGCGGTTGCAATGAGCCAGCATGAAGGGAACAAGGCCGGTATGGTGATCGTGACAATGCAAGATATCCGGACTTATATTTTCGGCTCTCATCCATTCGAGCGCCGCAGTTTGGAAACTTATAAAGCGTTCCAGCTCATCCCAATAACCATGACCCGACCACGGATCAATATATATACCGGGGCGATCAAATCTACCGGGTATATCAATCACATAAAATGGAAACCCGAGTGTTTCATCGGTCATTTTCTGAACTGTGTAACGCACATGTTCTGAAGCCATTGAAAAAGCTCCTTCAAATACGATTTCAAAATCCTGTTTTCCAATCCACGGGTTATCATATTTGGGAATCACAACTTCACACGCATGGTCAAGGTGATTTAAATATTTGGGAAGTGAACCTACTACGTCTGCCAGTCCGCCTGCTTTTGCTGCCGGGTAGCACTCCGCACTTAAATGAATTATGTGCATCTGAATTGAAACCTTTGTATTTGTTGATCGTTACTATTTCTGTTATGGGAAATAAGAAATCTTTGGACATCTTGCAAACAAATTGACAGCTAAATACTGACATTTATAAAGTGATGTTAAAGATTAAAAAATTTCTTTTATTCAAGGGGGTAATTCCCTGGGGCATCTATAAAGTATATTGGAAGAAATCCTAATTAGTTATCACTCCCTTAATCATCAAAACAAAATAATATGTCTGTAATCGAGATAAAGAATGTCACCAAAAGTTTCGGGAAAACAATAGCAGTTAATGAGGTCAGTTTTGAAGTAAATGAAGGCCGGATCTTCGGATTACTCGGGCCAAATGGTGCCGGTAAAACTACGACCATCCGCATGATCAATTATATTCTAACCCCCGATTCAGGTGAAATAACAATTAACAATGAGATAGCAAGTCCTGAAACACAAAAAATGATTGGCTATATGCCTGAAGAGCGTGGTCTATATAAAAGAATGAAAGTGTATGAACAGCTAATGTATTTAACGCAGTTGAAGGGATTAAATAAGGGCGATGCTAAAAATGCCATTGATTACTGGCTCGATCGTTTTGGCGCCTCCGATTGGAAAAAGAAAGAAATTGGTGAGCTTTCAAAAGGAATGTCACAAAAAATTCAGTTTATAGCCACTATAGCCCATGACCCGGATATCTATATATTCGATGAACCCTTCAGCGGGCTTGATCCGATAAATAGTGAAACGCTCAAAGAGATCATCATTGAGCTAAAGAACAATGGAAAAACCATTTTGTTTTCCACTCACCGAATGGAACAGGTGGAGCAAATGTGTGATGACATTTGCCTTTTTAATCAGGGAGAAGCTGTGCTAACCGGCAAGCTTCGGGAAATTAAATCATCATTCGGTAAAAATACGATCAACCTGGAATTTGAGGGTGACGGCTCATTCCTGGATAAACTGGAAGATGTCCGGATCAATAACCGTTCAACTAATTTTGCAGAAATCAGGGTATTAAATGGACAACGAATGCAGGATATTTTGAAACTAGCGATGGAACATACTGAAATTCACAAATTCGAACGCATTGAACCTTCATTAAACGAAATTTTCATCTCCACTGTGGGAGAAGACAACCTCAAAAAAGCAGAAATCCAATAATTATGAGTTTTCACAAAATATGGCTGGTACTTAAACGCGAATATATTACCAGGGTAAAAAGTAAATCCTTCATCATAGCAACAGCGCTAACTCCACTGGCTTTAGTGGCTTTTTTAGGGATCGTTGTTTACATCAGTATTTCCGATTCAGAGGTTGAAAAACAAATCGGGATTTTGGATAACACAGAAGTTTTGGTTGAACGTTTAATTGAACTCAACGAAACCCGGTACTTTGATGTAAAATATATCTCAGAAGATTCACTTAGATCTCAGGTTTTATCGGGTGATTTAGATGGCTTCATTGTTCTGAATGATTCAGTGATAACACATGCGCAAAGCCCTACCCTTATATATGGCGGAAGCGGTGGCTTAAGCTTCATCTCTGCTATACGATCCGACATTAGAGATGCCGTACGCGAAGAACGGCTTTCCCGCGAAAATGTATCGGAAACCATCAGAGATATTTTTGAAACACGAACCGGACTTGAAGCCGTTAAGCTAACCGAATCCGGCGAATCTGCTGATAATACTCTTTTTGCCTCTGTCCTCGGTTTTATCCTTGGTCTGTTAATTTTTATGGGGATATTTATTTACGGTTCCCTGCTTATGCGTAGTGTAATTGAAGAAAAAACCAATCGTATTGTGGAAGTAATTGCATCCTCAGTTAAACCCATTGAACTTATGTTTGGAAAATTATTTGGGGTATTGGGTATGGCAATTACTCAATTCGGCATTTGGATTTTGTTTTACATCGGCCTTTCCCTCGCTGCCGCACCTGTTGCCGGAATGATTATGGAAGCACAAATGAGTGGAATGCCGGAAGAAGCTACTTCCTCTTTCGACCCTGCTTCCCTTGAACAAATGGTGGTAGAACCATTGGTATTCATTTACTTCTTTATTTTCTTCCTCCTTGGCTTTTTGATATACAGTGCAGTTTTTGCAGCCATCGGTGCAGCAGTTGAAACGGAGCAGGATTCCCAGCAATTTATGCTTCCGGTTGGTTTACCAATTTTTGTAGGCTATGTCCTAAACACAAGGGTAATGGAATCGCCTGATTCTCCACTATCTGTTTTTGTCTCACTGTTTCCCCTCACTGCTCCTATCAATATGATTACCCGTATCGCCGCATCAGATGTGCCCATTTGGGAAATCCTGCTTTCCATTCTGCTGATGATCATCACTTTCCTTGGAATCATGTGGCTGGCCGCTAAAATTTACCGTGTGGGTATTTTGATGTATGGGAAAAAACCTTCCTTTAAAGAATTGGCGAAGTGGTTGAAACAAGGGTAATATTAGGTGTTAGATGTTAGGTTTTTAGGCGGCCGGAGGATTCTCAGCTTTAGAAAAGATGAAATACGATACAAGGGAATTCACTGATTTCTTTATATCAAATTCATTTACGCCCGTTATAATTCTACTCTGCTGTAAACCCTTAGGCGTTGTAGCTGAGGATTTGTGCATGTGTGCATGAGCAAGCGAAAAAACTGTAAACCACCCAGGAGTAACCATGGATACCTTTCAAAACAAAAAGAAGAAAATCGGTGCACAGCACCTGCTTAACCCACAACCGGCCGTTCTTGTAGGTACATATTACGACGGTAAACCCAATTTCATCACCATTTCCTGCGCCGGCATCACTAGTGCCGAGCCTCCAACTATCTATATAGCCATCAACCATATCCGGTACTCTTTAAAAGCGATTCAGGAACACAAGACTTTCTCGGTAAATGTGCCTTCTGCCTCTTTGGTGAAAGAAACCGACTATTGCGGACAGGTTTCAGGTGCCGACCATGACAAGGCTAAAGAATGTGATTTCGAAATCTTCAATGGTACTTTGAAAAACGCTCCTCTTATCGGCCAGTGCCCTATTAATTTTGAATGCGAGGTGATACAACAAATTTCCGTTGGCGAGCAGACGGTCATTATCGGTAAAATACTAGAATCGTACCTCTCAGAGGATTGTTACACCGATGGCCTCCCTGATCTCAGAAAAATCAACCCGTTAAGCTATTGCTCGGCCACGGCAGGTACGGGAGGTTATTTCAATCTCGGAGAATTGGCAGGCAAACCGGGAGACTGATGTTATCAAACAGATGGGTAATTGTCAGAGGTGGGTTTTCTGAAACTTTCTTATATAGAATTTATGGCCATTGTAAGATACTTCAGCCAGCTTGTTATCATCAATCAGTTGGTCGATGAGCCCCCAGCCGGCCTGTGCTTTTCCCAGGAACTCCCTAACCCCATCTTCGCGCATGGGATGTACAGCAGTTATACTGAGCATGTCTTCTTCGGCATTCCCTGTAAAAGCGAAAGTATTACCCTCATAACCAATCAGATATTCCACTTTATTATTGCTTTCATTCAATATTTCAAATGACCGTATAACCACTTTTTCATCGGGCACTTCAACGTATTTTTCTGCCGGCGGACGAATTGGAATAGACAAATAGGCGATATCCGGTTTCAATTTTTCTAAAAACCGGGCCACACCTTCCAGGTTTTCTTCACTATCATTTACGCCTTTGGCAAGCATGGTTTCTGTTACCAGTTTCCCTTGATAGTGTTCTGCAAATTCTAGGATTCCTTCCAAAATCTGGTCTAATTTTAACCTACCGGAAGGCCGGTCAATTTTGCGCCAGATCTCCTCCTCTACCGCATCAATCTTAAAACTAATCCAGTCTGTCTTATGGAGATCACTTTGCACATCAGGCCGCCAAATCAGAGAAGAGTTGGTAATGACGGCTATTCTTATTCCCAGGGATTTTAGCAAATCTATGGCGTGCCCGAGATTTATATCAAGCGTTGTCTCGCCATCAGGCACAAAAGTCAGGTAGTCGATGGATTCGCTCAAAGCTTTGGCTTCATCTACTTTTTCCGCTACCGCATGGAAAACATCTTCCGGAGGATAAAAAGGTTGGCGTTCAATACGCATTTTCATCTGGCAGGCTACCTGGCAATAGATGCAGGAATAAGTACAAATTTTGGGTGGGATATTATTGATTCCCAAACTTCTCCCTAATCGTCGGGAAGGTATGGGACCAAAGGCAATCATATTTTATCTGTGTTTAAGCTTATGCCACAAACCATAAATATAGGTTCAGGCACTCACATTCAGGGTTTCTAAGGTATAATCCAATACAGCTATTACATGCCTTTTATCAGGCGGCGCAATTCACGGGCATGGCCAGCTTCATCAGTTGCCATTTCCTCCAGCTTGTTCTTTAATTCTACATATCCAAGTTCTTCTGCCAATGCAGAATGTTCCATGTAATTATCAACATCCCGGAGTTCCAATTCCAAGTCCAGTTCCAGCATCTCTTTAAGCGTATTAGGTTTTCCGAACTTGGCTGGTGTTGTACTTGGATCGCCTCCAAGATCAACAATAACATCGGTGAGAAATGTAGCATGGCCAATTTCATCTTCTACTTCACGGGCAAAGATTTCTCTCATCTCTGCGCCAATAATACCAAAAGACATAGCAGCTTGATAGGTATAGCGAATTACAGTTCCCCATTCAGAAGAAAGATCTTTATTAAGTTCCTGAACTAATGTTTCTTTCGTCATTACAACCTCTCTTTTTTATATACCTGTTTCGGTTATAGTGTTATTTTTGTATCTCTTTCTACTTACTAAATATACATGATATTATTCACTATATCCCGAATATCAAACCTGTTTCTAAATTTTTTCACCCTGTTTTATATCAACATTAAGATTCGCCCGGACTTAATCATTTCTTCATAACCATTGCCCATGTTAGGTTAATTAGCAATAATCCGGGTATAGTATATTCTTGCATTTTCTGGAATGAAATTGCATTTACCGGTTTGGAGAATATCAATGGCATTAAGTGTTTTTGACGATCAATTAAGTTATCCTCAGCAGCAGGAACTAAATGAAGTTTTGGGCACTGCTACCAAAGCCTGGGATGAATTAAAACATCACATGGTTTCGCACTTCTCTACAATATCTGAGGAATGGGTATTTAGCGGAAAAAATTACGGGTGGTCACTCAGACTTCGGCACAACAAACGAACCATACTCTACATGACCCCAAGCGACGGTTGTTTTAAAGTTGGGTTTGCCTTAGGTAAAAAAGCAGTTAATGCAGCCCTGAAAAGCGATCTTCCTGATACCATTTATTCTTTAATAAAAGAATCTCCAAAATATGCCGAAGGACGAGGAGTACGCATCACCGTAAATAATCTGGAAGATGTGAAAACTGTTGTTAAAATTGCTGAATTAAAAATGACTCACTAATACCGAAATTAATTTGGAATAAGACATATCGAAAAAAATATATACATCATTCACTTTTAAATATCATAACTTAAACATCCTGTCATGAAATCATTTATCCCCTTTTTTTCCATCATACTACTGATTATATCAATACCAATAATCAGTTCAGACTCTGACGAAACTATGACCGACAACCCATTTTTTACGCCAAGTTCTTTACCATTTGAAGCTCCGGATTTTTCGGTGATCAAAAACGAACATTTCTTACCTGCATTTGAGGAAGGCATAAAGCAGGAGCTTGAAGAGATTGAAGAAATTGCTGCTAATCCTGAAGAACCAACTTTCGATAATACCATATTGGCAATGGAAAAATCCGGTGAATTGTTAACCAGGATACAGCGTGTTTTTTATAACCTGACCTCAGCTCATACCAATGCTGAAATTCAAAATATTCAGGCTGAGATGGCACCTAAATTTGCGGCTCACTCTGATAACATTTATCTCAATAAAGATTTATTTGCCCGGGTTGAAAAACTTTATCAAAATCGCGATGAACTGGATTTGGATGAATCATCTCTGAAATTACTTGAGGACACCCGTCGGTCTTTTGTACGGTCCGGAGCCCAATTGAGTGATTCGGAACAGGCTCGCATTCGCGAAATCAACGAAAGGATGTCGTCTCTTACAACCGAATTTCAGGAAAATCTGCTGGAATTAAACAAAGAGCGAATCGTATTAATTGAAGATGTAGAACAACTTGACGGCTTAAGCGAAGGGCGTGTTGCTGCAGCTAAAGAAGCCGCCGAAGAACGCGGGCATGAAGGAAAATATCTGCTGGGAATTACCAATACTACTCGGGTTCCTGTACTTCAAAGCCTGAGTAACCGGGATATTCGACAAAAGGTTTGGGAAGCTTCAGCTTACCGCGGAATTGGTCAAAATGGCGGTATTGATAATCGTCCTATAATTCTTGAATTGGTTGAACTGCGAACCGAACGGGCAAATCTGCTTGGTTATCCAAATCATGCCGCCTATTCGCTGGAAACCCAAACAGCTAAAACTCCGGAAAATGCCCTGAACATGCTTACCGACCTGATTCCTCCGGTAATCGCCAATTCAAGCCGTGAAACGGAGTTGATAGAGAAAATGATGCTGGATGATGGCATTGAAGATGAATTGCGCCCCTGGGACTGGGAATATTACGCCGAAAAAGTACGCAGTGCAGAATATGACATCGATGATAATGAAGTCCGCCAATATTTTGAATTAGACCGCGTACTCGAAGATGGTGTATTTTTTACCATGAATCGTCTTTTTGGGATTACTTTTGAAGAACGAGACGACTTACCCATATATCATCCTGACGTTCGTGTTTTTGATGTATTGGATGAAGACGGAGAACAAATCGGGTTATTCTATGGCGATTATTTTGCCCGCGATTCCAAACGCGGAGGTGCCTGGATGAGCTCCTTTGTTTCTCAATCACACTTACTAAACCAAAAACCGGTAATTGTAAATGTATTGAATATTGATAAACCGGCTTCCGGTGAACCGGCACTCATTAGTTTTGATAATGTCACCACTTTATTCCATGAAATGGGCCATGGTTTACATGGGTTATTTTCGGATGTTAATTACCCTTCCCAGGCCGGAACTTCCGTTCCGAGAGATTTCGTTGAATTCCCTTCTACTTTCCAGGAAGACTGGGCCATTCATCCTGATGTACTGAAAAACTATGCTGTTCATCACGAAACCGGTAAACAAATTCCGGATGCATTACTTGAAAAAGTGATAGCTGCCCAGGAATTTAATCAAGGCTTTGATACACAGGAATATCTAGCTGCAACTATGCTGGATATGGAATGGCACCTTATTACTGCTGATGATATTCCTGGTGATGTAGAAACATTCGAAAAAGAAGCTCTTGCAAAATATGATCTTGATAATGAGGTCATACCGCCGCGTTATAAATCACCTTATTTCTCCCACATATTTTCCGGAGGATATGCCGCTGGTTATTATGCTTACATTTGGAGTGAAATACTTGCAGCCGATGCCTTTGCTTATATGAAAGAAGAAGGCAGCCTTACACGCCAAAATGGTGACCGCTACAGAGAATTCATTCTTAGCCGGGGCGGTAGCGCTGAGGCTATGGAACTCTACAGCAAATATCGGGGAACTGAGCCTGATGTTCGGCACTTGCTGGTTCGCAGAGGCCTTACCACCAACTAATAAATTATTTCACATCTTTTGTGTCCGGATTATTTAAAAATTTTAAGTAATCCGGACTTTTTTTATGTAAGCGCTTTTCCATTAAAGAGACTGAGTAATATCTTCAAATCATCATCACCCGCTCGCCAATTTATTTTAATTTATTAGACACTAAGCCATTTCTTCACACATAATTCATGTCTCAGGGCTATTTACACCATATTATTTAATGAGAAATATTTGAACGTATTTCCATAAACGACATGAATATTACTACTTCTGTTCTTTTGATTTTATTCGTTCAGGAAAACATACCTGAATTTTTTAATAACACTCATTTGCAATAAAAACTCTTTCAATTCTGAGAATATGGGAACTGCAGACGACATCAGGAAACTGGTCGAATACCGTGAAACTGCCCGCTTAGGCGGCGGCGAAAAACGCATAGAATCGCAACACGATAAAGGTAAACTAACCGCACGAGAACGTATTGAATTTTTACTGGACGATGGGAGCTTCGAGGAGTTTGATATGTTTGTTACTCACCGTACTAAATCGTTTGGTTTGTGGGATCAGCGGATTTTATCGGATGCGGTAGTTACAGGTCATGGCACTATTGACGGCAGACTGGTATACATTTTTTCACAGGATTTCACCGTATTCGGCGGCTCCCTCTCTGAAGTGTTTGCCAAAAAGATTTGTAAGATAATGGATCAGGCTATGATCATGGGTGCCCCAATCATTGGTATTAATGACAGTGGAGGCGCCCGTATTCAGGAAGGTGTTAGAAGTCTTGCTGGTTATGGTGATGTATTCCAGAAGAATATTATGGCCTCCGGAGTGGTTCCCCAGATATCTGCTATCTTTGGTCCTTGTGCAGGCGGTGCTGTTTACTCTCCCGCACTTACCGATTTCACTATGATGGTTGAAAATACCAGTTACATGTTTGTAACCGGTCCTAAAGTAGCCAAAACCGTAACGGGCGAAGATATTACCATTGATGAACTGGGCGGGCCTACCGTACACGCTACCAAATCCGGAGTTACCCACTTTGTTGCCGAAAATGAAGAAGATGGTTTGTTGATGCTGCGAAAGCTGCTGAGTTACCTTCCCCAAAACAATCTGGAAGAACCACCGGTTACTCATTGCGAAGATCCTATTGACCGGCTGGATGATGAGCTTAATGAAATCATACCGGATAACCCGCAGATTCCTTATAACGTTAAAGACATTATTTACACCATTGCAGATGATGGCGAATTCCTGGAAGTACACCGCCGCTATGCCCGAAATATTGTAGTCGGGTTTGCCAAATTTAATGGCATGTCGGTAGGTATAGTAGCCAACCAGCCCAACTACCTTGCCGGAGTGCTGGATATTGAATCATCCCGAAAAGCAGCACGCTTTGTCCGCTTCTGCGATGCGTTTAATATACCAATAGTAACCTTGGTTGACGTTCCCGGATTTTTACCCGGAAGTGCACAGGAATATGGTGGAATTATTACCCACGGTGCCAAACTTCTGTACGCATATGGCGAGGCTACGGTACCAAAAATCACCGTCATCCTTCGAAAAGCCTACGGCGGTGCGTACGATGTTATGAGTTCCAAGCATCTTCGCGGCGATATCAACTACGCATGGCCTTCTGCTGAAATTGCCGTAATGGGGCCTAAAGGTGCGGTTGAGATTCTGCATTCCAAAGAGCTTAAAGAAATTACGGATGATGAAGAGCGTGCAAAATTTGTTGCCGAAAAAGAAGAAGAATACAAAGAACGTTTTGCCAATCCATACGAGGCAGCACGTTATGGCTACATTGATGACATTATAGAGCCGCGTAACACCCGCTTCCGTATCATCCGGGCTTTGCAAATGCTGGAGACTAAGAAGGAAGTCAATCCCCCTAAAAAACACGGTAATATCCCACTCTAAACCCAAAGAACTATGTTTTTCGATCGACTTGGAGAACTTGATTTTTCTCTTGTTACCGCAGAAGAAATCTATATGATGGCCATTGGATACTTTGTGGTATTCGTGGTGTTGGCTTCACTGTTTATTGTATTCCAAAACATGCCGCGATTAATTGAGACGGTGGAAAAATTCCTGGCTTTTTTAATAAGACGGAAGGAATCAATTGTAGTAGCCGCAGAGAATACGATAGCCAAAAATGGCGCGAATGCAGAAAAGAAAGAAGCCGACAAAAAAGTAGTGCTCTCCGGTGAAGTGAATGCTGCCATAAGTGCGGCAATCCATATGTATGTCAACGAAAGTCATGATCAAGAACATACCATTTTGACGATCGATAAAGTCTCCCGGCGATATTCACCCTGGAGCTCAAAAATTTATTCCGTAACAAACCTCAGACGGTAAACTGCCCTTATGAAGAATTATCAATTTGAAATAAATGGAAATGTTTACGACGTAAAAATTC
>JBBDLQ010000144.1:47500-58066 GCA_040878765.1 Balneolaceae bacterium | reverse complement strand
CTTATGAAGAATTATCAATTTGAAATAAATGGAAATGTTTACGACGTAAAAATTCAAAATTTTGAAGACAACGTTGTAGATCTTGAAGTAAATGGTACTTCCTACCAGGTAAACCTAAAACAAGAGGTAAAAACGCGTAAGACACCTAAGTTGATACGTTCGAAAACACCTCCTCCTTCCACAAAAGATAGCAAGCCACTCACGCGCTCAGGAAAACTTTCAGTAATTAAAGCCCCGCTGCCAGGTAAAATATTGTCTTTGCTTGTTAAAGAAGGAGATTCGGTCACCAAAAACCAAAATCTCCTTGTAATGGAAGCCATGAAGATGGAAAACAACATTCAGTCCGACACGGCAGGTGTTATAAAATCCATTAAGGTCGCACCTGGTCAATCTGTACTTCAGGACGATATTTTATTAGAAATTGAATAATCATCTCTCATGCAAGGCTTAGAAAATTTTTATCACTATACAGGGTTCTACAATGTGACTTTTGGCCACATCATAATGATTTTAGTAGCCTTTTGTTTTATTTACCTGGCTATTAAGAAAGGTTATGAACCCTTACTTTTAATCCCAATAGGTTTTGGGATCATTATTGGAAACATTCCCTTCCTGCAGGGAGTAGATCTGCAGCTTGGTATTTATGAAGAAGGCAGTGTAATGTATTACTTATATCTTGGGGTTTTGAAAGGGGTTTATCCGCCTTTGATATTTCTTGGAATAGGAGCAATGACGGATTTTTCGACTTTGATATCAAACCCTAAACTTGTGCTTTTGGGAGCCGCTGCACAAATAGGGATATTCCTGACTTTCTTCGGGGCTATTGCTCTTGCTTTTGATATCGGTGCGGCCGGTGCTATCGCAATTATTGGAGGAGCAGATGGCCCTACGGCTATCTTCCTGTCATCCAGGCTGGCTCCGGAGTTAATTGGTCCTATCGCTATTGCGGCTTATTCTTATATGGCATTGGTCCCGGTTATACAGCCGCCTATTATGAGATTGCTGACCACCGACAAAGAACGGGTAATCCGTATGAAACCACCCCGGGCAGTTTCTAAATTGGAAAAAATAATGTTCCCAATTATTGGGATTTTACTAACGGGTTTCATCGCCCCTGCAGCCCTTCCGCTTCTTGGAATGCTGTTTTTCGGGAATCTGCTAAAAGAGTCGATGGTAACGGAACGCTTGGCTGAAACAGCCCGAACTTCCATGATTGATATAGTAACTATTTTATTAGGCCTTACTGTTGGCGCCTCTACACAGGCTACTACTTTCCTTACACCGGAGTCTATACTGATTTTTGTACTTGGAGCATTCTCCTTTATGATAGCAACAGCGGGTGGTGTTTTATTTGCTAAATTTATGAACCTTTTTCTGCCCGACGATAATAAAATTAATCCCCTGGTTGGAGCCGCAGGTGTTTCGGCCGTGCCTGACAGTGCCCGGGTAGTTCAGCATGAAGGTTTAAAATATGATCCATCGAATCACTTGCTGATGCACGCTATGGCCCCTAATGTGTCCGGAGTGATTGGCTCAGCTATAGCCGCAGGTATATTGATGAGTTTCTTGATGTAAATTATGGCGTAAATGATCACTCAATAACCTTCATGACCTGAGTTTAATTTAAGCAACCTCACAGCGTCCATAAAATAAAGTGAGCAACCAGCCCTGATCATATCTTTGGTGGAACGCTGCAAGGACCTACGGACGCTTGCAGGTTCTTCAATTGCGACTATATAATATTAAAATCATACTTTTTATATAGAGCTCAGGTCAAATAGTTTGAAATAGATCAGCTTCTAAACAGATTTCTGATACGTGCTAATACTCTGGGATCAAATTCTTCATTGGCACGGTTTTCAAGCAATATCTGAGCCTGTTCCCTGGTTAGAAATTTAACCGCTTTCAATGAATAAAAGCGTATTCGCGGATCCCTGTCTTCTTGTAACATTTCCAGAGTTTGATACCAATAATCCTGATTGGATTCATATTTGAGAAGCAGCTCAATTGCCTGTTTTCGCAATGAGTAAGGAAAATTCCCCAAAGCAAAGCGGTCAGCAATTATTAACGCCTGCCCTGTAGTATCAGATGTTGCTGCAACCCGGAGGACTTGTAAGGTTTTCCTGCCGCTTTTGTCTTCTCGTTCTAATCTGTTTACCAGTGAGAGCTGATCTTCGGGTGAGGAAATTTCCCGATAGGTATTTAAAGCTGTTTTAAAAACAGTATCCCGGGAAGTTTGAAGCAGTTTAGTTTGTACGGCGTATCCTACATTATCATTATCAGGATAATTAACCAAAGCACGAATTCCAGCCAATTGAATATCAAGATCATCAGAATTGAGCATATCTAAAAAATTTTGCTCGGTGCCTGATGCCCCGCTCGTAGTTTTAGCAAGAGTCTCCAATAATTCAGCCCGTATTTTAGGATTCTGCTCATCTCTCATCACATCCTGCAATGCAAGCTGAAGATCAGGGTTGTCGGAAAATTGACGTAACTGTTTCGCCGCCTGAAGCCTATGATCTGTGTTTGAACTATTAAGCTGCCGGATCAAAAACATAAAAGGTTTATCTTCAATAAATTCCAGCTTAAGATCGGATTTTTGATCCAGGATAACGTATTCTATATCCTCAGAAAGAGCTACAGAAACAGAATCTACCTGGCCGGTAAAGCTGATTTCTGATTTAGTCGTATCCATAAATCCGTACTCCCTCACCTCAACCCCAACCAGTGTTTCTGCCGAGTTGCCCTGTGCCTCAAATACCAATAACAAACTAGAGTTTAGCTCATCATATTGATAGCTTACCGCGTATTTAAATGATTCCTCCATTTCAACTTTAGATTTGGAAATTTTTGGTAATTCATTCCAGTAAGCACCGGTTTTATCATACCAAAATCCGGCATAATCTTCCCAGGTAGTTACGCCTTCAAATTCCTGTATTAAACCCGTCCATGAATCCTGAATTGTATTTTTAAGGAGATCATTATTCAATTTATCGAGACCCGCTTCCCAGGTATTCCAATATTGTATAGATCGCAGCGAATCAGGATTTTTTAGCTGATCAGTTTGAGAAGCTGATGTTAAAGCGGCTTTGAGAAATTCATATTTGGGACTGGGGACATCAAGATACCGTTGGTAATTACCAAGCCATTGCTCCGCTATCCCTCTTTTTAACTGAGTTGGCAACGAACCAAGGCTTTGATACAAATATATAATACCTGCTCCCGATTGTACTTCCTCCCATTGGTGATCTTCTAATACCACAATATTCAGCGCATCATATGGAAATTCATATGAAAATATCCGTTCATAATTTTTTAATGTTGAAACCCCTGTTGAAAGCAGTTTGGAACGGACTTCCTCCATCAAAATATTTTCTGGGGTAAATAATGAGATCTCTTTCACTCCTGAACGCGCACTTTCTACCTCAAAATTACCTACAGCAAGACTTATTCCTGAAACCGGAATCGGTGTTTGCGATACCCATCGAACCGTTCTCTCTTCAGCCGAGATCACCTCATCGCCAGATAATTTCCCATTAAATACAGCTTCCATTTCAGCGGGTAAAGTTATGGATGCTTCAAGAGTTGTTGCTACTTCGGGATGATCCGGAATCGGTATCCAATGAAGACGAGCTTTGGGGTTGAGTGATGTCCACATATTTCCCATTACATCTTTGTGAATTCCGTAAGGAGATGCACTTTGCCAGGTGATAAGAATTTCTGCTTTATCACTCAATTTCAATGTATCAGGAAGTTGAATAATCAAAGAATCTGAGGAAACCCGAAATTCCAGGATTTCACCATTCATTGATGTTTCCTGAATTTCAATATCCGAGGTATTAAATACTATTTCAGTTAAATCTGACCTCCGCGAAGTAATTACATATCTCCCTGCCCCTTCTATCAAAGCAGTTTCGGGTTCCACATTCAGATCTAACTGAATATGATCTAAATTAAACGGCAGATTTGGAAAAGCCTCATAATCCCAATTAGACGTGTAGCCATTCTGTGCAAAATTATTAGTAGTAAATAAAAATAGAATTAGAGTAGTTAATAAGCCTTTATTCATTTTATGCCGTGTGCTTCAAATATTTTTTTTATTTCGGGAAAGAGAATCTTATTTGTTGAAAATCCATTACCGGAGTGAATGGTTTTATTGCCTTGAATGTCACTAAAAACTCCACCTGCTTCCTGAACCACTGGTAGTAACGCAGCGGCATCCCAAATATTAAGTTCTGGATCGTACATCAGATCCGCCCGCCCGGTTGCTACCATCAAATGGCCATAAGCGTCTCCCCAGGTTCTGTGTAGTTTGGTTTTGGCCAGAAGTTCCTCAAAAAGCTCCTGTTGGCCAAGTTCTTTGAAATAACGAATTTCTGTCATTAGGAAGGTTGCATCCGCCAGGTTTTTAGTTTCGCGAACTTTGCAGGGTTTTCCGTTTAAAGTTGCCCCCAATCCAATTGCTGCCGCACAAAGTTCATCAAGAGCTGGAGCATAAATAATGCCTACCTGCGGTTCATTATCAATTAAAATGCCAATTAATGTGGTATAAAATGGAATGCCATGGATGAAAGATTTGGTTCCATCAATTGGGTCGAGCACCCATTGGATGTTACTGCCTTCATTGGTTCTGCCAAACTCTTCTCCAATTATTCCATGATCGGGATATCGCTTTTGAATTTCCTTGCGTATTATCTGCTCGGTTTCCTTGTCGGCAATGGTTACAGGAGAGTCATCGGACTTACTGAGTACTTCAACATTTTTATTGAAATACTTGAGTGTATGGTGTCCCCCAATTTTAGCGATTTCTACTGCAGTATCTAATAATTCTTTTGTCATATTAAAATCAAATTCATCAAATATTTATATAGTTGATCCATTTTTACCCTAAACTATGAGTGTTATGTCTATGAAAAAGGTCTTTAAAAAAATCTTGATTTCCGCGTTGTGTGTTTTACCTGTTTTGGCGTACGCACAAAATGGAAAAGTACAATTAAGTAACGAGAGTAAGTTAAGCATTAATGGAAAGTCAAATGTGAATGATTTCCGCTGCCAATCGGAGCATGAACTCCAACAAGACTCTCTTCAGTTTGACTACCACTTTCAGGAACAAACCATTAATGTTGACGGTGTTACACTATCGCTGGAAGTAGATCAATTTGATTGTGGCAAACGAGGTATTAACAGGGATTTCAGAAGTACCCTCAAATATAAGGAATATCCGTTTATTCATATCACTTTAAATGAATTAGTACTGGAAGAAGCAACCGATATTGTTCCGACTAATGCCCGGGTTACCATAAGCATAGCCGGTGTTGAACAGGAATACCTGGTTCCGCTTACCGCTTTTTCAAGTAGTGAAGAACGTATCCTTGTCGGCGGTACTAAAACCCTTTACATGAGCGACTTTGGCCTTACCCCGCCCTCCCCGCTTTTGGGCCTTGTTCAGGTTAGTGATGAACTTGATATTACTTTTGATTTGGTTATTAAGTTGTAATTCTTAGCCATTTTCATATTTAATAATATGAATTTTGCAACGGCGCGCATTGGACGGACATAAGAAATCTATTATATACAATTTGAGATGGTTTAGGATGAACCTACGAGCATTCGGCAGATCTTCGTGGCGTTCTTATCCGTCCCGATTTACTGGGGACAGGACCTATCGGTCACTGCAGTGTTGCTCCAAAATTTATTAAAAACACTTTTGGTTCATTTTATACTGGTGAATAAGCATTAAAAATCATTTTTAAAATAAAGTGACCTATGTTAAACAATTAAAACGTATATACAGCAGCAGTATTCCTTTCTGTAAAACTATAATTATTCATTCATCCCTTTCTAATGAAAACTACCAAGCTATATACTTTGCTGACCTTGCTATGTATCATCATCTCAGGAGACCTCCTCGCTCAGGCTCAAACCGGAATTTATTGGGTTGATTACGACCGGCAGATGATTAACCGCACAGATGCCGATGGTTCTAATTTTGAGATTATGTATATGGGAGCGCAGTATGCCCGTCAGGTCCATATAGATACTACAAATGACAGGATTTTCTGGAATACCACCGATCATATTCGAATGACATCTTTAAACGGTAATTCTAATAAGGTGATTACAACCGGTACCGATCTTCTCGGTGGAATTTTTTATGATTCTGAAAATAATTACCTGTGGTGGACAGAAAAAACAGGGAAAACAATCATCAGGATGGATATGTCTTCCGGTGAAAAGGAGAATATACTTGATGAGACCGATGGCCTGACAGCACCCACCGGAATTCTGTTCCATGATGGGTTTTTGTATTGGGCGGATGAAGAATCGAATACCATTAGCCGGTCAACAGCGGAAGGAGAAGAGGTAACCATTCTGGTTGAAGATGCCGGCACCGTGAAAGATATTGGCATTGACCCCGAAAATGAGTGGTTATACTGGGCTAATACAAATGAAATTAACAGGGCCGATTTAAATGGTGAGAATATTGAAGTCATTTTATCTGAAACCGTATTAAAGCTGGTCTTAGATATTGAAGAACAGAAAATTTATTATACCATTTTTACTGCAATGGGAGGAGACCTCAAGGTTTATGATATTGGTGAGCAATCAACCCAAAAACTCTCAGAAATGTACAGAAATTATGACAATCCAAGGGGACTTAGCATCAAGCCGGGAGACGGAGTTTACTACGTAGACGCCTGGGACATTCAAAAGTATGATTTTCAAACCGATACAAGCGTTGTTGCAATAGCACGGTTTGAGCCCGATCATATTGTGGCTGACTTTGACCAGGGTATTGTTTTTTGGACAGACCGTGTCACCAAGACTATATATAAAGCCGATGTAGAATTTTCAAATATTGAAGTTCTTTATGAATATACAACAGATACCGTGCTTCCTGGTTTTGGTGGATTAGATATTGATACTGAAAATGAAAAAGTATTTTATACTATTGGTAATGTTTTATATGAAAATACCTATGAAGGAGCCAATCATGACAGCCTCTACGAAAGTTCAATTAGGATTGGTGGATTGGCTGCGGATCCAATGAATGAAGAAATATATTTCTTTGACACCTCCTTCTATCCCTCCAGCCTGATGAAAATGAAGTACGATGGAAGCGAGGCACAAGTACTGATCAATAAAGAAATTACAGATCCTTTAAGCCTCATTGCAGACATCGAAAATGAGGTTTTATACTTTACCCGGTTTGGTGGGAAAATAGAGCAGACAAAACCGGATGGTTCTGAAAGGCAAATTATATTTGATGAAACTAAAGGAGACCCGGTATCCGGGATACGGGCTTTATCTCTCGATAAACATAACGGTGATCTGTATTATGGCAGTGTCGGGAAAATATTGAAAATTGCAGTGGCTGAAAATAGTTTTAGCGAAGTTTTTTCAGATACTCCAACACAAGTTTTTGGAATAACAGTGAGCATCCCACAAAATACAGGTACAGGAACCGATGTAACTGACGTACCAAATATTTTATCCCTCCACCAGAATTATCCCAATCCATTCAATCCATCTACAGTGATCACATATCAGATCCAAATGAACAGTATAGTGAGCCTTCATGTGTTCGACATACTTGGGCGTGAAGTGGCTGTATTGGTAGACGGAGAACAAAAATCAGCCGGCGAATATAGCTTAACTTTTGATGCTTCCGCCCTTTCATCCGGTATATATATCTACCGGCTGCAAGAAGGCAATTCGATCTTAACCCAAAAGATGACGCTAATAAAGTAGTTTACTGTTTATCTAACTTAGCGACAGAAAGATATTAATTCAGCCGGCTGCACCCGGTTGATTTATAATAGTCTAATAATCAAGCTTTGCCCAACCTGATTATATGGTATGGGGAAATATTTCATACAGGATAAATTAATTAAGTTTTAAGGGTGATACTATTCTGAAAAATCAATCAACACAGTTAGTAATTAATTACAGCTTACTCGCAAGAATCGGGGTTATTAAACATTAGAATTGAAACTACAATCTGAAATATTGTTTTCAGACCAAAATATCTCAGAATATTTACGGCTTATAAGAAAAGAAAGAATAAAAACTTCCGTGAAAATTCTTCATTTATAACTTCCTGAAATAAAAAATCCACCTGCCCAATTTGATTCAGGCAGATGGATATATAAATTAGACCTCGAAAAATTCACAGACAATAAAAAGGCGAGCCTTTCACAGCCCGCCCTTTTCCTATGAGGTCGGTATATTAGAAGCTAATCACAGCTTCTAACATGATTCCGCTAAATTTTGCACCGGCAAAGTCGCCAGTAAATCCATCATATGATTGGGTTACATATTCCAATTTGGTTAATACGTTTTCGGTCATAAACCAGCCGCCACCAATGTTGATGCGAGAGATGTCAATTTCATTACCATTGGGTTCTTCACCGGATACAGTGTTGTATCTGCCGCCAACGTAGAAGGACTCATCCATTCCGAATCTGTACAGTAGCTCTGCACCTAATTGTGTGTATGAACGAGTGTCTTCACCATTGTCAATAGCACCAGACGCATTTTCAAATACACCGTAGAACTCAAGGCCCTGGAACTTCACGAATGGGTTGATCATGATAGAAGTCATTTCACCTGCAATTGGTCCACCAGGAGCACGTCCAGAGACAGCAAATGAAGGGGAGAATCGTCCTGCACGGAAGTCACCTGGTGCAATCACGTTGTAGTAGCGAGTACCAGCACGGTCACCTGAGTACAGGTAGATAGCTGCATTTTGAGAAACTCGGAACATAGAACCGGTTAAACGTACTCTTAAATCATCATTTACCTGGCTGTCGTATCCTAATTTTGCTAACAGGGAAAGTTTTGTGTCTACATCGCCTGCAACAGTGCTTTGATTCAGTTTACCATTGGTCAATCCTACCATTCCAAAAAGATCGCCTGTGTAATAGTACACTTCGCCACCAACTTCTGTGGTAAAAGAATCCATAATATAGTTACCTACAAATGGGTTTGTTATTGTTGCACCATTATCGCTGCGGCGGAAGTGGTTGTCACCATAGTTATTTTCCATGTGACCAACCTTGATTCGAATGTTATCAGACAATCCTGAAAGAAAACCTTCTTCGATAAAGTCGAAGCTGTCAATTTGCAGGTATCCACCTTTAACATAGGTTTCAGTGTGGTGCTGTGAAGACAGGTAGGTACGTAAGTGCATTCTCATACCTGGAGCAAGAGCAACGTCTAAATCCAGGTTTGAAGTAGCAAGGTTAAAGTTAGATTCTAAATCATCCAGGCTATTAGCGTCATTTTCGTGGCTGATGCCTTGGAATTGTAAAGTATTTGCACCGCCTACACGTACTTTAAAACCATCAAATTCTACATCGGTAGTAAATGGGGATTCAAATACATTAACGGCTGCTTTAGTTGGGGGGGTAAAGTATTGAATGTTATTGCGCTCTTGAGCTTGTAATGTGGTAGAAAAAGATCCCACAATAAAAGTCAAAAGCAGTAAGGTGATATATTTATTAATTGATTTCATGACCTTAAGGGTTTTTAGTTATTTGATTATTGGTTAGATATTGATGCTTGTTGTTGTATAAATTTTGCATCGAAAGTGACTTCAACATTGTCGCCGGCTTTTATTGCGCCGAACATTGCTTTAGGCGGATCAACTTTATAATCCGTCATTTTTATTGGTTCTGTTCCCTTAAAAGAAACAGTGCCGTTTGGAAGCACTTCATAATTAACTTCCATTTGGATGGTTTTAGTAACTCCTGCAATAGTGAGTTTACCGTTTGCTATCAAAGTAGTGTCTTTGATTTCGGCTATATCGGTAAGTATGAATTTGATATTTGGATACTTCTTTTTATTCAAAGCATCGTAAGTTTTATCATCCATTCCACCTTTGCCGCTCTTTATGCCATCAACTAAGACAACAAATTCCAATGCTGAAATTGAAACTAAAGAGTCATCTTCTAATTCGATGGTTGCAGATCCTGAAAATTCATCCGCAGAAGATTCCCAGTCGTGTACATTCGATGTGCCTGTAATTGTAACGTCACTGTTGTTCGTGACAATACTATAATTCTGGGCAAATAACGTGGTTACGCTAAATGTCAGAAATATTGTTAAAGTGATTAGTATTCTATTCATGTCGACCTCATTTTGTGATTAAGTAAGAATCATAGTTTTTAATTGATTCGCTACAAAGAAACCAATACTTCGTGAAGAAATAATGAAGAAAATAATAAATAAATATTCCTCACAAGATATTATCAAATAATAGCTTAGAAAGAATGGGAATCAATATAATTGTGAAGATATCATGAATTGACCCCACCTCCATATGTATGCAGCTAATTGTTGGAATAGTTCCGGTATCCTGTTTCCCGTTTTTTAAAGTTGGTAAACAGACTGCCACCTCATTTATTAAATTCACTTTTATTGATACACCATAACCTACAAATACAGTTGTTGTTCCATTCCAAGGAAGATTTTGTGCCGTGAGTTATTTCACCGGCAGTCCTTCCATTTCCATGATCTTCAGGGCATTGGTGGTTGGGCAGGGTCCCTCTTTTATTTTATATT
>JBBDLQ010000144.1:40533-47400 GCA_040878765.1 Balneolaceae bacterium | reverse complement strand
TCCATGATCTTCAGGGCATTGGTGGTTGGGCAGGGTCCCTCTTTTATTTTATATTCGAAGCTCATCTTTCCCCCTTCTATTGTTTCAGCAAAATGCCAGTTACTGAGTTCCGGTATTTCTTTTTCGAGGGAAGCTAATTCCAAATCATGGGTCGAAATCATGCCTACTCCGTTTTTCCCCGCAACATTTTTCAAAAAAGCCGTACTTCCCTGGAACCGTTCACGATTGTTGGTGCCTTTAAATATTTCATCTACAAAAAAGAAAAGCGGCAGTTTATTATTGCTATCCAGCTCATCCAATAATCTGCGTAACCGTTTTACTTCTGCATAGAAATGAGAAAGGCCATCACCCAGCGAATCCTTTACGTTTATACTTGTGAATAGCCGAAACAGGTTTGTGGAAAGCGAAGAAGCATTAACCGGTCCGCCTGCAAAGGCTAAAACAAGATTTACCCCAACGGTTCGCAAAAAGGTACTTTTCCCGGCCATATTAGAGCCGGTAATTAAAAAAAGATCTCTTCCCTCTTTAACCTCAAAATCATTAGTAACTCTATCTTCGTTGGGAATCAGCGGATGTCCAAGGTTTTCAGCTTTAAATAAATCCACATTATCCGCAGTGATTTCGGGAAAAGAAAACTCCGGATTTAAAGCAGTAAAATTGGCAATTGAATTCATTGCTTCCAGTTCATAGAAATCATTTAACCACTGGCTTAACCTGGGCTCCAGCTCAACTTTAAGATTTTCCATTTTCATTGAGAAATACATATCCCACGGTATAACCATATTTACCAGTGGCCAAAGAACCTGATTTGTTTGAAGGGATGCAGCCCCGGCAAGGCGAACTACTTTTTTTAAATACAGGGAGGGGGATTCATCCGGATTTTTTAACGATTCAAAAAACTTTCTCAGATTTGAACCTTCTCTAAAATCAAATTGCTCAATATATAGTAGAATAGAGCCAAAATGCTGCATTTGCTTTTCAATTTGATAAGCAGCATCAAATAAACCAATGATTTTATGGCTGTTGAAATTGTAAAATCCCAAATAACTTAAAAAAGTAATGAGTACCCATGGCCCGGTAATTCCGGCAATAACCGTGATCAATAATACAATATTAGCAATCGAAAGCAACGAAAGTATGAGCAGTGTCCCTTTAAATTTCACTTTACGCGGAACTTTCATCCACTTTAGCAATTGCTCCATGCCCCAGTCTTTGTCCGATACTTCCTTTTTACTGATAAATGCCTGGACCTGCAACCGATCGCGAAATCCATTTAAGGGAATGAGTTCCTTTAATAAAGTTTGTCGCTGAATGATTTCATTTTTTTCCGCATTTTCATTCAGCAGCCACTCCGCGAGTCGTGTTGTACCACCCTCATAAATTGCCGTATCCATCAAATGATGCAGCGAATAATTTCCAACTACATGCAGATCCTCGGCAAATGGATGATTTGAGATATCTGTTTCAAATGTATATTCCGAAAGATTTTCCCAATCAAGTTCCATTCGCGCAATATGTTGCCTTTTAACTGCTTTTAGGAATTTAAGCTGATCGCGATGATCAGTAATCTTCTTGTGGCGCGAGATCAGGTATATAAAACCAATCAACAGGGCTACTAAAGAGGTGAAGAAAATTGTATCGCTGCCGGTTTGGGATATCATATACAATGCTAAAACCGAAATGGTAAAATACCCCAGGCGGATATAGGAAAACTGCTTTCCGGCTTTATCAAGCCCAGTAATTATCTCTCTCAATCTGGAAGCCTGACGCTTTAATTGATTGTTTAATTCTTGTTTTGAATAGTTTGGCATGTGATGATTTGACCTTTAATATTATCAGAACAGAGGATAAAAAAAGAATCAGCCAAAAGCTTGGTTTGCTTTCACTACTACCAAACATTTCCTAATATCCCACCAAACAAAAACAGGATTTTATATGGATTATTTCGCACACGAAACGGCTGTTATTGATGATGGGGCAAAAATTGGCAAAGGAACTAAAATATGGCACTTTACGCACGTGATGCCAGGCTCCGAGATCGGGGAAAACTGCAATCTCGGCCAAAATGTGGTGGTTTCACCCAAAGTAAAATTAGGGCGTAACGTCAAAGTTCAAAATAATGTATCCATTTACACAGGAGTTATTTGCGAAGATGATGTTTTCCTGGGCCCATCCATGGTTTTTACCAATATCGTAAATCCGCGCAGTGCAATAGTTCGCCGGGATGAATATGTGGAAACTCAAGTGAGGCAGGGAGCTTCAATAGGGGCAAACGCCACAATAATATGCGGAAATGAAATAGGAGAATATTGCCTGATCGGAGCCGGAGCTGTAATCACCAAACCCGTACCTGCCTATGCACTGATGGTGGGTAATCCTGCCAAACAAATAGGTTGGGTTAGTGAATATGGGCACCGACTTGAGTTTGATGACTCCGGTAAAGCCATATGCCCCGAAAGTGAAGTGGAATATGAATTAAGGGATAACAAGGTAATCAAGCTGGATAAGTAGCTTTGTATTCCCAAAATGAATTTTTTGATCCGTATATATTTTTTGCGAGTGATCGCCAAGACGATAAGTGATCTTCGAAAGTATGCAGAATTCCGACAGTAATCACTTTATACTAAACACACCCTACGTAGCCCAGGTTCTTCCTCCGGCTTCTTCCAGGGAAATACATCCTTCATACCCACCGGGAATTGCCTGATATTGCAATAGCTGTGTGGCACCAACTTCAGTAGTACAATAACCTGTAATTGTGAGTTCTTTCATGCTCCACAGAAATGGCCGCTTGCTCCAGTCTATTTCATCACCAAATATTTGCCGGTGACGTTTAGTAACGAAAGCTTTTTGCATAGTAGCAGAAGCCACATGAAAATCCATACGCAAGTCATCGTTCGAACGTTCCAGGAAAAAGTCAAAACCATCCATAAAACGCTGACGATCTTTCGGAGACCATACTTTACTCACCATATCTTCAATAAATTTTGGGACACCAAGTTCTGATGCCGCAGGTGTATCGGTTTCAGGCATAATGATATCCGCAACAATAGAAATTGTTTTAGCCTGATCGGCTGTAAAAAACTCAGGATTCCAGGGTAAACCGGGTTCAGCTTTTAATCCATTCAGAAAACCAATAGCTACCGGAGCACTCACCGCTCCGCCAAGCATATATCCTACTCTTATTAACGCTTCCCTTCTGTTAATTTTATTATCAGGCATGATGATTACAAGTTATTTTTTTTGAGTTCTTCTACGGCAAAATCTGCAGCCCGGGCTGTGAGTGCCATATAGGTTAGGGATGGATTTTGGCAGGCCGAAGATGTCATACAGGCTCCATCGGTAACAAATACATTTTTCACCTCATGTAATTGGTTCCATTTATTCAGGACAGAAGTTTTTGGATCCTTCCCCATCCGGGCAGTTCCCATCTCATGGATTCCCAATCCCGGAGCATATTCCGAATCATAAGAATGTACATTTTTTAGGCCAACCCGATCCAGCATTTCAGCTGCTTGTTGCGCCATATCTTTTCGCATAGCCTTTTCATTTTCCTTGATCTCACAATCGAATACTAATGTTGGTAATCCATGTTTATCAAGTTTCTCATGGGTAAGCGAAACTTTATTTTCATGATAAGGCAGAAATTCACCAAATCCGCCAAAGCCAAAACTCCATTCACCCGGATTTGCAATTTCTTCCTTCAATTTCCTGCCAATGCTTAACTCAGCCACTGAACGTGTCCAGCTTCCACGGCTGCCGCCACCCTGGTAACCATAGCCGCGAATAAAATCCGGATGTTTGTCTTTAATATTTCTGAACCGTGGTACGTATATGCCATTTGGCCTGCGCCCGGAATAATACTTGTCTTTAAATCCATCGTATGCTCCTGAAGCCCCAACTTTATGATGATGATCCATAAGATTATGCCCAAGTTCACCGGAAGCATTTCCCATCCCATTTGGAAAATGTTCCGTGGAATTCATCAAAATCCATGTGCTACCCAAGGTTGATGCGCAGAGAAATACTATTCGGGCATTATATTCAATAAACTCACCCGTTTCAGCATCCAAAACCCGTACACCTGTGGCTTTATTTGTTTCAGGATCATATACAACTTCGGTAACAATGGAATGTGGCCTCAGGGTTAGATTTCCTGTTGCCATTGCGGGTGGTAAAGTAGATGACTGCGTACTGAAATAGGCACCATAGGGGCAACCCCTCATACATAAATCCCGGTACTGACAGATAGCCCGGCCTTTGTGTGGCTGGGTAAGGTTTGCCGTTCGGCCAATGGTCATGATGCGATCGTCATAGGTTTTAGAAATTCGATCTCTCACATGTTTTTCAATACAATTCATTTCCATGGGAGGAAGGAAATTACCATCTGGTAAATGTTTTAATCCTTCTTTTTTCCCGTTTATACCTGCGTGCCCTTCTACATAATCATACCATTTCTCGATATCACCATAACGGATCGGCCAATCTACACCAAATCCATCTTTGGCATTGGCTTCAAAATCCTGCGGTCCCCAACGGTACGACTGCCGGCCCCACAATAACGAACGTCCACCCACATGATATCCCCTGATCCAATCAAAACGTTTCTTTTCCTGATATGGATGCTCCGTGTCTTTTACCCACCAATGCTTCGTTGACTCTCTGATGGTATATCCCGTCCGATTCTGTTTTTTATAATCCTGAAGTTCTTCGTGAGTAAGACGGTCATTATTTGGAAGGTCCCATGGATCTTTAAACATGGTTGGATAATCTTCCACATGCTTCACATCCCTCCCCCTTTCCAGTATGATCGTTTTAAGTCCTTTTTCGGTTAGTTCCTTAGCGGCCCAACCACCGCTTATTCCGCTGCCAACTACTATGGCATCGTAGGTATTTTCTTGTTTAGCCTTAAGATTTAAATTCATGCAAAGAGAGATATGATGGTTTTGATTTTGGTAACGTAATAAAAATAATTTATCCTGATTAGTTATTTACAAACATTTGTAAATTTAATTGAGTTAACCATTGTTCACAAATTTCAAAAGATAATTATGAAAATAACCCGAAAAGATGCCCTTAAAAGTATGGCGGGGCTTACCCTCACCGGCACTTTTGGTCTGCCAAAAATTAATTTCTCAGATAAGAGAAAGAACAAACAAACTTTTAAGCACTCGGTTTGCCGATGGCCATATGGAGATCAGAGTCTTGAAGAATTGTGCGAGGCAGCAATCGATATCGGGATTGATTCCATTGAATTATTAAGCCCTAAAAACTGGCCGGTAGTGCAGAAGTACGGTTTAACCTGTGCCATGGCGAATCCGGAGGAATTCGAAATCCCCGTTGGATTTAATGCCCCAAATAATCATGGTAAACTACAAAACGTGTATAGAGATTTAATACCTAAGGTTGCTGATGCCGGACTCAAGAATCTCATTTGTTTTTCTGGAAACCGGAATGGTTTAGATGACGAAACCGGGCTCGAAAATTGTGCAACCGGGCTTGATCCTCTGATTGAACTTGCGGAAAAACACGAGGTCATTATTTGCATGGAATTACTGAATTCAAAAGTGGACCATCCTGATTATCAGTGCGATCATACCGAATGGGGTGTGAAATTAGTGGATAAAATTGGCAGCCCGAATTTTAAGTTACTATACGACATCTATCACATGCAGATTATGGAAGGTGATATTATTGCGACTATCAGGAAATATTCGGATTACATTGCTCATTATCATACCGGCGGTGTTCCAGGGAGAAATGAAATTGACGAAACCCAGGAACTAAATTATAAAGCCATCATGGAAGCCATTTCGGAAACCGGTTTTGAAGGATTTGTTGGCCAGGAATTCATTCCTTCTCGAGATGATGATTTCGAATCTCTGAAACAGGGGGTTGAGATATGTAGTGTTTAGAGATCCCTATTTGCAATTTTTTCATAAATATATCTGAATTTTTGGCTTTGTTATTTAAATAAATTACATTGCTTTATCCCTTAAAAAATATGGCCTTATGAAAAGTGTCTTAACAACCTTATCTCTGTTCATTCTCCTTTTCATTTTTACAGTAATCTCTTCAAGCGCTCTTGCCCAAGATTCTCTAGTTGCTTTCTATCCTTTTAGTGGATCCGCAGAAGATTCAAGCGGATTTGCTCACCATGGTGCTGTTTATGGAGCCACTTTGACAGAAGACCGCTTTGGGTATCCTAATTCTGCTTATGAATTTGATGGATATTCTAACTACATCGATATTGGTAATTTTGAGGAGTTAAGAATTACAGGAGATCTTACTGTAAGTGTTTGGTTAAAATCAGCGTCTTTTGAAAATTTTTCCAATGCAATACTTACCTATCAGGCTGATAATACAGATTCTGATTCGACTTCAAATGCACTCTATAAAATAAATTTTATTGACAGCAGCAAGCTGAGGTATGCCCATGAAAGTGGCCATGGAGAAAATTCAACTCATGATTTTTCAAATGTTACTTTTGAAACTGAAACTTGGTATCACTTGATTTTAGTCAGGAATATTTCTGAAAAAATAATATCAGTATATGTAAATGGTGAATTGGCAGATTCTTCCAGCTTTGAGCTACTGCCAAATGGCGGAGAATCATCAACATTAAAAATTGGAGAAAATCACGGTACCGTCTCACCCGAAAGATTCTTCAATGGAGTACTTGATGATATAAGAATCTATAATATTGTATTACCAGATTCAGCCATTTACGATCTATATACAGAAAGAGGATGGCCGTTACCACAAGATTCTACTGAAATACCAAACGATACCTTGATTGCTCACTTCCCATTCAATGGAAATGCTGAAGATGAAAGTGGCTTTGATAATGATGGGATTGTTCATGGA
>JBBDLQ010000144.1:38832-40433 GCA_040878765.1 Balneolaceae bacterium | reverse complement strand
CACTTCCCATTCAATGGAAATGCTGAAGATGAAAGTGGATATGGAAATCACGGGCAGGTATTTGGTGCAACTTTAACAGAAGACCGGTTTGGTACTCCTGAACGAGCGTATGCATTTGATGGAATTGATGATTATATCCTGATTGAAAACCCAACGGCACTACATACCGCTAAAAACCTATCAGTCTCATTTTGGGCTAAGGGAACTTCAAACGATACTTCTTTTGCAGGGCTGATCACTTCACCAAATATGCAGCCTTTTGGTCTCGCAATGAATGATAAAGGCCGAATATTGTTCAGCATAAGCTCTGAATCCATTCCTTTAAATCTCGTGGATTCAGATATGAACATCAAGCCTAATGACTGGCATCAATATGTGGCCGTTTACCAGGCAAATGAGTATCTAAAACTATTTAAGGATGGAAATCTATCCGCAGCACTGTATGGAACTATTCCCGGTTTTATGGATATCGGCTCATCCGGTGTTTACATAGGTGCACTGTCAATATCTTATCCTGGTATAGAAGAAATCTCTTTTTTCTCTGGAAGCATTGACGACATCAGGTTTTATAACCATGCTTTAACAAACGAGGATATTAATAGACTGTATGAAAAAGAAAGAACCATACCTGTCCGAACTGAAGTTGACTTAGAATTCCCTTCAAAATTTCAACTTTACCAAAATTATCCTAACCCGTTCAATCCAACCACAAACATCAGTTTTGATTTACCTTCAACGGCAGTTATCTCACTCAAAGTCTATGACATGACCGGACGATTGATAATCACCCTTATTGATGGAAGAATACCTGCAGGTTCCCATCAAATAACTTTTGATGCTTCTCAACTCGCATCTGGTGTTTATTTGTACGAATTGAAAGGGGCCGGTTACTCAAACATTAAAAAACTTACTCTGATTAAGTAATTTGTGTAATAAATTGGTTTATCAGAATTTTTTAATTCAACCGTTCAATTCAACCACCGTAGCTCCCCACCCACTTTTGTCGCTGGCGAGGCTGTATGATTTAACTTTAGGGTGTTTTTCCAGAATACTATGTACGGTTCTCCTCAATACCCCTTTTCCCTTTCCATGAATTATTCGCAATGATTTAATATCCTTATCAAGACAGGCTTCAATATAATCCGGAATCAGCTCCCCCAATTCCTTTGGATTGAATAGATGCAGGTCAAGAATTCCGTTTATGGGTATTTCTATGGGATCTGGCTCTGACATGTTAATAAAGATTCCTAAACTTCATAGTCAACAACGCGTCTTTCACTCACTACTTTCTTAATAAATTTTACTACTTGCAGATGATCAGGGTGTTCGGCATATACTTTTAAATCATCATTAGTGTTGAATTTTGTAGTCAGCACTACATCACAAACAGCTTCATCACTGGCATCCACAAAGTTTATTCCAACTTCCGCATTTTGCAGTGCATTAATTTTATATGGTAATTTTTCCAACAGTTTCTTCATCACCTCGGCATTTTCAGCTTTAGTTTTGCCCTCAGCCACATCCTTTAATTTCCACATCACTACATGTTTGATCATTTATAATCAGTTTAGTTATAGTTCCCAATAATTGAATATCCAATA
>JBBDLQ010000144.1:36190-38732 GCA_040878765.1 Balneolaceae bacterium | reverse complement strand
TGAATATCCAATACTCATTTATCATTGTTTATTCATCATTGGATATTGGACATTGGTAATTCCTGAACTGTCAATTAATAGCAGGAACCCTTAACTTTATAGTTCTGTTTTAACAGCACAGGTATATTCCTGTTCTTTATGTCTACTAAATTAGAAATTTTGAAAACATTGAAATTAGATAAAATAACAGCCGAAGAAATCGGTGAAGACCACATTGGAAACGGTTCTGAGACTCCATTAAGAGATGATGCTTTTGATAAAACGGATGATGAAAAGATTGAGATCATCCAGGAGCACTTCGCAAAAATCATGGAAGCACTTGGGCTCGACCTCACAGACGACAGCCTTAAAGGTACACCGTACCGTGTAGCCAAAATGTATGTGAAGGAGATTTTTGAGGGATTAGATCCAAAAAATAAACCGGTTGCCCGCCAATTCAATAATAATTACGATTATAATGGACTGGTAATTGAAAAAAATATCCAGGTAACTTCATTTTGTGAGCACCATTTTCTGCCTTTTATTGGCAAAGCTCATGTTGCATATGTTTCATCCGGGAAAAGAGTAATTGGGCTATCAAAAATCAACCGAATTGTAGATTATTATTCACGACGACCCCAGGTTCAGGAACGGCTTACACTTCAAATTGCTGACGAATTACAAAATGTTCTGCAAACGGAAGATATTGCTGTTTTTATTGACAGCAAGCATTTATGTGTATCTACCAGAGGGATTAAAGACAACACCAGTACTACCATAACTGCTGAATATCGCGGTGCTTTTAAAGAAGAAGCAACCCAGCAAAGATTTATCGATTACATCAAAACAAACACTGAGATTCAATAATCACTGTGGCTGAAAAAGGTACTCAACAACTTCACGTATATAACACCCTCACCCGCAAAAAAGAACCGTTTGAGCCACTGAATTCGCCTCACGTAGGTATGTATGTTTGTGGTCCTACGGTGTACGGCGATGCGCACCTTGGCCACGCCAAAAGCTATGTTTCTTTTGATATAGTACTGCGCTACCTCCGCTATCTCGGATATAAAGTCCGGTATGTGCAAAACATCACTGATGTAGGCCATTTGGTAGATGATGCCGAGGAAGGTGAAGACAAACTCAGCAAGCAAGCCCGCCTTGAGAAAGTGCAGCCTATGGAAATTGCTGAAAAGTACACCTACACCTATTTCCGAGATATGGATGCACTAAATGTGCTCCGCCCGGATATTGCTCCCCGCGCTTCAGGTCATATACCTGAACAAATTGCTATGGTTAATAAATTGATTGAAAATGGCCATGCCTATGAAGTAAATGGCAACGTGTATTTTGATGTTTCCTCCGATCCGGAATATGGAAAATTAAGCGGACGAAAAACCGAAGATGCTGAAGCCGGAGTTCGAATCAATACTGCTTCAGATAAAAAAAGTCCGGAAGATTTTGCCCTGTGGAAAAAAGCTTCCGAGGATCACATTATGAAATGGGATTCTCCATGGAGTGTTGGGTATCCCGGTTGGCATATTGAATGTTCAGCCATGAGTACCAAGTATTTGGGTGAGAGCTTTGATATTCACGGCGGCGGACTCGAAAATCAATTTCCACATCATGAATGTGAAATTGCCCAGTCTGAATGTGCACATGACAAAGATTTTGTGAAATATTGGCTACATAACAACAT
Source organism: Balneolaceae bacterium (assembly GCA_040878765.1). Taxonomy (GTDB): domain Bacteria; phylum Bacteroidota; class Rhodothermia; order Balneolales; family Balneolaceae; genus Gracilimonas. Next base: position 37,054 of record JBBDLQ010000144.1, on the reverse strand, counting down.
GGTAACGCTGGAAGGCCAGAAAATGGGTAAATCGCTGGGAAATGCAATCAACCTGCATGAGTTTTTTACAGGTGAACATAAATTACTTACCCGGGCTTGGGCACCGGAAGTAATCCGTTTCTTCCTGCTTCAATCACATTACAGAAGCACTACCGATTTTTCTGAAGAAGCACTTTCAGCGGCAGAAACCGGACTGAAAAATCTCCACTCCATGATTCTTACCATTGAAAAATCGGAGCCGGGTTCAGGAGAAGAGTTTAACCTGGATGAATTTAAAAAAGCTTTTGAATCATCCATGAACGATGATTTCAATTCAGCTCAGGCCGTAGCTGTTTTATTTGAAAATCTGAAGGAAATCAGGAAGAAAATTAACGACAAAAAAACTCCTAAAAACCTGGATGCCATCAAAATTTTCCTTCACAGCATTGTGGAAGAAGTTCTGGGAATCTGGCCAACAGCAACCGGCAATGGTAATGAGGAATTGACCAATGGTTTGATTGAGCTTTTGATAGAGATTCGAAAGGATGCGCGTTCCAATAAAAATTTTGAACTGTCGGACAAAATCCGTGATGACCTAAAAGAGCTGGGTGTTCAGCTTATGGATGGAAAAGATGGAACAACATTTGAAGTTGATTAATGAAATGGCTGAAACTCATATTTTCCAAGCTGATAGTTGGATTAGTTCGTTTCTATCAATTGGCTATTTCTCCCTGGCTGGGTAAAAGCTGCCGGTATTCCCCAACCTGTTCACAATATATGATTGAAGCTGTGGAAGAATGGGGGCCGTTAAGAGGCTTTTGGCTGGGTATAAAAAGGGTAAGCACTTGCCACCCCTGGGGTGGTGAAGGTTACGATCCTGTTCCC
>JBBDLQ010000144.1:18556-36090 GCA_040878765.1 Balneolaceae bacterium | reverse complement strand
AAATAAATGAGTGACATCAAATTCAAGCAAAGACTTACAGTAGAACAAGTGGAAGAAGGAACAGATCTGGCTCCTAAATTCCAGGAAAATGGGCTTATACCTGTTGTAACCACCGATTATGAATCCGGCGAATTGCTGATGCATGGTTACATGAATAAAGAAGCCTTGAAAAAAACTATCGAACTGGGGGAAGCCGTCTATTATAGCCGCAGCCGGGAAACTTTATGGCATAAAGGCGCTACCAGCGGTCTCGTTCAAACCGTAAAAGAAATGCGTATTGATGACGATCAGGATTGTGTGTGGCTTCGGGTTGAAGTTCAGGGGAATGGTGCAAGCTGTCATGTAGGATACCGTTCCTGTTTCTATCGCAGCGTGCCAACAAGAGATGCTTTTGAGAAAAAAGAAGGCGAGCTGAATTTTGAGGAAGACGAAAAAGTCTTTGATCCCAAAGAAGTATATGGGGATGCTCCGAATCCTACTAAACTTTGAACCGCAGATTAATGGATTATTGGATTTCACGGATTTTATTATCGTGTTTATTCATTATTTTTAGTCCATAAAACTAAGCTCAACTAGCTCCTGGTTCAAATCGCTCCGCGTTGGAACCATTTTCTTTTATACATACCGGCCCTTCTTGAACTTGCCAAATTGTTTATTTAGCTCAAAGCTTTTATACTCTCTGAATTAATTTACTCGGGGCCTATAAAAGCTAATACAATGGAAAAATATAAAAATCTGCATCTGTGGCTGCTCATCCCATTTTCAATTGCGGTACTGGGTTTTATGAGGAGTTACTATCTCAACTTCACCAATGCTTCATTCGGGAATCATATTCATGGCCTTTCGGCCACTATTTGGTTTATGTTTGTGATCGTTCAGCCCTATCTGGCTACGCACGGTCAGCTTAAAAGACATCGGTTATATGGAAAGATAGGGATGTTTCTAGCCGGTGCCGTTTTTGCATCAGGACTGGCAATGATTCCCGAAAACATCCGTTTTGCCCAAACCGACATAGATTCCTGGATAGCTCCTGATTTCTTCCTCTATGGGGTTTCCCTTTTTGACTTTGTTGCCATAACCGGATTTGGGGCAAGCGTGATCATGGCCATTATCAAAGCAAAACAAATAGATGAACATGCCATTTGGATGGTATCAACTGTACTTTGGGCACTCATGCCGGCATTGGCTCGTTTTGCATTAATGCCGGTACTTTGGTTTGGAGGAAGTTTGAATTTCGCAGAAATAGCTATGATCGTTACACCCGCGATTTTAATAACAGCGGGAGTCATTATGTATAAACTTAAAAGATGGCATCCGGCAATGGTAGCCGTTATAATTGGGCATATCACCGCTTATACGATCATACCATTGGGAAAAAATGAGGCTTGGATTGAAATTGCCACAGCTTTATTTAGCTTTAAAGATTTTTAATCCCGTTTTCAAATTTCTATTCACCCCACAACACAAACTTCACACTTAATCTGTCTGTGCATGCAGCATTGGAACCTATCATCCTGATTTGTACATTCAAGTATGGCCGAGAAACTACATATCGAACCTCTTGAAAAAGCTATTCTTTCACTCGAGAAAGCATTAAAAATTGAACCTGTTACTGATATCGTCCGGGATGCATCTATCCAGCGGTTTGAATACTCCTTCGAGTTATCCTGGAAATTTATGAAGCGTTATTTGAAAGAATACGCCGGAATTGAAGAGCATCAGATCAAAGAAATATTCAGACAATCAGCCAAGGTTGGATTAATCGAAAACCCTGAACATTGGTTCGATTACCACAAAGCACGAAATTTGACCACTCATACTTATAATGAGGAGATAGCAGAAGAAACTTTTGATTTCGCAAAACAATTTTTGAGGGATGCTTTAGTTTTTCTTCAAAATATTAATAAACTGCTTTCATGATTCTTTCGGATAAACATATTGCCATCATTGACAATATTCTGAAAAAAAACTTCAGTGATTGCAGGATTTTAGTGTTTGGTTCAAGAGTTACAAACAAAAGTAAACAATTCTCCGATTTAGATCTCGCCGTAGACCACAATGGCTCACCCCTCCCCCTTTTGAAATTAGCCGATGCCAAACAAGATTTCATCAACAGTGACCTGCCCTACTCTGTAGATTTAGTTGATTTAAACCGTGTAGATGAAAAATTCAAATCCATAATATTAGCTGACAGTTTAGAATGGCCGGCTCAAGTCACATCTATGTCTTCCTGAATCGTAATTTTGCGTTAAATATCCAAAATCTTATTGTTAGGGTAGAATCAATTCGCTGTTACAGATACCAAAATTTCTGTTGGAGTAAGAATGATTTCCACTATTTTTAAATTTCGCACCCATGTTTCAACCTGGATCATCCTCTCTAGTTTCGAAAATTTCCAAACATAAAAAAGCACGAAAACAGGTTAGTGATTTCGTGCTTAAATACTTTAAAAATTTATCTCTGACGTTTAAGAATACGACTTATTTCTGCGTTGTTTCTTATTACGGCCTTTCTTCTTAAATCCGCCATCACTACCTCTGGAAGAGCCTCCTCCACCGGAATATCCGTTAGACGAAGATCTATTTGATGAACCATTGGTATCCGGTTTAGCCAATTCAACTGCAATATCCCTGCCTTCAAATTTAGCGCCGTTCATGGCATCAAATAGCTTGGTGTCAAAACCTTCTTCTACCTCAAAAAAGGAAAAATTATTCTGTATGTCGATCTTACCAAAATCCGGCTTATTGCCATTCATCTGTTCGTTAACAACTCCCATCAGTCGGGCAGGATTTAATCCATCTCGGCCACCTACATTTAGGAAATACCGGGTGAAACCAGCTTCAGCAATTCTATTGTTGCCATTGCTTCCTGTTCCTGAATTTCTATTGCTTTTTCCGGATGAATTTTTTCGGCTGTTATTGTTTTTTGAACGCCCGGCTGTTGCATTTATATCGCCGGCCTGCTCATAATATTCCAGTATCTGATTGAATTCCATAGAAACAAAATGTTGAATGAGTTGCTGCCAGCTAAGATCGGATAGTTTTTCATACACTTCAGGCAAATATTTCTCAATTTGCTTTTCATTAACCTCAGTAGCTCGCAATTTATCAACCATATCCATCATCCGAATTCCACAAACTTCCGCTCCTTTTGGAACATCCTGTTTAATGAAATTCTTACCCGACATTTTCTCTAATGCCTTAATTTTGTTCATTTCACGGGTGTGAATGATAGAAACAGCAATTCCGCTGTTTCCCGCACGGCCGGTTCTTCCGCTTCGGTGAATATATACTTCCAGATCATCCGGAAGGTTGTAGTTAATGATATGGGTAAGGCTCTCAACATCAAGTCCGCGTGCAGCAACATCTGTTGCCACCAGCAACTGTAATTCTTTAGTTCTGAATCTGTTCATCACATCATCTCTTTGTGCCTGCGATAAATCACCATTCAGTAAATCCGCGTTATAACCTTCTTTCGTTAATTTAGAGGCTACTTCCGAAGTTTCCCGTCGGGTTCTGCAAAAAATAATGCCATAAATATCAGGGTTTACATCCGCAATTCGTTTCAAGGCATCATAACGGTCTTTTGCCTGCACCATATAAAAATGGTGTTCTACATTCAGTGCACCAGAGTTTCGGGCTCCCACTTCAATCTCTTCCGGATTGTTCATGTATTTTCGTGCCATTTTAGAAATCTGCTTAGGCATGGTAGCAGAAAAAAGCAGTGTTTGCTTTTCTTTGGGTGTATCAGCAAGTATGGCATCCAAATCATCCTGGAAACCCATGTTCAGCATTTCATCCGCTTCATCCAATATCAAAGATCGAACGTTTGTAACATCCAGTTTACGGCGGCGGATCAGATCCAGCATACGGCCCGGAGTTCCAATTACAACCTGACAACCATTATTCAGTGCGCGAATTTGTGTAGAAATATTGGCTCCGCCATAAACGGCTACTGTTTTAATTCCTTTCTGATGTTTGGCAAAAGATTTGAAATCTTTAGCAATCTGAATGGCAAGTTCGCGGGTTGGTGAAAGCACCAATACCTGTACTTTATTGGAGTTTGCATCCACCTGCTGAAGCACCGGCATACCGAATGCTCCTGTTTTTCCGGTTCCTGTTTGGGCCAGTGCAATCAAATCGCGCTGGGATGCTAAAATAGTGGGAATAGCCCTTTCCTGTACTTCTGTTGGGGTTTCGAAGCCGAGATCATCGGCAGCCTGACATATTTCGGGCGATAAACCCAGTTCTTGGAATGTTGACATATAATAAATTTTTATTCGGTTTAGTCCCGTTAAGAAAAGTGTGCTGTATGCTTCTTGTCCGGAATTATAATTTGAGGTGAGCTATGGACAAGAGACAAGCACGACTGCTTGATTTACAAAAGCCAGCAAGATTCTATATACCTGAAAAGTAAGGGTATTCCAGTCTTATCGCGAACTCACGAATTTTCAATAAGCTTATAAGATACGCATAATAAGCTTCTGGTATGAGATTATTGAAATTATATTTTCCTATTGAATTATTTATGATATGTAAATTCAGAAACAATTATTTCCCTAAAAATAATGCTCGGATATGATTAGCTTTACATAAAGTTAAAAAAGCAATCAGAACCTGATATGAAGCATATAACTCAGCATTATCCTAAAGCTCAATCTCTACCTTCTTTAGAAAAAACTATTCTGGAAGAATTGCAAAACCGGAATATGAAACCGGCTAATTGTATTTGGGGTACTTCCATTTGCAGTGATGAGGTCAACAATTCCTTTAACCTTTTAAGTAAACATTTTGCAGCGCCGGGCCCTTTTTGTTTTGGTGGAATATCAGGTATTCCTTTTACCGGGAAAACCGGCTTTAATGCTTTTGCCAGCCATATTCCTAAAAACGGAGGAGCAATGATCATATATGGGCCGCATATTGGAATTTCCCGGGAAGGAGAAGCCGGGGTGATACTTCGCGAGGGACAGCCAGATAATTCTTCCTGTTGTGGTTCATTAATTGCAGGTTTGAAGAATGTGCAAACCGGTAATATTTTGATGATCTCTCATGATGATTATCAACAAGGACAGGTTAATAAACTTCTTATTGAGAATTATAAAGAGATTAAAAATTCAGATCGGCAAATAATTACAACTACCGAAATTGCTTATCGGCAAATTAAAAGGGAGTTGACTGATATTATTGCTGCCTGTAAAGAGAATTTAAGAGGAAGTCCCTTGCTTACTATTGGTGGAATCGTGATAAATACGGACTGGAATCAGGATGATTATTTCGAAATACGGGACATTTCACTATTTGAGTAAATATTATCGCAGCTAGTTTGACTGCATCAATTAACATCATGTAAATAAATTATGGCAAATTCAGCACTTCCTTTTCCTGATAATGAGTTTGAACGCCTCAAAAAACTTGCAGATTATGATTTGGATTATTCTGAACTCCAAGGGAAATTTGATCATCTTGTACAGCTCGCTGCTCGTATTGCCGGTTCAAGTGCTTCATATATAAGTTTACTGGATTCAACAACAGAATGGATAATTTCTTCGTATGATTTGGATGCCCTCCAATACCGAAGACAAGATTCCTTAAGCCAAACCGTGATTTCCCGTGGAGAAGAATTTGAGGTTGATGATTTATCTAAAGATGCCCTTTTTAAAGAAAAGCCTGTTACTACCGAAAACCCATTTGCCCGGTATTGCTATGCTATTCCTCTCGTTACCCCAGATGACAATATTATTGGTGCGCTAATTGTACTGAATTCATCTCAAATTAAATTATCCACTGAACAAAAAAATAGCCTTAAAACTATTGGAGATAATTTTATTGATCACATGGAATATGAAAACAGATTGTATAAAATAAATCTCTATGTTGATGAAATGATGGAATTACAACGTAAGGTTAGTCATGATCTGCGCGGGCCAATAAGTGGGATTATTGGAATTTCCGGTTTACTGAAGGATATGGCAAAGGAAAGTGAAATGAGTGAATTCCTGGAATTAATTGAGCATGTTGATAACGGAAGCCGAAAAGCTTTAGAGCTTGTTGATAAAGTTCATGCAAATAAAAAGGAATCACCTGAAGCAAAGCGAAACTCGAATAAAAATATTATACTTCATCAACTAAAAGAGAAGCTGGATAATCTGTATCAAAAATTGGCAGAATCATGCTCGGTTGATCTTAACATTGATATAAAAGAAGAAAACCTGGAATTAGATTTCCCAAAAGTTAAACTGCTTCAAATTCTTGGTAACCTGATTGCAAACATAATTATTATCACACCTGAAAATGGTTCTGTTGAAGTTAGCCTGAATCTAAAAAGGCCAAATTTATCCCTCATAACAAGTGTTAAATCTGATCAGATACTAAATAAAATACAGATCGATATCTTACAATCTGGAAATGAAATGCCCTCTGTAACAAATCCCGAACTATTTGGTTTTCAATTAGTCCGGGAATTGTCAAATACCATAAATGGAACTATAAATATCGAAGCTGATTCTGAAAAAGGATCAAATATCTCCATACATATTCCACTGAATTAACAAATTAAAGACATCCCAATACTGTTTTTAATTTTAGTTTAGGAAAGGATAAAACTTTTGAAAATCAACTAATTACTTATAGAATATGTCTGATCAAGCACCTTCAATTCCTGAAAATGAATTCGAGCGAGTATTAAAACTTTCAGAATTCGATATAGAGTACTCTGAAATTCATTCTAAACTAAATGAGCTTACAGAACTTGCTGCTTTTGTGACCGGGACTCCCATTTCTCTTGTAAATTTACTGGATACTAATACCCAATGGACTGTTTCTAACCACGGTATGGATATCAATCAGATCCCTCGTGAGGACTCCGTATGCCAACATGTTATTTTGGATGACCTCCCTCTTGAGGTTGAAGACATGCAATTGGATGAGCGTTTCAAAAATAAAAATTATGTAACCGATGATCCGCATATCCGCTACTACTATGGTGTTCCATTAATAACTCAAGATGGATACCGAATTGGGGCCATGTGTGTAATGGATACCAAGCTGCATGAACTTTCAAAGAAGAAACAAAAGTACCTGAAAATTATAGCTAATCAGGTAATTACATTTATTGAAAATGAGCATAAATTAAAATTAATGCACAATAACATAGAATATCTAAAGGAAATGCAGCGAAAAGTTAGTCACGACATTCGTGGCCCTATTGGCGGTATTATTGGTATTTCTGAAATTCTATATGATCAAGCTGAGGAGAGCAAATTAGATGAGTTCATGGAATTACTGAATCTTATCAGTAAAGGCGGAGAATCATTATTAGAACTTGCTGATGAAATTCTAAAGGATTTTGAAAGAGAAACCATTGAAGGTAATATCTATGCAAACCGGCTGACTTTAGAAATACTTAAGAGCAAATTAAAAAACCTTTATCAGCCACAGGCCTCTGCCAAAAACATAGATTTACAGGTTCATGTTAAGTCTCAAAAAGGCGACCTTCCATTTACTAAGCATAAGCTATTACAAATACTCGGAAACCTGATCTCAAACGCCATAAAATTTACACCAAATGGCGGTACCGTTAAGGTCTCACTAAACATTGAAAAAACCGACAAGGAACTTGTAGTAATTGTCAAAGATTCTGGTGTTGGGATGAGTCAAAAACAAATTGATTCTCTTATTGGTGATAAGGGGGAATCAACCAAAGGAACTGGCAAGGAAAGTGGATATGGTTATGGCTTTAAAATTGCCAAACACCTGTTAGAATCGATCAAAGGCTCACTTTTTATTGAATCAACGGAAAGCAAGGGGACGACCATTACAATACATATTCCACTCTGAACATTAACCCTTTTTACAAAAACGTAATCTCGCTTCCGAAAGTAAATTAAATAGCTTTACCATAACTTTTTAAAAATTACCCGGTGGTTTTCTTATACCTGTTTATGGAAACCATCATCAGCAAAATCCCCATTCCTGAAAGTGCTGCAACCATCATTTGAATTTCCTTCCATCCGGCACCCTTCAGTAATACCATCCGCATTATTTTAATGAAATAAGCCACTGGGTTGGCAAGCGTTATTTGCTGAGACCATGCTGGCATACTTTCAATTGGAGTAAAAAGTCCGCCAAGCAAAATGAAAATTACCGCAAGAAACCATGCTATAAACATAGCTTGTTGCTGTGTGTTGGTAATGGTAGAAATGAGCAACCCGAGTGCCTGCACTACAACCAGGTAAATTCCGGCAACAATGAGAATAATGGTCAGACTGCCTAAAAATGGAATATTAAAACCATACCTGGCCAGGGCTAACCCAATGATCAGGTCAAACATACCTATGATCCAAAATGGCACCAGTTTACCAATCATAAAATGTGATTTTCGGATGGGAGTTACATTAAGTTGCTCAATAGTTCCAATTTCCTGCTCCCTGACAATATTCATTCCGGATAAAAACAGGCCGATCATAGAAACCAACACCACCAAAATTCCAGGAACCATAAAGGTCAGATAATCAAGATCCGGGTTATACCAGTTTTGCGGTATTATGTTAATGGATTTGGCTTTGTTAACAACAGGCGGCCATACATCTATTTGCAAATTCGCAAATTTATCCTGGTTATAATCATTAATTATTGATGTGGAATACGATTGAATAAGACCGGCTTGTGTGCCATCTACCGCATCTATCGAAAGCTGTATAGAAGCCGGTTTTCCACTGCTGAAATCGGTTTCCAAACCGGATGGCAGGTACATAATCATACTTATATCCCCGGCATTCATCATCTTCTGAGCCTGTTTTTCATCAAATATCACTTCCGTTAAATTGAAATAACCCGTTGACTGAAATTTTGCCGTAAGCTCTCGGGAAAGTGAAGATTGATCCATATCTACCAGTGCAAAGTCAACTTCTTTAAGCTCATAAGTTGCCGCAAAAGAAAGCACCAAAAGCTGCACAATCGGCATCACAAAAATGATAGGTAACATCGCTTTGTTGCGAAAAATCTGGATGAATTCCTTTTCAAGTAAATAGCCTATAATCTTCATTGCAGCCTCACTTTAAATTTTTTGAGGCTCATACCAATGAAGCCGAGTGTCATCAATGCAAGAATCAAGGTTTCTTTCCACATCAATATCAGATCTGAACCTTTAAGCATTATGCCCCGAACAATAATCAGGAACCATTTTGCCGGGATAATATGAGATAACCACTGAAGCGGCATCGGCATACTGGCAACCGGAAAAATGAAGCCGGATAGCAAAACGGTGGGCAGTAAGAGTCCCGCAAGTGAAACCATCATGGCTGTTTGCTGATTATTTGCTACCGAGGATATAAAAACCCCGAGTGCCAATGCAGCTAATATGAATAACCCGGCTTCAAAGAAAAATAATAGGTAGGATCCTTTGAATGGCACATTGAAAATGAATTCCGCTAAAACTAAAATAGTAAATACGTTTACAATAGATAAAACCATGTAAGGCAATACTTTGCCTATGATAATATGATGGGGTTTCAATGGTGAAACCAGCAAAATTTCCATATTCCCCATTTCTTTTTCGCGGGTAATAGAAATGGAGGTCATCAGGGCTGAAACCAGCATCAGGATTACCGCAATAAGGCCGGGAACGAATAAATTTACGCTGCGCAATTCGGGATTATACATCATCCTTATTTCCGGCTGAAGTCCTGCCTGATTTGTTACGAATCCGGATTCAGCATTTAATTCGTTCACATAATCCCGAACAATATTTGAGGTATAAGCCTGCACAAGGTTTGCGAGATTGGGATCGGTGGCATCTGTTATGATCTGTATGTTCGCAATTCCACCGGTCGTTAGTTTCTTTTCAAATTGCTGTTCAAAAACCACGATTTCTTTGATCTCACCGGCTCTGAAAATTTCTTCTACTTCATCATATCCTGAAAGATATGCCGTCACTTTAAAGGATTCGGAATTACTTAATTTCTGTATGACAGACCGGGTAACCTGATCTTTGGAAAAATCCAGGATTCCAATTTGTGCATCATTGATTTCATTACGAATGGCAAACCCAAACAAGATCATCATGATTACAGGCATTCCAAAAAGAACCACCAAGGTGCGCTTATCACGATAAATTTGTTTGAATTCTTTGATCACAAAGCCTTTAAAAGTATTCATCCCTGCCCCCTGCTTGCCGATCTTGCCAGTTTTATAAAGATCTCTTCAATGGATCTCGATGAATACGATTTTTTTAATTCCTCCGGGGAATTAAGCGCTTCAATTCTGCCGTCAACCATAATGGAAACCCGGTCGCAGTACTCGGCTTCATCCATATAATGCGTGGTGACAAATACGGTAATTCCCTGATCCGAAATCTCATAAATCTTCTCCCAAAATTCCCTGCGGGTAATCGGGTCAACTCCGCCGGTCGGTTCATCCAGAAATACAATTTTCGGGCGATGAAGAATGGAAATGGAAAAAGCCAGTTTCTGCTTCCAGCCTAATGGAAGGGATTGAACCGGTTTTTTCCGGACGGATTGCAAGCCAACTGATTCTATTACTTCACCAATCTTTTGGTTTAATTCTTTTTTGTTGATTCCATAGATCCCGCCATAGAACCTAATGTTTTCCTCAACCGTCAGGTCATCATAAAGGGAAAACTTTTGGCTCATGTAGCCTATATTCTTTTTGATCTGTTCGGTACCTGAGTAAACATCATATCCGGCTACTAAGGCATTTCCAGAGGTTGGGGTTAGTAATCCGGTAAGCATTTTCATGGCAGTGGTTTTCCCGGCACCATTGGCCCCAAGAAACCCAAATACTTCTCCCTTTTTCACATTAAATGTAATATTATTAACAGCTGTGAAATCTCCAAACTTTCTGGTCAGATTAGTGGTAGAAATAACTACTTCATTCATTTATACCCTCCCTTTCACCACTCATCAGTGCCATAAAAACATCTTCAATATTTGGTTTGATGGAAATTATTTCGACTTCCGATATTCCCTGTTCATGCAGGTAATCGTCAAGCGTTTCCCGGGAAGTTTTATCTCGTATATCGGTATAGTGGATATACTCGCCGAAGGGATGCACCGAATCAGTCCATTGATAGTTTTGCAGCACCTGAAGCAGTTTATATTTGTTCTGGGATTTGATACCAAACAGTGGTTTTTTGAAGGAATTCACGATTTTATCCGGAGTATCGATTTGGAGAATTTCCCCCTTTTGGATGAGGGCCACACGATCACATAAATTGGCTTCATCCATATATGGAGTAGATACAATGATTGTGATTCCTTCATTTTTCAGGGAGGCCAGCATCTCCCAAAATTCCTTGCGCGAAACCGCATCAACCCCGGTGGTCGGTTCATCCAAAAGCAATAATTTTGGCTTGTGAATAAGTGCACAACTCAAAGCCAGTTTTTGTTTCATTCCGCCTGATAACGCACCAGCTCTTCTGTTTTTAAATGGCTCAAGCTGACTGTAAATCGGTTTTACCAGATCATAATTTTCTTCCAACCTGGTTCCGAAAACAGAAGCAAAAAACTGGATGTTTTCCTCAACCGTCAGATCCAGATATAATGAAAACCTCCCTGGCATATATCCTAACTGCGGACGGATGATTTTATAATCCTCCACAACATCACTTCCCAAAACGGTAGCTGAGCCGGAATCGGGAATCAACAAGGTGTTCATGATCCGGAATAAAGTGGTCTTCCCCGCCCCATCCGGACCAATGAGACCGAACAACTCTCCCTCATTAACTTCAAAGGATATTTCTTTTAAAGCCTCCACATTTCCGAAGGATTTTGATGCCTTCGATATATTTACAACTGTGTTCATATAATTTTTGAATATCCTGTCATGGATTTAAAGCTTAAAAAATTGCCTTCCCGCCATTACTTTATTTATGGTCCAAATTTCCCTGATACACTTTCTCCAGTTCATCCAACATCTGCTGTACATGCTTTTCAATGGCATCATCCCATTCCTTAATTAAAGTCATAAGATTTTGATATTCCGGTTGATAATTCTGCTCTTTCTGGTTGAACATCGTTTAGTATATATCACGCATTAATTTCAATATGGGGCAAACCTCAGCCTGCCCTATTACTTATAAGAACTCTAAAAATTCACCTCGCCTGGCATTCCAATCTTTAGCTTACCGTCAGAATTGGGAACCCGTACTTTCACCGCATATACCTGTGTAACCCGTTCTTCCTTGGTTTGAATCATTCTCGGAGTGAACTCTGCATCCGATGCTATCCAGCTTACCGTACCGGGAAGCGATTCATTGGTTTTAATATCTTTATCAATTTTCACCTCTACCTTTTGACCAATGGCTACCTGAGGTAATTGTGCTCCCGATACATAAACCTTTAAATTGAGTTCACCCAGGTTTGCAATCCTATATAATGGCTTTCCGCTTGTTACCAGTTCGTGCGGTTCAACAAAAACAGACAATACCGTTCCGTTGATGGGATTTATAATCCGGGCTCGCTGAATTTGATCTGCAACCTGGGCAATTCTGGCTTGGGCCGTTTCAAGCTCTGCATACACAGACTCCTTTTGCACTTCAACCGATGTGATCTGCTTGTTGAGGACGTTTACTTGCCCTTGCGCCTGATCAATTTGCTGCTGCGTAGCCGCATTATTTTCCTTCAGAGAGGTAAACCGCCGGAGATCCTGCTTCGCTGTTTCAAGTTGTTCGCGATATACATCCGCCTGTGCATTTAGCTTAGATATATTTGTTCTTATTGCCCGAACAGATGCCATGATCTCTTTCTTTTTGAGGGATAACTGAACCGTATCAACCAGCCCCACTTGCTGTCCGGCTTCAACTGTCATGCCTTCTTTCAAATCAAATTGCTTGAGCACTCCGGCTGCCTCTGAAGAGATCGTGGTTTCATCGGCTTCAAACTGTCCGTATGCATCTGAAACATCGTCTTTATTGCAGGAAGTGAGTATCAAAAATACTCCCAATATTCCAATCCATTTTCTTAATTCCATGTGTTTCCTTTATTAGTTGAATATTCGATATAAGCCTGTGCCAGCTGAATTTTCCTTATTTCGAGATCTAATTTTGCCCGATTTTCAGCTGTTAATTCGGTAAGATATTCTGTGGAAGTAATCACACCTTGATCAAGCTGTTGTTGTTTTTCGGCGGTGATCCGTTCTCTCAGCTTCAATACTTGTTCATCTAATGTGATCTGCTCCCTGAGTTGCTCAATTTTTTGTACTGATTTACTTATTTCATTTTTAACACCAATCAGAAATGAATCTTCATCATACTGTAGCTTTTTCTTTTGAAGCTCCAGTACTTCTGATCTTTTCCCGGAATTATTCCAGTTTCTAAAACTCCATTGCGCTTTCACACCTACTATCCAATAAGTTTGAAGGTCATCCTCAAATACATTTAGTCCGGGCCGGCCATAAGCAGTGGTTCCAAAAGCAGAAATTTTTGGGAGTTTATCTGTTTTGTTAAGCTTCTGCTGTAGTAAAAGTGTATTTCGACGCTTGGATAACAAATCTAACTCCGGACGTTTTATTTCCGAAACAGTCTCATCAATTGAAACTTTACTTTGCGGTACCATTAATTTGGCATCTTCAGAAATTTGAGTCCCAATAATTTCACTTAATACTTCAAAAGAAGCCTTGAGGTCATATTCAACCTGCATACGTTCTTGCTTTATTTTTAGCAATTCTGCTTCTAAAACAAGGGCATTGCTGGGCAGCAGTACTCCATTTTCAACCCTGGATTGCACCATTAAAAGCTGATTTTCAATTTCAGCGATCAATAATTCAACCGATTCCTTTTTCTTCTGAAGCATCAAAATTCCAAAATAAACCTGCTCAGATTGCTTCCTGATGTTCCACAAATCCGTTTTAACACCGGCATCTTCAGCAGCTCCCTGTCCTTTTTCCAACTCCTTCAAAGCTTGTGTTTTTCCTCCGTCGTAAATAACCTGACTCACATCCAGCGAAAGTTTGTAATGGTCTTTACTGAATTGTGTTGGAGTTGTACCGGGAGCCGAAAATGGAACTTCCGTTACATCCGACTGATAGCTCGCACTGGCATTCACCTGAATTTCCGGGTACATACCAGAGCGGGAAATTTGCTCATTGAGTGCTGTTATTTTATTCTGCAGATCAATTTTTTGTGTTAAAGGATACGACCGCTCAATTTGATTGTAACAATATTCCAGAGAGATGGAATCAAGTTTATTCTGAGCCGATAAAAACGCCGGTAAAATCCATAATGTTATTAGTATTATCAGTTTTTTCATGTCGGTTTTACCCCATTCATAATCAGTTCGGGAATTAGTGTTCTCCGTTCCTTAAGAAATTCTTTGTAATCACTTTCATCAAAACTAAAAATGACCTGAACCAATTTTTTTGCGATCACCGGCATCATGCACATGCTTACAATATTGATCAAAAATTGCTCAGGTTTTATTTGCACCATCCTGCCAGCTGCAACTTCATCCTCCACCTGATCTTTGAATTCTTGTGGTATTTGAATTTCAGTAGAAAGAATAAAATCCCGAAATCTCTCCGGATGCATATTCATTTCATGAATTACAAAAGCAGGTAAATGAGGATTCACACTGAAGATGTAGTAATAGAAATCCACTATTTGAACAACTTTCTCCTCCAGGTTTTTATCGGATCCCAATACTCCAAGAACCTTTGGAAGAATTTTTTTTATCCCTACCTGAAATACCGCCATAAATAATTTGTCTTTACTACGGTAATAATAATGCAGCATGGATTTATTGATCTCGGCCTCATCGGCAATTTCCTGCATTCGGGCACCGTCAAATCCTTTTTTTTGAAACACTTCCTGTGCCGCTGCGAAAATTTTTTCTTCTGTTTCTTTTTCTATAGCCATGGTTTTGGTCATTTAATTTCATAGCATATTACACAATTCAACTAATTGTTTCAACCAATTGGTTGAATTTATTGGTTAACTATATAACCTAAAATTTATAAGTCATTGATTTGCCAAAAGAAAAGCTGTGAAATTAAATATAAATCATGGTACCCTCAGCCCAATAAGAACTATGATTCATTATCTAAATCGTTTTATTAAAGCTTAATGGGACTTTGTGTTTACCCTCGTTACCCTCGTTCCGTGGGCTCTGCCCCGGAACGAGGGTAAAAGCCTACGGGAAAAACTAAGTGTTCTCTTTGACGTTTATTCGTTATTATTAACTCATCAACTCCCGAAGGGATGCCTTCGGCAAAATGCTAAATAGTATGAAAGAGATCATTATTAAAATTCCTGACCAAAAAGTAGATTTTGTTCTGGAACTTATCGAACAGTTAGGGCTGGAAGTTTCCTCCGAACAAATGGAGATTCCTGAAGAGCATAAAGCCATTGTCAGGGAGCGCATCCAAAAATCCAAGGCCAATCCTGAGCGCCTGTTAGACTGGGAGCAGGTAAAGGATAGCTTTACACTTGATTAATGGCGTTCACTATTAAAGTTGAACCGGAAGCGGAACAAGATATTCAGGAAGGGATTGATTGGTACAATGAACAACAGCCCGGTTTAGGCAGGGAATTCCATACAGCGGTAAAAGCTCATCTCAAAAAGTTGCAAACGAATCCATTTTACCAAGTCAGGTATGATAATGTACATTGCCTGCCACTAAAAAAATTTCCGTTTATGATTCACTTCACGATCAACGAAGAACAACAACAAGTCATCGTTCACGCCGTGTTCAATACATTCAGAGACCCTAAAATCTGGAAGGACAGAACCTAAAAGAGAGAGTAGATCAAAACTTTTTACAATCTGACGAATAGAACGTGTTTGTTACTTTTAGATCATATTTGTTCTTAGGATTAATGTTCTTTTCAACCTCATTTCCCCAGGGATCCTTTCTGGAAAAGCCGCTAAGTTTAAGGCGATTCAGTAACCAACTTTTTTTAGTTACTTTCATGAGTCTTACCCTCGTTCCGTGGGCTCTGCCCCGGAACGAGGGTAAAAGCCTACGGGAAAAACTAAGTGTTCTCTTTGACGTTTATTCGTTATTATTAACTCATCATGAAATAACAAATAGTATGAAAGAGATCATTCTTAAAATTCCCGACCAAAAAGTAGATTTTGTCCTGGAACTCATTGAGCAGTTAGGGCTGGAAGTTTCCTCCGAAGAAATGGAGATTCCTACAGAGCATAAAGCCATTGTTAGGGAGCGCATCAAAACCGCTAAGCCGGAGGACATGATCCCTTGGGAAGAGGCCCGCAAGCAGTTCACTTTTAAAACCAAGGCGTAATGGCGTTTACCACGGTCCTTGACCCCAGGGCCATGCAGGACATCCAACTAGCCATTGATTATTACGAGGAACAACAACCCGGCCTTGGAGAACAGTTCGAAGATATTTTGAACGAATATTTACGCAAACTCGAACAAAACCCATTCTTCCAAATTCGCTATGATGATATACACTGTCTTCCATTACAAAAATATCCGTATATGATTCATTTTACAATTAACGAACAGGAACAGCTTATCACCGTGCGGGCGGTATTCAACACCTTCAGGAATCCCAACATCTGGAAAGAGAGAACATAAATTCTATTTCTAAATTTTTTTCAATCTGACGAATAGAACGTATTTGTTACTTTTACCCACGTTCCGCGGGCTCTGCCTCGGAATGCTCGCCGGAGGCCTGTCTGCCGGCAAAGGCAGGCTCCGCCTCCAACTATACTAAATTCCGGCACCATCTGCCATCTATTCCCCGAACCACTGCAATGAACCATGTATTATGAATAAATCGTTTAGTTATAGCCTAACCGGACTTTGGTTTTTACTGCTTTCAAAAACTGCATCAATAACCCGCATATTAGAGAGCGCGTCCTCAAGAGAAGTAGGCACAGGTTCATTGTTTAAAATTACTTTCGAAAATGCATCCCCCTGCAATGTATAATGATTGGCTTGCATTACTTTTGATTCTATTTCTTCCCCATTTTTTTTCAATGAAATAGTACATGAATTTTCGAGAGGATTGAATGGAATTTCCATTTCTATAAACCCTTCGGTTCCAAATACTTTCAGGTGCTGTTCCGGACTTGCCTGGGTTGAACAGGTGAATGTAGCCGTTGCCTTAGGAAATGTCAGGATGCCTGAAGCCATACGGTCGGTATTGAAATCGGGATCAAGTTCAATTTCCCCATAAACTTTAGTGGGCTCTGCTTCTAACAAATACCTGGAGGCAGAAATGCAATAACATCCAATATCCAGAAGTCCCCCGCCTCCTATACCTGCCTTATTTCGAATATTATCGGGATCGGCATTGAAATAGGTAAATACAGATTGAATGGTTTTGATGTCTCCGATTTTTCCCTCAGAGATCCATGATTTAACCTCTTTCCACTGTGGGTGAAAACGGTACATAAATGCTTCCATCACCTTTAAATCGGGATATTTTTTAGTAGCCTCAAACAATTGTTTTGCTTCTGCGGCATTCATTCCAATGGGTTTTTCACACAAAACGTGTTTTCCCGCCTCAAGGGCCTTGATGGTCCACGGCAAGTGAAGGTGATTGGGCAA
>JBBDLQ010000144.1:5394-18456 GCA_040878765.1 Balneolaceae bacterium | reverse complement strand
CTAACTTCACAAAATATTCACATATAAACTTGATCATTGAACCAACATAATAAAAGACAAGCGTATCCGAAATGTCGAGGCCGGTTTCGCTTATATAACTTTAAAACAAAATTCACTATGAGAATTCTATTATCAATACTAACTATTTTTACATTAGCATTCACCAGTACTTTAACTGCACAAGATAAAGTTGAAATTGTTGTAGAAAGCAATGACCAAATGCAATTTGACACTGACGAAATCAAAGTCAAGGCCGGACAAACTGTAGTGCTTACTTTGAAGCATGTTGGTAAACTACCAAAAGCTGCTATGGGCCACAATTGGGTATTATTAACACCGGAAACAGACATTAATAAATTTGGTGCGGCCGCTTCAAAATTTGCTGACAATGAGTATATACCTGAGGATACCGACCAGGTTATTGTTCACACTAAATTATTGGGCGGCGGACAGGAAACCACTATTGAGTTTACAGCTCCGGAAGCAGGGACCTATGATTTCATTTGTAGCTTCCCCGGCCACTATGCACTTATGAAAGGAAAATTTATCGTAGAATAGCAGATTAAATCTTACCACCCAAAACTGCTATTTAATTTATACCCCAAATAACCCCGGATTTCTGATCGATTTCCGGGGTTTTTTTATTTATTGAATTTTTTCTACTGCTTCATTTATGGGGATATTTCCCTGTAATAGTTCCAGGCTTTTACCAAATGTATTTTCCTGATCCAAAATTTCAACTATTACTGAAGCTACATCATCCCGGGTGATAGATCTGTTGTCTAACTCTATGCGTTCACCAAGATCTATATTTCCTGTTCCATCCTCGTTGCTCAGTCGTCCGGGCATTAGAATAGTATAATCCAGGCCTGAGTTTCTCAGGTATTCATCGGCCGCTGATTTGGCTTCATAATAATGCTGCATTGCCTCCGACCAATTTTCCGAACTCCTGTTTGCCTTGAGTGCACTTACCATGATAAACCGTTTTACTTCTGCTTTTTGAGCTTCTTTAATGGCTTTTATAGCACCATCACGGTCAATTACTTTTGTCTGGGATTTTGGTGTATGTCCGCCTGAACCGGCTGTGAATACCACGGCTTCAACTTCCTGAAATGCATGACCGAAATCCTCCTCTAAATCAGCTAATACTGTTTCAATCCCCTCTGCATCAAACTTCTCAATTTGGCTCTCCTCTCGAACCATCGCTTTGGGATGGTGACTGCTCTCTTTCAGTTTTTGAACCAGGCGGGTTCCAATTTGTCCGTTAGCTCCAATTACTAATACATTCATTTTTTATGCTTTTGTTTGGTATTCGTTTAGTTAATGAATGTGATAAAATAATAGTTTCCTGGACGCCAATAAAAACGCTCCTGCCAACGGCATGCCGTTGGCAAACGCAGAGCGTGTGGAGCGAAATATAAAATAAAAAGCTATAGAGCGAGATGTAGAACACAAAGCTTTATAAAGTTAGTTTAAGAACACTAAGATTTAGTGATTGAGTTTAAGAAACGCTCCCGAACAAAGCAGCAGGAGCAATTATCAAACACTTCAAAATTCGTTATTCAATATTCGATATTCCTAAAGCCCTTTTCCAGTGGCTGCCCACAGAATTCCGCCAAATATATGCTCCAGAAATAGTTCGTCACTAAAATTTTCCGGCATATGTCCCATCGCCGTATAAAAGGACCGGCCGCCATCAAATTCATGATACCAGGCTACCGGATGGAAATCTCCCATTCCATGCGACACTCCTTTTCCCCAATCGTCGGTTACGTCATAAGTATCTTCATCAACCGTGATCAGATAATTTAAACCATCAACGGTTTCATCCTGAAATTCGTACCATTCATCAGTCCACCAGCGAGTTTCGGGATAGCGTTCAAGGCCGGGGAAACTATTATTGTGAACCGTTATTTCGGCTGTTTCAATTTTTGGGTGCGTTTTAAACATTCTTCCTACTAATTGCGTGTACCATTGCCAGTCATATTCGGTATCAGAAGCTGAGTGAATGCCAACAAAGCCCTTGCCAGATTGGATAAAACGCTCAACGGCAGCTTGTTGCTCATCATTCAACACATCGCCGGTAGTATTCAAAAAAATGATCACATCGTAATTTGCCAGGCCTTCATCCGTAAACACGCCGGTCATTTCCTGCCAGTTTACGTTAAAAGCATGGCGTTCACCAAGCTCACGGATAGCATCAACCCCTTCGTTAATGGATTCATGATGCCAGCCCTCGGTTTTGGTAAAGAGCAGTGTGTTGAATTGAGCATCCTGGGCAGGAAGGGTTTTTGGAGTTAGCATAGCTGCGGCAAAAAGGAATAGCCAAATCTTTTTCATCATCGGTGGTTTTATTTCATATTGATTTACCAGATGATACATATTTTCAGTTAAATAGATGAAATCTGATTGTTAAAGTCTATTTTAGCACTATGAAATCATTTTAAGCTTCTAACTATATAATTTTGGATCATGAAAAAAGTACTTGTATTAACCGGAGGAGGCGATTGTCCCGGGCTAAATGCAGTCATACGCGCCATTGTTAAAAGGGCACAAAGAGAAACTGAGTGGCAGGTATTTGGCAGTATTGAAGCATTTAACGGGGTTTTGAGAGAGCCTAAAGAGATTATTCCCTTAAACAACAAAGAAGTGAGTGGAATTCATGTTAAAGGCGGTACCATTCTGCAAACTACCACTAAAGGCGGGCCATTTTCCTGGCCGGTAGAACAGGAAGACGGAAGCTGGACTACAGTAGATCGTTCGGATGAAATGATAAAATATCTAAAAGATAACAGGTTTGAGGCTGTAATTAATATTGGGGGTGATGGTTCACAACGTATCAGTCAGGCTTTATATGAAAAAGGACTAAATGTAATTGGGGTTCCAAAAACCATTGATAATGATTTATCACTTACAGATTACACTTTTGGATTTCAAACAGCGGTAGAAATCGCAACTGACGGTGTGGACAAACTGGTAACGACGGCTGCCTCGCATCACCGACTTATGATTATGGAAGTTATGGGCCGTAATGCTGGATGGATTGCTTTGCATTCTGCCATCGCTGGCGGAGCGGAAGTGTGCCTGATACCGGAAATTCCTTATGATGTAAATAAACTTGTTGAAAGATTGAATAAGCGTTACACCGCAGGAAAAGGATTTGCAAATATTGTCATTGCTGAGGGAGCAAAACCAGTAGATGGTTTCGTGATTTCCCGAGACAGCGAGGAAACCGGCTATCAAAATGTTAGATTGGGAGGCGTGGCTTATCAACTTTCAGAACAAATAAAAGAAGCTGGATTTAAATACGATATTCGGGAAATGGTTTTGGGGCATTTACAGCGTGGAGGAAAACCCATTGCATACGACCGGGTTCTGGCTACTCAGTTTGGTGTAAAAGCAATGGAAATGGCTATAAATGGAACTTATGGTGAAATGGTAGCTTTTGTAGATAATGAAATCACTTCAGTTTCACTCAAAAAAGCTACTTCTGTTTATAATCAAGTTGATCCGGATAGCTTTTTAGTGCGAACAGCCCGTGGTGTAGGCATTAGCTTCGGAGACTGATATAAGCCTCCATTATTCTATAAAAAGCCTAAGTTTCAAATAAAGCGCGCTTATAGCCATGGCAATACCAAAACTAAGCAGCGTACCTATTAAAATATATTCGGTGAGTTTAAGTAGTATAACGCGTTGAGTGGTTATAATTTAAATTAAAATAAGCTCTTAGAAGAGTAACCTCGCAGCGTCCGATAGGTCCTGCGAGCGTTAAGGGGATTCCTGCCTCCAAATCGAACGCTTCGAGGACCTAACGGACGCTCGAAGGTTCTAATACTGTTTTTTAACCATTTTTCGGCATCCACGTTTCTGGAATTAATAATATCTCCGGTAATAACGCTTGTTATACCATATTATAGGCATTTATACCGATGTAAGAGCAATCCAACTTTTAACCTAAAAAAAGTTATTGAAGAACCTGGGGTATTAAACCATATATCTTCCATCGGGGTAAATAGCCTTCCAACATAAATGTTTTTGTATGCCTGTTATATTGAATTCCTTAACAATACTTCGACTTGTCCTGATTATTCTCGGGATACTTCAGATAGACAAAACCGAACAATTCAAATGCTCAAAATTTCTAGTGATATATCAATGATACATTTTGGTATAGGATGGTCGGACGGAGACATTATTCCAGTATTTTTAAGGTCACTAAGGCACAAGGACACAAAGTAATGGGTTCAGGCGCGGATAATTTATGAACTCCAAAAACAGAATTAACCCGATAGTAAAGGTTGACTTAACATTTGATAATAGTGCTTATACTCCCTTCCATCTGAATAATTGCATGGGACCCAATATTTTAATTAATTAGCTAACCTATGAGGTAGTTACCATCGGAAGTATTAGAACGGTGACTATTCTTTAGGTATAAACACAGTAAATATATAATAACAATTAAATTGAGGTACACAATTATGTATAAAGGAGCAATGCTAACTATAACTTGTCTAGTGCTTTGTACAGGCTTGGTTTTTGGGCAAGAAGACACACAAGAAATGGAATCGCAAGGCAATGGAATAATTGTAGTAAGTTATTTCAAATGCGATTACAGTAAGTTGCAAGATGCCATTAAACTGGCAAATGAAGTAAACGCGCCTATTCTAAACAGGTTTGTAGATGAAGGGAAGCTAATAAATTGGGGTATATTAAGTCATCTTTGGGGTGATGAATGGAACCTCATTACTTATTATAGTGCCGAAAATCTCTCATCTTTTGAAAAAGCATTTGATGCAATGTTCGCAGAAATAATGGAAACAAATCCGGATTATATGAATACGTGGTCTGGAATGTGCAGCGAGCATAAAGACAACATTTACTCTGTTGTAAATGCTTATTCGGGAGGTGGAAACGAGTAGTTTTATCTGCTTTCTATAATTTTATCCAAAGCCGGGCTTCTCCTTTTTTATATTGAAAAAAGTAGAAGAAGTATCCGGCTTTTTTCGATTTGTATCGTCTCAATTACCCTACTCTAAACTTCAGTTCATCAATGGTAGAAAGTATTTCATCCCGGTCCATATCGCGATAGCGTTCAGGAAGCAATTCCCTGGAGGTACATTCAATTACCGCACTCAAAGTCTGTAGTTCAATTTCTTCGGGATACGTTGGTGGTAAAAAATCCGAAAGTGCAAGGTCCAATAATTCAGGGGTAACCTGCTTTTTGCCCTCCGCAGCAGCTCGGAATTTTGCCCGCGTTAAAGCCGCTTCCATATCTGCGCCGGAAAACGTATTCTGGCCTTCTTCTATCATAACGGGAATATATTCTTCCGTCATTTTAAGGTGCGTTTTTTGGACCATGGCCTTAAATAATTCCACGCGTTCTTCTTTTGTATAGGGAGGGAAAAGAGCTAAATGTTCTTCTGCCCTGCCCTGACGTTTTAAATCAACCGGCATTAAATCGGGGCGAGCTGTCATCAAAAACCATACTATGCGGCCACGATTTGCAGTATCACTCATAAAAGTGGCAATTTGTGAAAACACGCGACTCGAAACGCCGCTGTCTCCGCTTGCATCACGATCGCCAAGGTAGGCATCGGCTTCATCTATCATAACAGCTACAGGAGCCATAGCTTTGAGCAGAGAAAGAATTTTTTCAAGATTTCCTTCAGTTACACCCTGCCACTGACTTCTGAAGTTTTTGAGTTTCACCATAGGGATTCCAACCTCACTGGCAAAACAAGTCACCATAAAAGTTTTCCCGGTTCCAACCGGACCACAAACCAAATATCCCATAGGCATTACATCCTGTCGCCCGGCTTTAAGTGCTTTTACCGCCTGACGAAGATGTTTTTTTACATGTGTATGGCCCGCTACATTATCAAGGGAGTAATGTGTTTCTACGAATTCAAGCAGTCCATAGGCTTCTGCCTCAATGAGTTCCTTTTTAGTTTCTGAAAGGCCTTCAAAAGTAATTTTCTCTTTATTTTCTCTGGCGTGTGAAATTACGCTGCGAATATTTACGAAATTCAATCCCGCGGTTTGCTGGGCAACAATATTTGGTTTTACGGATGAGATTTCTTTCCAGGTGTCACCCTTTGTTTCAAATTTTATGAAATCGAGCCGGTCTTGCTCTCCGGGAATATTTATTCTGATATCAGTTGTATAAGGATTTTGAACAAGGGTCTTGTTGAGGTCTGCTAAGTTTTCGGTGATAAGCACTGTGGTGAAATCGGAGGCAAGGAACATAGGATCATGTGCCCACCGTGATAAATATACCAGCGAAGTCCGGTCTTCATTGCCGATTGAAGCGGCATCGCTCATTGGTACTATGGTTTCGGCATAATCAATAATCAGGGCAATGCTTTTCTTTTGATCTAAACGGAGGCGAAAATATTGCTCCAGCAGCGACATTACCCGAACCGGATCTTTGGGCATTTTTTGGGCGTAATCGGTTCCAACCAAACTATCTCGGCCAGCAATAGCCTGATTAAAATCTGCCTGTGATTCCTTGTCCCGAAAATAGATACCGGAAGCACGGTCATAAAACACAACGAAATCGCGGGCGCCAAAGAATTCATCAGACAAAAATGATTTTAACCGATTGAATTCGGTTTCCTTTTCGCCTTTAAGAGGTACAAGGTCGTGCACATTGCCATGCAAAATAAACTGATTGATAGTTCTGCTCAGGTACTTTCTGGCAAATTCCTGCGACCATTTTGGATAGTGTTCGAACATAATGCGTTGGTTAATTTTCTTCCTTTTTCTAACTAGTCACCACTTGAAATATAGCTATCAGACCTCAGTTGTCAGCTTTCAGTAATTTCCTTAATTACTGAAAGCTGAAGTCTGATAGCTGAAAGCTTACTCAATTAAAATGAGCTTAACCGTTTCAATTCGGCTTGGGGTGGCTTTACTAATGATAAACTTCTTGCCCCCAATTACTACCTCTTCATTTACTTTCGGTATACGCCCTAAATAATTAATGATGAATCCCGCTACGGTATCATACTCAGAAGGTTCCAGCGGAAGGTTGATTTCCTCAAATTTTTCCATCAGCTCTTCAATTTCCACATTACCGCTTATCACGAAAGTATTTTCGGAAAGCCGTTTCATGATTTCATCCTCAACATCATACTCATCCTGAATATCACCTACCACTTCTTCCAGCAAATCTTCGATTGTCACCATTCCGGATGTGCCGCCGTATTCATCCAAAACAATAGCTACCGACATATTTGATTTCCTGAATTCTGTGAGTAAATCCTTTGATTTTTTACTGGAAGGAACCAATTTCACAGGACGTATAATCTCGTTCAGTGATTTAGGTTCATGGAAAAAGTCGTGGGCAAAAACTACACCAATTACATCATCTATGGAATCCCGGTAGACCGGGAGTTTTGAATGTCCGGTTTGAATGAACATGTTAAGCACTTCATCGATGGTGGTATCTTTCTCCACTGCTTCAATTTCGATACGGGGAATCATGGAATCTTTTACTCTCTTGTTCGAAAGTTCAAGTACATTTTGAAGGATTTCCGAATCGTCTTCGTCAATTTCGTGGCTGCCGCCGCTTTCCCTGAGTTCTTTAAAAATCATTTCAACATCCTGCCGCCTATAATAATTTTCAACCACTTCGGCATCCTTTACCAGCCATTTAATAAGAAAATTGGATGACCCTTTTGATATTTCAATTAAAGGCCTGAACAGGTAATAAGCGACTCTAAGCGGCACTGAGATCACCGCGATCATATGATCTGCAAGGGCTCGGTAAATGGCTTTTGGTAATATTTCTCCAAAGAGCATAATTATCACTGCGGCAATTATGGTTTGAATAATCAGCACTTCGATATCGGTAGGAATGATACCAAACCAGGATTCAGAATAAAGCTGTATTGGTTCTACCAGGAAAATTGCCATGAAAGTTGCATATAGAACATTCACTATGTTATTACCCACTAAAGTAGTGGTAAGGAAAGTGTCTGGCTTGCGGGTGAAAAACTCAATAGAATTTCCCAAAAAACTGTTTTTACGGGAAGCTACTTCAAGCTTCAGTTTATTTGCCGTAACAAAAGCAATTTCGGAGCCTGAAAAAAAACCACTTAACAGAATAGTGATTAAAATAAGAGTAAACTCAATCATGGACATACTCCCCATATATTAAGCCTAAATTCTAACATTGATGTGCTACCCGATGGAGGTTCGTCTTTCATTCAACAATAGTTGGTTATTATTTACCGGAGAAATTGGGCTTTCTCTTTTCAAGAAAAGCATTTGTTCCTTCTTTAAAATCAGCAGTACCACACAATTCTCCAAATAGTTTTGCTTCAGCCTCAAAACCATTTTCAGATCCTGATTCTTTAACAGCTAATAAGGCATTTTTTATGGCAACCGGACCTTGTTTTAATATTTTTCCCAATAAGGCCTTAGCTTCCTCAACCGGAGATTGTTCGGTAAGTTGATTCACCAGCCCAACTTCGTATGCTTCTTCAGCTTTCACCTGCCGGCCGGTCATTATAAATTCAAGTGCTTTAGCTTTTCCGGCTAATTTTGATAACCGTTGTGTTCCTCCATAACCCGGAATGAGCCCTAAACTCACTTCCGGCAATCCCAAGGCTGCACTTTGGGAGGCAATACGTAAATGGCATGCCATAGCAAGTTCACATCCTCCACCCAAAGCATATCCGTTTACGGCGGCAATCACCGGGATCGTCATGTCTTCAATTTTTTGAAAGATATCTTGCCCTTTTTTAGAGACTTTTTCCCCTGAAACCGGATCCAGCGAACTCAATTCTTTAATATCGGCTCCGGCAACAAATGCTTTGTCTCCGGCTCCTGTAATTATCAATGCCTTTATTTTGTAATTGTTTTTAATAGCATCAACCGCCTCATTAAGTTCATCAAGAACCTGGGTATTAAGCGCGTTTAATTTGTCGGGTCTATTTATGGTAAGTGTGCAAATTCCAGCATCATCCACTTCCAACAGAAGTGTTTTGTAAGCCTGATCCATATTCTATTCTTTGACTTTATTTGCAGGTTTAATTTCCGATTTCACATCATCCGATAGTTCATCCAAAATAGAATCAAAATCTAATTCAGTTTCCCATTCGGTGGTGTACTCCGGTAAAATATCCTGATCTAAGTCATCAATCAATTGTGAAGTTTCTTCCACTTCGGTAAGCAAATTATCGAGCTGGAAGCCAATTTCTTCAGGGTTACTCATTGTCATAGACTGCTCATAGATATACCTGACGGCATCTTCGATGGTTTCCAAATGTGTTTCACATACTAAATATTTTTCTTTAGCAACGCTGAATTTCTTAAGCCGTTTTTGCATGATAGCCACACGGCGAGCTTTTGTGCGTTTAAGTTTTTCCGATTCAAGGGTTTTTATTTCCTCAATCTGCCGGATTACCTCTTCTTTCAGGTTACCTTCAAGGGAAGTATTCAGATACACCTCATAACGCTTAATAAGATCTAAGAGCGTAAGATAATTTCCCAGAAGTTCATCAATTTTCTTACCGATGTTATCCAGCAAACCCTGTGAGCTGTATGGCAGTTTTTCGAAATTTTCCTGAATTAATTTTGCAAGATGTTTCAGAACCAGGAATCGTTTCTGTGAATTATTGTCCAGCGACTGAAACAGTTCTTTTTCATTATTTGCCGCATGACGTTCTTTGATCTTCCTGAGTTCCAGTTTTTTTCGGAAGCGGGGCAGTTTTGGCACAATTCCCAGATACATCAATTCAAGCCCAAAAACGGTAGTAAGCAGCAGGCTGGAGAAATCTCCCATACCTGTCATAAAAAAGGCCGTTAATGTAGAAACCAGCAATACTCCCAGGTTAATGGGATTCATGAAGGCTTCCCGGGTATAATTAATGTTTAGTTCGTCGCTCATGATTTGGGTTCTGATGAATGATCAGGGCTATCGGATTCCGGCTTTTTATGGCCTATGGTTTTTTCCGTTTTAATTTCCTCGGCATGTTTTTCAATTTCATTATACAACATTCCCATTTCGGCTTTAACCTGCTTTAGGGTTTGTTTTGCCTTTTGTTTTTTCAGTTCCTCGTCTAATTCCTGTCGTTTTACTTTACTTCCGGAAGCTGAAGTTTCATCCTCCAGGTTATCCATAGCTACATCAAGGCGGGCTTCAACATGTGTAACCTTATCGCGAACTTTTCCTAGAAACTCATCTACAGATTCCAAAATACTATCGGCATTCATATTCTGAACAGCCTGGGAAATTTTCCCTTTTTGCTCAGCACGTTTCAGCCGTTCTTTGGCCTCTTTAATGCGCCGGTAATGCTCTTTGTATTCTTCTTTGAGCCGCTCGCGATCTTGTTCACCTTTGGTACTCATTTCATTATCCTAAACCTATGAGCTGCTTTTTTCTTTATTGCCAACCGATTTGGACTTCTCTTTTTCCTTAGCTGGCTCTTCCTCATCTATATTGATGGAGCCGCTTTTCTCGCCCATTTCCAGCTTGAACTGCTCAACCAGAGACTTAGCACGAATTTTCTCAGCATTTGCTTCAATCTCCATGGTTTCCGTATCAATGCTATCAAGGGCAATTTCCATACGGGCTTCGTTTTTGGCAGAGCGCTCATTTAGCCTGTTAATCATTTCATCATGGGTTTGATCGATACCCCCAATCTCAAACTGCTCTAACGTATCTGCAATTTTTGCCTGCCACTCAGATCGTTCGCTTGCTCGTAATGCCTCTTTTGCCTCCTGAATCTTACGATCCTTTTCCTTCATAAATACTTTTTTCACTTTCAATGCCTTTTCATAGGCACTTTCAGCAAATTGTAATTGGCCTTTGGTATGCTCTAAATTTTCTTTTGCTTTCTCAAGCTGAAGTGCGTAACCCTCAGCAATATCATCGCGATCAGCTTGTATTGCTGATTTCACTTTAGCGGTTAGATCCTGAATCGCTTTTTCATTCCGGTTCAGTTCCTTTTGCAGCATCAGTAAATTGGCTTTTACTGTGGCGATGTTTTCATTCATCTGGGGAATTTGGTCATTTAATTCCCTGATATTCTGCTCAAGAATGAGTTTTGGGTCTTCCATTGAGCTTATCAAGCCACCGAACATTGATCTTATAGCGCGGATAAATCGTTGAAACATAATACTTTCCTTTATTTTTAATGCCCTGTTATTACTATGAACTAAATTAACCGATTATTAGTGTATTTCAAGCAGTTAAAGCTCAAATGCCCTGCTTCCGTCTTTGTCAATAATATGACTTACCAAATTTATTACCTCAGGTTTAGTTTCGGCAATAGTCACCGCCCCGAATAATGCTTCGCTTGCAGCTTCTATTGTTGATGGCTTGTTCGTATAACCAATCAATATTGTTTCACCTTTGGAAATTTTATTACCAATTTTCTTTTTCAGGATAATTCCTGCCTGGGGATCAACATCATCTTCCTTTTGCCTGCGTCCGGCTCCCATTTCAACGGCAGCCATTCCAATTTCATATGAATCCATTACAGAAAGATAACCTTCCTTGCGGGATTTAATTTCAAATTCGTATCGGGCTTTGGGGTATTTTTGGGGTGATTTTATCATCTCTACATCACCACCCTGTTCTTCTACAATATCCAGCCATTTTTGAAATGCAGCTCCATTTTCAATTTGTTTTTTGCTGATTTCAATTCCTTCCGAGACATCTGCTGCTTTACCACCCAGATAAATCATAGTTCCAGACAATAAGTAGGTGATTTCCATGATGTCATTTGGCCCATCACCGTGCATGGCATCAATACATTCTTCCACTTCCAGCCAATTTCCGATTTTGTAACCTAAAGGCTGATTCATATTGGTTACATAGGCAATGGTTTCCTTCTCAAACTGAGTGCCAATTCCCACCAAAGCCTTTCCAAGTTTAATAGCATCATCTGTGTTTTTCATAAATGCTCCAGATCCGGCTTTTACATCCAATACCAGAGCATCAATACCTTCCGCAAGCTTTTTACTCATAATGCTTCCGGCAATTAAAGGAATAGATTCAACAGTTGCCGTTACATCGCGCAGTGCATAAAGCCGTTTATCGGCTGGTGCAATCTCTTTAGTTTGCCCGGCTAATACCAGGTTGTGTTTACCAATAATTTCTTTGTAACGAGCCAGATCCATATCTACCTGAAAACCCGGAATGGATTCCAGTTTGTCAAGGGTTCCGCCGGTATGCCCCAATCCCCGGCCAGATATCATGGGAACCGGAACGCCCGCTGCTGCCACAATGGGGGCTAAAATCAGTGAAAGTTTATCTCCCACCCCACCGGTAGAATGTTTATCTACTTTTTTCCCGGCAACATGAGATAAATCTACAATTTCACCCGAATGTAACATTGATTCCGTGAGTGCTGCAGATTCCTCATCATTCATCCCATTTAAAAAAGCTGCCATAAGAAAGGCACTAATTTGATAATCCGGGATTTTGTCCGCAGTATAAAGGTCGATGAGATGCTGAATTTCTTCTTTTTGAAGAGATTTACCATCACGTTTTTTGCGAATGAGCGAAACTATATTGTATTTTGACTCCATGTACCAAGTATACCCTAAAAACAGCTTTTTTTCTCACTCAATTACTAATTTTTGATACACGTTTTAGCCGACCAAAATCTGTATAAAATTGAGGAGCTCATCCCTCCCCAAACAAACCTGACTCTTTATGATCCCTCGGAGGGCATTCCAAGACTCGAAGCTGTTGACGCGCTTTTAGTCCGTACGGTTACCCATCTGAATGCGGATACTTATCCCGATCCCCCAAAGCGGCTCAAATTCATTGGCACTGGTTCATCCGGTACCGACCACATTGATAATGAATATTTCGAAAACCAAGGTATTACCCTGACCGATGCAAATGGCTGTAATGCCCGCACCGTTGCGGAATATGTATTAACCGCACTTTTACTTTGGAGGGAAACAAAACATCCAGAAAATAATATAGGCCGGGTTGGCGTAATCGGGGTTGGTAAAGCCGGATCCGCAGTAGTGAGTTTACTTCAGGATTTTGGAATTGATTGTGTACAGTATGACCCGCCCCGGGAAAAACGGGAA